>WHSO01000001.1 GCA_009380075.1 Alphaproteobacteria bacterium | reverse complement strand
GGCGCCGGTTGGCGATCAGGACCAGCGCCTGCACCGACAACGAGAAGCCGACCGCGGCATAGACGTAGCCCTTCGGGATGTGGAATCCCAGACCGTCGGCGACCAGCACCATGCCGATCAGGACCAGGAACGCGAGCGCCAGCATCTTGATCGACAGGTGCCGTTCGACGAAGGCCGATACCGGCGCCGCCGCCGCCATCATGACGGCAATTGCCACGACGACCGCGGCGATCATCACCGGAGTTCGTCGGTCAGTCCCACCGCCGTCAGGATCGAATCGATCGAGAACACAGCATCGATGAGGATGATCTGGACGATCACCCCGGCGAAGCCCGCGGCGACTCTGGATGGGTCGGATCTGGATTCGTGGGCTTCGACCGTTTCGTAGATTTCGATTGTCGCCTTGGCCAGCAGGAACAGGCCGCCCGAAAAAAGGATGATATCGCGCCAGGAGAACCCATGATCCAGCACCTGGAAGACAGGCGCCGTCAGCTTGATCATCCAGGTGATCGAAAACAGCAGGAGGATACGCATCAGCAGCGCGAGTGACAGCCCGACGAGCCGGGCGGGGCCGCGCCGTTCCGGAGGAAGCTTTTCCGCGATGATGGAGATGAAGATGATGTTGTCGATGCCGAGAATGATCTCGAGCAGCGCAAGGGTGACGAAACTCAGCCAGATGGTCGGGTCGGAAAGGTATTCGATCATGGTAGGGAACGTTAGCCGGGCCGGAACCGCATGGAAAGGGGACGGAGTACCGTTTTTACACGCCTGTCACCGGCTCCGCTACGGCATTCAGCGTCCCGTCGTTTCGGGCCCCATCAGGCTGTACGGCAGCCATGTGGACAGGCCCGGCACATAGGTGACCAGGACAAGGAACATCAGAAGAATCCCGACCCAAGGCAGCGCGGCACGCGTCACCTGGACGAGGTTCATGCCGGTCACGCCCGACGTCACGAACAGGTTGAGCCCGATGGGCGGCGTGATCATGCCGATCTCCATGTTCACCACCATGATGATGCCGAGGTGTATCGGATCGACCCCCAGTTTGAGGGCGATGGGAAAGACCACCGGAGCCACGATCAGCAGAAGGCCCGACGGCTCCATGAACTGACCGCCCAGCAGCAGCAGAAGGTTGACCACGATAAGGAAGGTCCACCAGTTGAAGCCCATGTCGAGCATCCAGTTGGTGATCGTCTGGGGAATCTGCTCCGTCGTCAGCACGAAGGCGAAAAGCAGGGCGTTGGCGATGATGAACATCAGCATGATCGTGGTGCGCGCCGATTCCACCAGCACCTTTCTGGTATCGGCGTGAAACAGCGTCATCGGCAGGCAGCGCAGCGAAATCCATATGTTACGGCCGATCATGGCGTGGATGCCTTCGTCGTCCTTGCGCCACGGATGGCCCTTGAGCGGGCCCATGTCGCGATAGACGAACAGCGCCACCCAGAAGGCGTAGATCGCGGCCACCGCGGCAGCCTCCGTCGGCGTGAACACGCCGCCATAAATGCCCCCCAGGATGATGACCACCAGCAGCAGGCCCCAGAACGCGCTGCCGCCCGCGCGCACGATCTCCATCATGCCCTGCCACGGCTGGGCCGGAAGGTTCTTGATTCGGGCAACGATATAGATGGCGATCATCAGCATGAGCCCGGCGACGATTCCGGGAACGATCCCGGCCAGAAACATCCTTCCGACCGAGACGTCGGTGGCCGCAGCGTAGACCACCATGACGATGCTGGGCGGAATCAGGATGCCGAGCGTGCCTGCGTTGCAGATGACGCCGGCCGCGAACTCCCGCGTGTAGCCGTTGGCCCGCATCCCGGCGATGGCGATGGAGCCTATGGCCACCACCGTCGCCGGGGAGGAACCGGACAGCGCCGCGAACAGCATGCAGGCGAAGACGCCGGCCATGGCCAGACCACCGCGGAACGACCCGACGGTAGCCACCGAAAAGCGGATGATGCGCGCGGCGACGCCGCCGGTGGACATGAAATTGGAGGCCAGGATGAAGAACGGAATCGCCAGCAGCGTGTAATGGTGCGAACTTTCCAGAAGTTTCAGCGCGATCGAGCTCATCGACTGGTTCGACAGCGTCGCGATTACGATGACGCTGGAGAGGCCGAGTGACACGGCGATAGGCACACCTAGGAAAAGAAAAGTCAGGACAAGTCCGAACAGGATCAGGGCGTCCATCCGGATTAGTCCTGCAGCAGGGTCTTGTCGGTGATCAGGCTTTCCCCTTCATGGGCGGCAATGATCGTCTCGCGCCTCCCGCGAAGGATCGCCCACGTCGCCTGGACGCAGCGCAGCGCAAACAGTGCGAGGCCTACAGGCAGAATGATATAGGCCACCCAGCGCGGCAGGGTCTCGGCCCGAAAGCCGAGAAGCTGCATCATGAATTCGGGCAGACGCAGATCCTCCAGCCCGATACCGATCATGTACATCCGGTACCAGTAATCTATGGCCCCGCCCCGTGTCTCCAGGCCGAACAGGTATTTCAGCCAGTCGGCATTGAGAAGGATGATCGCATAGAGGATGCAGGCGAGCGCTGCGAACACGGCGGTGGCGCGAAACACGGGACGCGGCAACAGCCGCACGAAGGCGTCCACCCCCAGGTGCGTCCCCATCTTGACGCCGTAGGATATCCCGAACAGCACCAGCCAGCTGAACAGGGTCGTCGTGCATTCCAGGGCGGCAAGCCAGCCGGAATGGAACACGTAGCGCGCGACGACCTGGAAGAAGGTGACCAGCGTCATCGCCGCCAGCAGCAGGGCCAGCACCGCTTCCTCGACAGCGGTGACCGCGTTTTCGAAGGACTTCATCAGGCTCCCCCCGGAAACCCTGGCCCCCGGCTTCCCCGCCTGTCGTCTGACGGGGAGTCCCGGCGAAAATGGGACCGCGGCGCGCGGCCGCGGCCCCTCCCGCTGTTACATGCCTGCGGCGACGGCCGCTTCGATGACGTCGGCGCCGATGTCTTTTTCGAACTTCTTCCAGACGGGCTTCATCACCTTGACCCACTCGGCGCGCTGGGCTGCGGTCAATGTGCGGACCTTCTTGCCCGCCGCGATGATCTTCGCCCTCGCTTCCTGATTGATCTTCTCGGCGCTGGCGTTGCCCGCCTCCGTTTCCTCCTTCAGGATCTTGAGGAACTGGGTGCGGACGTCCGGCTTCAGCCCGTCGAGCCAGGGTTTGGAGGTCACCACCAGGTAATTGAGCAACTGGTGGTTGGTTTCGGTGACGCCGTCCTGCACCTCGAAGAACTTCATGCTGTAGATATTGGACCAGGAGTTCTCCTGGCCATCCACCACGCCCGTCTGCAGGGCGCCATAGACTTCCTTGAACGCCATCTTCTGCGCGCTGGCACCCATGGCCCGGATCATGGCCACGGCCACGTCGGAGGGCTGGACCCGGAACTTCAGGCCCTTGGCGTCGGACGGGGTCAGCAGCGGCTTCTTGGCCGAGATCTGCTTGAGGCCGTTGTTCCAGTAGTCGAGACCCGTGAAACCGACCTTGTCCATGGCGTGAAGCAGCTTCTGGCCAGCCGGACCGCCGGTGAACTTGCGCACCTGTTCCATCGAAGCGAACAGGAACGGCAGGTCGAAGACGCGATACGTCTTGGTGTATTTCTCGAACTTCGACAGCGACGGCGCGGCGAGCTGCACATCGCCGAGCAGCATGGCCTCGAGCACCTTGTCGTCGTCGTAAAGCTGCGAATTGGGGTAGACCTCCATGCAGGCCTTGCCGTTCATTTCCTTGTTGATACGATCGGCAAGCTTCTGTGCGGCCTCACCCTTCGGGTTGCCCGTGGCGGCCACGACATGGCTGAACTTGATGACGACTTCGCCCTTGTCGCATTTGGCGAAAGCCGGCGTCGCCGCGAGACTCAACGCGGCGGCGGCAACGGAGGAAATCAATGTCCGGTTCATTTGCGTCTCCCTCTGAATGCGGCACGTCCCTGAGAACAGCGCCCTACCCGGTGGAACCTTCCTGCCGACCCAACGCCAGCGGTTCCCGCCCGGTCCCCCCGAAATCGGGGAGGCCGGGTGCCTCCGGCAATTTCGGATATCATAACCGGAACGGGCGACGGTGTACCAGCGCGTCGGCGGCCGCAAACGCCCGTTTCGGGGGCTAACGGCGCGGAATCCGTGAAGCTGAAGCGGTTCCGAAGGGGTCTAGACGGCGTCCGACCAGGTGCGATAGGCATCCATCATCGCCGCAACCGCCATCTCGACGTGCGCCGGCATGGCATCCTTGCGGACGCTCAGGGCGTTGTATTGGTTGCGCGCATCGACGAAGGCAACCCAGAGATCTGCCCTCTCGACCGCGCCGATTCCATGGCGGTCGTTGGCGACGCGCTCGCGACGCTCCACGTCGGAGAGCAGGGACTTCAGGTGCCTTGCCGTATCGAGCGCACCGGACGCATAGGCATGATTGAAGGCCGCCAGAATCTTGTCGGAAAGGCGGTGGTCGTATCCCGGCGCACCGCACGCCTCGGCGATGGCCGCGATCGTTGCGTTGCGCTTGGACGGTCCACGGGCAGCTACCTCCGCCACGGCACTCCCTCCCCTGACGCCAGTCGTGCAGGCGTGTTCTCCGTCCGCAAATTAGGGGAGGAACAGTTAACGAATTGTCAGGGCGGCACCATCATTGAGGTCGATTTGGCACGATTTGGATGGATCGTTTTGGATGGATCGTTCACACGGGGTTCCACGCCGCCAAAATCGTTAAAATTGTTCATAGTTTGTTAACCTCACGCTGGTGAATATTTCCCCGTCGGAGACAACTTCAAATAATGAGTTTATCGGGGGACCTACCATGGAAATATCGAAGAAAAGCGTCGAGGCGTTGCTCGATCTCGTCGAAATCAAGCTCAGTTGTATCCAGGTTCTGGACCGTGAGGACGCACGCGAAGTCAAGACGCTCCAGGACGCGCGCAACGAGCTGTTCAGCCTGCTCGGCATCGAGCCCAGGGGCGAGGTGATTCCGATGGGGGCGCTCGCCGCTGCGGCCCGCACACCGCGCGCGCGTACCGCCTGAGCGTTCGCGCCATTAACTCTTAAGGTTTCGCCCGCGGCGGGATGTCGTATCCCTTCCGAGTTGCGGGACGGGCCTCGACGCGCCTGAACCAGCCCTCCAGGGCCGGAAAGCGGTCCAGCGTCAGGCCGTGCATCGGATGGCGCTCGACCCAGGTCCAGGCGGCGATATCGGCGATGGAATACACCACGCCCGCCAGCCACGTGCGTGCCTCCAGGACCCCGTCCAGCACGCCGTAGAGGCGGCGCAGTTCGGTCCGGTAGTCCTCGAGGTGCGGCGCCGGCTTTCCCTGCTCCGCGAGGCGGACCAGCCAGTGCACCTGCATGGCGATATGGGTCACCTGGCTCGAGGCAAAGAAGAGCCATTTGAGTGCCTCGATCCGTGCCAGCGGATCATCCGCGAACAGGCGGCCCGACTTCTCCGCGATATAGAGGAGGATGGCGCCCGATTCGAACACCGCGACGGGCCCTTCACTATCCCCACCCTTCGGGTCAGTGTCGACAATCACGGGAATCCGTCCATTCGGATTGAGGCGCAGGAATTCCGGCGATTTCTGCTCCTGACGCGCGAAGTCCACGGCGTGGACGCGGTAGGGAAGGCCCGATTCCTCGAGCGCGATGCTGATCTTGCGGCCATTGGGAGTGGCGCGGCTGTGAAGCTCTATCATCGCCGCCTCACAGGGCGTCGCCGCGTGGCGGGACGTCGAGGCCGCGCCGGACAGCGTCGCGCGCGCCCACCCGCGCATACCAGGCGCCCACGGCCGGGAAGTCTTCGAGCGTGATTTCCTGCATCTTCCACCGGTGGATCCAGGGAAAGGCGGCGATATCGGCGATGGAATAGGCATCGCCCGCCAGGAACGGCCGGCCGTCGGCGAGGCCCTGTTCGAAGGCACCGTAGACGCGGTTGTTCTCCTCCTGCCAGACGCTGAGGAGGTCGTGTGGCCTGCCCTCGTCGCGCAGGCGCACCTGCCAGTGCACCTGCATGCCGGTAAACGTGAGATGGGTCGAGGCGTACATCAGCCATTTCAGTACATCGGCGCGGGCGCGCCCGTCCACCGGCAGGAACCTGCCGGACTTTTCCGCGAGGTAGATCAGGATGGCGCCCGATTCGAATACGGTCGCCGATCGGCCGTCCGGACCATCGTCATCGACGATGACGGGAATCCGCCCCTGCGGGTTGAGGGCGATGAACCACGGCTCCTTCTGTTCGCGGGCATCGAGGTCCATTGCGCGTACGCGATAGCTCAGGCCGGTCTCTTCCAGCATGATCGAAGCCTTGCGGCCGTTCGACGTCGCCTTGCTGTAAAGAGTGATCATCAGCGCGCTGCCTTAGCGGCGCTGGAACTGCGTCGCGCCGAACATGATGTCCCAGGCCTTGGCGTCGAGCGGCGCCCGCGGAATGCCTTCGAGCACCTGCAATCCCCGCTTGACGCCGTCCCGTGCCGCGATCCGGTCGAACCAGCGGCGCAGGTTGGGGTATGGATCGTAGCTGATGCCGCGCCGGTCGGGGTTCATGCACCACGGCCAGATCGCCATGTCGGCGATGGTATAGTCATCGCCCGCGACGAATTCAGTCTTGCCGAGCTGGGTATCCAGCACGCCACACAGCCGCTTGGCGTCGTTCTGGTAGCGCATGGCGGAATGGGGGTGCTTTTCCTTGTCCTTGGCATAGATGAGGAAGTGGTTGGCCTGGCCGAACATCGGCCCGACGCCCCCCATCTGGAACATCAGCCACTGGATCGCGCGATGGCGGCCGGGTCCGTCCGTCGGCAGGAACTTTCCCGTCTTCTCGGCGAGATACATCAGGATCGCCCCCGATTCGAACAGCGCGTAGGGCGTCCCGCCGGGACCGTCCTGGTCGATGATGGCGGGTATCTTGTTGTTGGGGGAGATCGCCAGGAATTCCGGCGTGAACTGGTCGCCCTTGCGGATGTCGATGGGATGGTCGCGGTGCGCGAGACCGCATTCCTCCAGCATGATATGGACCTTGCGCCCGTTGGGCGTGGTCCAGGAATAAAGATCGATCATCGGCCCCGTCCCCTCCCGTGCCCGGTTCACGCCGCCGCGGACATCTTGCGGATGGCGTCGGTCTTTTCGCCCGAGGCCGTCGTCGCCGGGCGGGCCTCCACCAGCTTGAACCAGCGCCGGATATTGGGATAGGCGTCGAGGGAACCGCCGAAGCGCCCGACCGACCCACAGTGCGGCCACAGCGCCATGTCGGCGATGGAATACTCGGGCCCGGCGATGTATTCCGACTGCCCGAGACGCTTGTCGGCGACGCAGAGCAGGCGGCTCGCCTCCTTGGTGTAACGATCGAGGGAATAGTCGTTGCCCGGTTCGCCCTTGCGTTCATGGAAGAAAGCAGCCTCGGTGAACAGGGCGCCAGGCCCGCCCATCTGCCACATCAGCCACTGGACGATATCGAACCACGCACGTTTATCTTGCGGGCGGAATTTGCCGGTTTTCTCGGCGAGATAGATCAGGATCGCACCCGATTCGAACAGCGTGAACGGCTTGCCGCCCGGGCCATCGCTGTCGATGATGGCGGGCACCTTGCCATTGGGGTTGATGGCGAGGTAGGCGGGCGCCTTCTGCTCCTTCTTCCTCAGGTTGACCACATGCTCCCGGTACGGCAGGCCGGTTTCCTCCAGCATCATGTAGATCTTGCGGTTGTTGCCGCTCTGCCAGCAGTAGAAGTCGATCATGGGTCTCTCCTTACGTCGCGCCCGGCGCGGATCTCCACGCACACCTTGTCGACAGCGGCGATGGCCGGCCGCGCGGCGATGGTGGCGAACCAGCGTTTGAAATTGGGGTAGTCATCAGCATTGAGGCCGCGCTTCTCCGGCTCGCGGCACCACGACCAGATCAGGATGTCGGCGATGGTGAAATCCGGGCCGACGATGTAGTCGTTGTCCGAAAGGCGCCCGTCGATCACGCGCATCAGGCGCCGGGCGTCCTCGACGAAATGTTCGCGCGCAACCGCGTGTTCGGGCCCGCCGGTCTTGTCGACGTAGTGGCCCGCCTGCCCGAAGATCGGGCCGACGTCGCCCATCTGGAACATCGACCACTGGATCGTCTGGTATCGTCCCACCGGATCCGCCGGGATCAACTGGCCGGTCTTTTCGGCGAGGTACATCAGGATCGCCCCCGATTCGAACATCGAATAGGGCGTCCCGCCGGGGCCGTCCCGGTCGACGATGGCGGGAATCTTGTTGTTGGGGGAGATCGAAAGGAACTCGGGCTTGAACTGGTCGCCCTTGCCGATGTTGACCGGGTGCGCCGTGTAGGCGAGCCCGGTCTCCTCCAGCATGATATAGACCTTGCGCGCGTTGCCGGTGGTCCAGGAATAGACATCGATCATGGGCGCTCCCCGCCTGCGCGCTCTTGTTGTGACGGGATGTCGGGGGCGCGCGGCGGCGGGTACTCTAGCAACTCGGGATCGACGCGCCTAGCCGCCCGGCATTCACGAGATTTTCACTAGGCGGGTGGCGCCCGGCATGGCAAGGTCGCGACAGGAGGGGTGTCATGCGACGGTTCTGGAAGGGCTTTCTGATCTTCGCCTTCGGCGGGGTTCTCGGCACCGGCGTCGGCTTTGCCCTTGGTATCTTCGTCTATCCCTACATCTTCCTCGCCGACGTGGTCGCGACGGAGTCCGTGGCCGGGCGGGAGGCCAGGGTCGTCCGGGCCCGCGGCACCTTCATCCATGCCGACCCGAACGACCCCGTCCATTACGGCAAGGGCTCGGCCACCGTGTTCGCGGAACTGGCACACCTCGAGACCGATTTCGAGGTCGGTCCCGGCCCGCGCTTCCATGTCTATCTGTCGCCCAGGGCCAGTATCCGCAGGAACGCCGATTTCGATGAAGGCGCCTCCCTCGACCTCGGCCGGCTCAAAGCGTTCAAGGGCAGCCAGAGCTACCCCCTTCCCGCCGGCACGAAGATCGAGGACTACAAGTCGCTGGTAATCTGGTGCAAGACCTTCGGCGTGCTGGTCACCCCGGCCGATCTGCAGTTCACCGCGAAGTAGCCGCTAGCCCGACAGTTTCTTCCGAAGAATTTCATTCACCGCGGCGGGGTTGGCCTTGCCGCCGGTGGCCTTCATGATCTGGCCGACGAACCAGCCGAGGATTTTCTCGTTGCCGGAGCGGAATTGCTCGACCTGCTTCGGCGCCGAGGCGATCACCTTGTCCACCGCCGCCTCGATCGCACCGGAATCGGTGATCTGCCTGAGACCCTTGTCCTCGACCACCGCGGCCGCGTCCTTTCCGGAGGCTGCCATCTCCTCCAACACGTCCTTGGCGAGGCGGTTCGACACGGTACCGTCGGCGATCAGGTCGATCAGCCCGCCGAGCGCCGATGCCGATACCGGGCTGTCGGCGATGCCGATGCCCTTGTCATTGAGAAAGCGGAACAGCTCGCCAATCACCCAGTTGGCGGCGACCCGGGCATCGCGCCCCGTGGCCACGATCTCGAAATAGTCGGCGATCTCGCGCTCCGCCACGAGCTGCTGGACGACATCCGGGGGCAGCCCGAGGTCGGAGCGGAACCGGCCGGCCTTCTCGTCCGGGAGTTCCGGCAGGCCGGCCTTGATCTGCTCCACCCAGTCCGGATCGAGTTCGAGGGGCAGCAGGTCCGGGTCGGGGAAGTAGCGGTAGTCGTGCGCCTCCTCCTTCGAGCGCATGGACCGCGTCTCGCCCCGGACGGCGTCGAACAGGCGGGTTTCCTGCACCACCGTGCCGCCGCACTCGATCAGTTCGACCTGGCGGGCGGCCTCGAAGACGATCGCCTGCTGGACGAAGCGGATGGAGTTGACGTTCTTGATCTCGCAGCGCGTCCCGTAGCCTTCGCCGGGGCGACGGACGGACACATTCACGTCGGCCCGCAGGGAGCCCTCCTCCATGTTGCCGTCACAGGTGCCGAGGTAGCGCAGGATGGCGCGCAGCTTGGTGAGGTAGGCCCCCGCCTCCTCCGGCGAACGGATGTCGGGCTCGGAGACGATTTCCATCAGGGCGACGCCCGACCGGTTCAGGTCCACGTAGGTCAGCCCCGGGTCCATGTCGTGGATCGACTTGCCGGCGTCCTGTTCGAGATGGAGACGCGTGATGCCGATGCGCCGTTCCTCGCCATCCACCTCCACGATCACTTCGCCCTTGCCGACGACGGGCCGGGTGAACTGGGAAATCTGGTAGCCCTGGGGCAGGTCCGGATAGAAATAATTCTTGCGGTCGAAGACAGAGCGCAGGTTGATCTCGGCCTTCAGGCCGAGGCCCGTGCGTACCGCCTGTTCGACACAGAATCCGTTGATGACCGGCAGCATGCCGGGCATCGCGGCATCGACGAGCGACACCTGGGAATTGGGTTCGGCGCCGAAGGCGGTCGCCGCCCCGGAGAACAGCTTGGCGTTCGAGGACACCTGGGCATGGACCTCCATGCCGATGACCATTTCCCATTCGCCGGTCGCGCCCTGGATCGTGGCCATTACGCCGTCCCCAAAGTCGTCAGGGAGAAGGCGGCGCGATCCTCGAGCGCCCGGGCGACCGCCAGTACCGTTTCCTCGTCAAAACTGCGGCCGATCAACTGGAGGCCAAGCGGCAACCCGTCGCTGTCGAGGCCCGCCGGCACCGAAATGCCCGGCAGGCCGGCCAGGGACGCCGGCACCGTGAACACGTCGTTCAAATACATGCTGATCGGGTCGTCCTGCTTTTCGCCGATGGCAAAGGCGGCCCCTGGCGTGGTCGGCGTCAGGATCACGTCGACCGCCTTGAAGGCTTCTTCGAAATCGCGGGCGATCAGGGTCCGCACCTTCTGCGCCTTGAGGTAGTAGGCATCGTAATATCCCGCCGACAGCACGTAGGTGCCGATCAACACGCGACGGCGCACTTCGGCGCCGAAGCCCTGGCCGCGGGTTTCCTCGTACATGTCGCGCAGGTCGGCGCCCTCGGCCCGGAAGCCGTAGCGCACGCCGTCGTAGCGCGCGAGGTTGGACGACGCCTCGGCCGGCGCCAGCACGTAATAGACCGGCAAGGCATATCTGGTGTGCGGCAGCGAAATGTCCACCGGCTCCATGCCCGCGTCGCGCAGCCGGGCGACGCCGTCGCGCCACAGGGCATCGATCCGCGGGTTCATGCCGTCGATCCGGTATTCCCGCGGGATGCCGACCCGAAGCCCCTTCACCGGCCGGGCGCAGGCCGCCTCGAAATCGGGCACCGAGCGGTCCACCGAGGTCGAATCCCCGGCATCGAACCCGGACATGGAGGTCAGCAGGATAGCGGCGTCGCGCACGGTGCGCGCGATCGGCCCGGCCTGATCGAGGGACGAGGCAAACGCGACGATGCCCCGGCGCGAGCAGCGCCCGTAGGTCGGCTTCAGGCCGACGACGCCGCAGAAGGCGGCGGGCTGGCGGATCGAACCGCCGGTATCGGTCGCCGTCGCCCCCGGGCACAGTCCGGCAGCCACCGCCGCGGCCGAACCGCCGCTCGACCCCCCCGGTACCAGCGGCCGGTTGTCGCCCTTGCGCCGCCACGGGTTTTCCACCGGGCCGAAACGGCTGGTGGTGTTGCTCGACCCCATGGCGAACTCGTCGAGGTTGGTCTTGCCCAGCATCACCGCGCCGGCGTTCCAGAGATTGCGCGTGACCGTCGATTCATAGGGCGGCACGAAGCCGTCGAGGATCTTCGACGCGGCCGTGGTCATGGTGCCTTCGGTGCAGAACAGGTCCTTGATGCCGAGCGGAACCCCCTCCAGCGGCCTCCCCTCGCCGGCAGCGAGGCGCCGGTCGGATTCGGCGGCGGCCTTGCGGGCGGCGTCGGGAGTTTCCGTGATGAAGGCGTTAAGCGCGCGGGACTCTTCCATGCGCGCGATATGCGCCTCGGCCAGTTCGAGGGCGGAAAACCGGCGCGCCTTCAGCCCGTCGCGGGCCTCGGCGATGGTGAGCGCCGTCAGGGACCGGTCCGCCGTCATTCCACGACCTTGGGCACGGCAAAATAGCCGTTGCGGGCGTCCGGCGCGTTGGCCAGAACCTTGTCCCGGACCCCGCCGTCGGTCACCGTGTCGTCGCGCCAGCGCAGCTTGAGGTCCGCCGCCTGGGACATCGGCGGTACGTCGCTTGTATCGACGGCGTCGAGCTCGCCGACCCAGCCGATGATCTTGTCGAGCTCACGGGCGAGGCCGTCGAGCTCGGCCTCCGGCACCTTGATCCGGGCAAGGCGCGCGATCCGGGCAACGGTGGCTTTATCGAGCGACATCTGGTTTAGTGTTCCCGGAACAGGGGGGACTGACAAAATCCCCGGAAATCAATAGCTTCGAGGCCTTTTAACACCCGTCATGACCATCCGCAAGCCTGCAGACCTCCTCGACGGCATCGCTCCCGGCCTCCGCCTCCTCGGCCTCGATCTCGGCACCCGGACCATCGGCCTGGCGCTGTCGGATGTCGGCAGGCAGATCGCCACCCCCTACGAGACGGTGAAGCGCACCAAGCTGAAAGCGGACTTCGAGCGGATCAAGGCCATCGTCGCCAAGGAAGGGGTCGGCGGCTTCGTCCTCGGCCTGCCGCTCAACATGGACGGCGGTGAAGGACCGCGCTGCCAGGCCACACGCCAGTTCGCCGCCGACCTCGGCAAGGCCATCGACCTGCCGCTCTGTTTCTGGGACGAGCGCCTGTCCAGTTTCGCCGCCGAAACCCTGCTGATCGAGGGCGGCATGAGCCGCCGGAAGCGCGGCCAGGTCATCGACAAGGTCGCCGCCGCGATCATCCTGCAAGGCTGCCTCGACCGGATCGCCAGCGGGCCGACACCAGGAACGTAAACGGCGGCGCGAAAACCCGCGCCGCCGCTCCACGTCAGATTTATGTCAGAAGTTGACGACCGCCTGGATCGAGAACAGATCCGACGTCAGCGCAAAGTCGCCGTTCAGGTTCCCGCGGAAGGTATTGCCGGGAATCGCCGTGGTCAGGTTGATTTCCGAATCGTCGATGAAAAAGTGCGTGTAGGCTGCATCGACGCGCACGCCCTTGAAGCCGTGATAGCTCGCTCCGACGGAGAACCAGGTACGGTCCTCATCCGGGATGCGCGGGTTGCGCGTGCTGTCGGGCACCGGCGACTGGTCGAAGGCAACGCCGCCCCGGAACGTCCAAGCCGGGTTGGCCTTATAGGCGGTCCCCAAGGCAAAGAAGAAAGTGTCGTCCCATTCGGCCGTGGTGACATCGTCGGTCTGCGCCGCGTTGTCGAAGGTGATGCGGAAATTCTGGAGCCGCGACCAAGCCGTCCAGACCACGTCCGCCATAACCGACCAGCGATCGTTGACGTCATGATGGACGCCGACCGACAGGGTCTCCGGCGTCGACAGCTTGGCGTGGGACCCCGTGTTGACGAAAGCCCCGGTGCCCGCCACAAGCGCCGCCCCGATGCCGGCGGAATCGAGCGTGAAGATAGTGTCTCCGTCGAGGTCGTGAGAGATCATCGAACGGTAGGCAAGCCCCACGCGCGTCTGCTTGCTGAATTCGTAGAGAACCCCGAGGTTGAAGCCGAAGCCCACATCGGAACCGTCGAACTCGGCCTTGCCGTCCTGGGCTCCGGGGACCGAACCGCCGACCCCGAGAACGCTTCCGACGGTGCCGAAATCGGCCGCATTGGACAGGTTAACCGTGGTGTACTGGACCTGGACACCGCCGCCTATGGACAGGTTGCCGTAGCGGCGGGCAACCGCCGGATTGAAGTTGACACTGACCAGCTTCGAATTCAGCGCGTGATAACGCCCGATCCAGCCTTCCGGATGGTCGGTCTCAAGCCCCCAGGGAACCGTCACGCCGAGGCCGAGGCGGGTGCGGTCGTCCAGCGACCACATCCCGTAGAGCGATGGCGCCACGGCGTTCACGCCCGCGTCGTCGTCATGGGGCGTTCCCGTGATGGGGGTCGTCAGGACCGTGCTGGCGCTGCCGCCCTCGAAGGTAAGCTCGGGAAATATCGCCTGGCCGCCGACCAGAAACTGGCTGCCCGATTGCCGAGTCAGTCCCGCCGGATTGAAGAACATGTAGCTGATGTCGTCAGCGCTCGCGGTTCCGCCGGCATTGGCGCTGCCGAAGGCGGTCGCGCTCGCACTTTCCCGCAGTCCATACCCCGCCCCCATCGCCGGAACCGTCGCCGCCGCGAGGGTAAAATTAACCATGAGAAATCCGAAAATTTTACGAAAAGACAGACGTGACATCACAGGACTCCCCCAGCCCAAACCAACGGAAACGCCCACGCGCCAGCCTCATAGCTGAATCATGGTTAATTTGTACAGGCCTATTTCTTAATAAATCCATAATACTTTGCCGGGTAGATTGTGGCGCCGTGCAACGGACCATTAACCGCGATTGCCCGAGACGAATTTGCGAACCGCATTATCCAGAGCCCTGTTGGGACAATTCGGTCGACGGGAGAACCCGCCGGCAAAATACAGGTTGAAGGTCCTGACGCTCGACTTCGCGGACCGCGAAGTCGAGCACGCATTCGTCGCCGACAACCTGACGAAGTCGCTGCCGCTGATTCGCCTGTCGCTGTTCTTCGCCTCTGTGCTCTACGCGGGCTTCGGTTTCCTCGACTATCACATGATCGGCGACCAGTTGGCCGAAGTCCTGAGCATCCGGCTCGGGATCGTCTGCCCCTTCATGCTGACCGTCATCGCGATCTCGTTTTACAAGAACTTCGGCAACGTCGCGCAGGCCCTGCTCTCCCTGTCGATGCTGTTTGCCGGGCTCGGCATCGTGGTCATGACGGCAATCACCACCTGGCCGGCCAACGTGTTCTATTACGCGGGCCTGATCATGGTGGTGATCTACGGCTCGACCCTCGTCCGCCTCAAGTTCAAGAATTCGGTGGCGGTCTCCGTCACGTCCGTGGCCGCCTACCAGATCGTCGCCATCTACATCAATCCGATTCCCCCGTCGACGCTGCTGAGCAACAATTTCTTCCTGTTCATGGCCAGCGCGGTCGGTATCTTCGCCACCTATATCCAGGAGCTTTACATCCGGCGTGCCTACGTCTACACGCAGCTCCTGACCGAGGAGAAGGAGCGCTCGGAATATCTGCTCCGGGAGGCCCAGGCGGCCAGCCACGCCAAGAGCGAGTTCCTCGCCGTCGTCAGCCACGAGCTGCGCACGCCGCTGAACGCCATCATCGGTTTCTCGGAATTCCTCAAGATGGAAATGTTCGGACCCATCGGATCCGCGCGCTACAAGTCCTACGCGGAGGATATCCATTCCTCCGGCAAGCACTTGCTCGAGGTCATCAGCGATATCCTCGACCTGTCGAAGGCCGAGGCCAACAAGCTCGACGTCATCGAAGAGGAAGTGCACCTGCGCGCGGCTGTGGGCAGTTGCATGCGCATGCTGCAGAGCCGGGCCACCGAGGGCGGTGTCAGGCTGTCCACGCAGGTATCGTCATGGGCACTGCTGCGGGCGGACGAACGGCTCGTGAAGCAGGCGCTCATCAACCTGGTCAACAACGCCATCAAGTTCACGCCCGGCGGCGGTGAGGTATCGGTCTCGGTCACCTGCGAGGACGACGGCGGCTGCGCCGTGAGCGTTCGCGACACCGGCATCGGCATCGCCGAGGACGACATCCCCAAGGTCCTCGAGCCCTTCGGTCAGGTGGAGAGCTCCCACGTCCGCTCTCACGAGGGGCTGGGACTGGGACTTCCGCTGGTCAAGAAGATCATCGAGCTGCACAGCGGCACCCTGCAGATCGAGAGCCGCCTCGGCTCGGGAACGACGGCGACGATCCACTTCCCGCCCGAGCGCGTACTGCGCTGGGAGGCGGAGCAGAAGCAGTGGCCCCTGCTGTCCGAGGCGGGCTGAGACCGGGTCAGGCCGCGCCGGGCTTGGTGATATACAGCAGGTAAACCCTTCCGGTCGGATCGGGACGCAGCGTCATCGTCGCCCCGGAAACCAGCGCCGCCATGTCGTGCATCTCCGCCTCGCTGCGGTAGTGCAACGTCCAGTCGCAGATGAATTCCATCGGCCACTGGTTGCCGCCGGCCACGTCGGCCATGTTGCCGATGATGAGCTGCCCACCGGGGGCCACCTTTTCGAACAGCGCGCGGACGAGCTCCTGTACCCGCCGCATGGACAGGTAGTCGAGAAGCCCGACGCTGTATATGAGATCCTGGGGCGGCAGGGCGGCGAAAAGCGCCGACGCCCGCATGAGCTGCGCGAACGACGCCTGGAGACACTCGACGGTCGAGCGGTTGTTGTGGCGCACGACCTCGCGGTAGACCCGCTCATAGGCGTGACCGAGCGCATGGCAGTCCTGGTCCACGAGCGTAAAGGCCACCGGCGCCGTCAGGGCGGGGGCGCGCAGGAAATTGGCGACCTCCTGGGCCGGTCCGCAGCCGAGGCTCAGGACCCGCGCGGTGTCCCCTTCGGCCCGGGTGGCGACGGTTTCGGCGATGGCCTCCTGCACCATGACCATCCGGGTCGCGATGCATTCCGCGACGTCAAGGCCGATACGGTGCATGAGCCGCTCGTAGATCGTATCGCCGACGGGCTGCCATTCGTAGACGTAATTCATCATGGCGTAGTCGCCGGGATAGCCGAGCGGCTTGCGGTAGCTGCGATTCCAGATTGCCCCCGCCATGAACTCCGGCGTCAGCACGCTCTCGGTGAACTGCTTGACCGGGATCAGCCGCGCCGCATCGCTCATCAACGGACGGACAAGGGCGTTCCCTTCATGCCAGAGCTGCCGCCACTCGGGAAGCATGCGTTCCTCGGCCATCCTGTAAAGCGTGGCAACGCGGTCGGTGTCGGGCAGGCTTCCGTTCGACGCCGCGGTGCTGTCGACATCCTTCAGCGCGGAACGATAGCCGCGCAGGAGATGCAACACGTCGGCGCAGTGACGCCGGTATTCCGGCGGTACCTCGCCGCGCAAATGACCAAGTCCCCCGTTGAGCTGAACCAGCAACTGATTCTCGTTGTGGCGGGAGACGAGATCGGGAATCGATAACGGCGCGCCCTTGAAGCTGAGCGCAATGCGCGAATGACGGCCGGCGGGTTCGACGCGCCGGACGTTTCCCGCGCCCTCGAACAGCGGGGCGTTACCCTGCTGAAGCCAGACGGATACGTCGGAGCCAACGTCGCCGCGCCACGCCTCCCCGGCCGGCGCGCGGGCAGCCAGTCCCGTCATGCTGAGGTTTTCCAGCTCGTAGTGAACGCCGTCGATGATCGCCGCCGGGGGCCGACGGCGAAACAGGTCCGCCGCAGCAAACCGTTCCGCACGATAAAAAACCTTGCGACCGGCGGCGCCGGTTAAGTCCTCGTAAGTCTTCATGGTCAGGTTCTCTCTAAACTTGTGACGCTAACCTTTTGTTAACCGTAGGCATTAAATGGGTCAAATTCCAAGGTCTTTATGCACCACGCCAAATTTTGTGCCGGGAATTGTTGTAACGATATTCAGAATACCCAATAGGGCGCCGCTTTTGCAGTTGGAAAAAACGCAGTACGGGTATGCGCGCCGAGAGGTCACTGTGGACGATCATACCGACCCATGGTTGAAGCCAAAAATCATGTTATTTTAATGATATACAGAAATTTCTTCATCTGACTGTATATCAACAAAAGACCGAGAGCGGCGCGACCGGGCCAGCACCGGCTTCCCCCATCTGTCATCCATCTGTCCCGAATCGTTGCGGCCTCCTGTCACACTGCAATGCGATGACCTTCGCCAGAATCGCGGATGGTGGAGCGCGGCGGCGGACCCCGTCGTCATGATCGATGACGACTTCGGCATCGAGGGGCCCCTGTCGTCGTGATCAGGGGACAGTATGCATCCACGCCCGCGGCCACGCAGGCCGTGATGAACTAGCGCCCGGTCAGGAGCGTTAAACCTGGGCCGGTCCTTCGGGACCGGCCCCTTTTTTATGTTTATGCGCCCGCGAGGTGCAAGCGGGGAAAGGACGTCGTGCCGCGCCTCAGTTGCACATGGATGATTCCGTGGAGGACTAGCCAGAAGGGCACCAGCACTGTCGGGATCAGCGACCACGGCAGGCTCTGCACGGGTAGCGGCCCGGCGATCCCGGTGTGGAAAACCTGGAGGGGGGCGCCGTCCGCCGACATCGCGCCGAGCGCCACGGCCGCGACGAGATCGAGGGCACCGAACCCGTTCCAGACCCGTGCAATGACGGGGGCTCCCCTGTGCGCCCGTATTATAAGGAGCAGTACGACCAATGGCGCCGCCACACCCGTGGCGATGTCGCCCCAACCGGCGGACTGGGGAAACGGCCCGCCCAGACGACCCTGTGCCACGAGCAGCAGGAAAAACACACCGATGATCCGGATCGTATTGAGTCCGATCAGCAGATCGGTCGGCAGCGCCAGCAACATCCGGCGCAAGGCCGGCGAGAGCACCAGTGCCACCGCCACCGCGACGAGAGGCGTAAGAACGACGACGCCGATCGGCGGCACTGGTCCGACGAGGCCGGTATTTCCGAGTAGTGCGCCACCCGCCGCCAGCACGACCGCAAAGCCGGTCCACAGGCCGGCGATCATCAGGAAGGAGATCCGCCACACCAGCGAACCGCCCATCGCCACGGCAACCGCACCGAAGTTAACGATGATCGCCGTCATCAGTACGATCGTTCCGATCTGGTCAAGCACGGGAATCTCCTTGCGTGTCGGGTCGAGATCGTGTGGTGCGATGCCGGGTCCGGCCTATCCCTCGGCAGCCTGCTTCAGCGTCGCAATGTCGAGCTTCTTCATCTGCAGCATGGCCTCGATGAGACGGTTCATCTGATCCATGTGTTCCGGACTTGGCGGGGCGTCGGAGATTTCTGCGGGTCTGTAGAACGCCAGGAACTGTATCGCAGTCTCCCTCTTGGGGTAGCCCGAATTGTTTGATTGACAAATAAGTTGATATCAACATAATTGGTACATGTCAACCCGCGAATCGATTCCGCATTCGGAAACCCTGAGGGTCCATGATCGCTGCCTGTGCCTGCATGCGCAGCGCGCGGCGCGCGCACTGGCACGCCGGTTCGACGAAGCGTTCCGGCCGCTGGGTATCACCAGCGGGCAATTCTCCTTGCTGATGGCTCTCAACCGGCCCGAACCTCCGCGGGTTGGTGACGTTGCAGCGGTACTGGCGATGGACCGCACGACGCTCACCGCGAGCCTTAAGCCGCTGGAACGGCGGCGGCTCGTCGTCATCCGCCCGGACCGGGACGACAAGCGCGTCCGCCGCCTGGCGCTCACCGCGACGGGGCGTTCGCTTCTGGCGCGCGCCCTGCCGCTGTGGGAACGCACCCAGGCCGCTTGCGAGGCCCTGCTCGGCGATGCCGACCGGACGCGGGCAGACCTGCGGGCCCTGGATTAGCCGCCGGCGCTTCCAGCGCGTTGCCATTAAGTGCATGTATTATATTATAAATATATAATTTTGCGTTTATCGCAAAATAGGGCTTGAAGTTGCTCCCCCGCTTTGCCACCCTCGCCCCATGCTCGACCCTGCGGCCCATGTCATCGAAAAGTGCGGCGGCCCCGACGCGGTGGCCGAGATGGTGGGAATTCACGTCTCCAACGTCCACCGCTGGACCTACCCGCGCGCCAGGGGCGGAAGCGACGGCCGCATCCCCACCCGGCATCACCGCGCGCTCATCGCGGCGGCGGCGCGGCGCGGCATCACGCTGACGCCCGACGATTTCTTCCATATGTCCGGCGCGGACGACGGCAAGGGACTGTCCTCTCCGGCGCCCGCCACATATAGTCCGCTGCCGATGCCCCAGGACGCCGATCCCACCCGCTTTCGCCACCGCCACATCCTCGGCATCGACGGCCTCACGCCGGACGAGATCGCCTATCTCCTCGACCGCGCCGACGGCTTCGTCGCGCTGTCGCGCGGCCCCCGGAAGCGCGCCGACCTCCTGCGCGGGCGGACGGTGATGAACCTGTTCTTCGAGGATTCGACCCGCACGCGCACGTCGTTCGAGCTGGCCGGCAAGCGGCTCGGCGGCGACGTCATCAACATGTCGGTGGCGACCAGCTCGATCCAGAAGGGCGAGTCCCTGATCGACACGGCGCTGACGCTCAACGCCATGCACCCCGACGTCCTCATCGTGCGCCACCCCCATTCCGGCGCGGTCGAGCTCCTGTCGCAGAAGGTCACCTGCGCGGTCATCAACGGTGGTGACGGCAGCCACGAGCACCCGACCCAGGCGCTGCTCGACGCGCTCACCATCCGCCGGCGCAAGGGGCGCATCGGCGGCCTGATCGTCGCCATCTGCGGCGACGTGGCCCATTCGCGCGTCGCGCGCTCCAACATCCATCTGCTCACCGCCATGGGGGCGCGGGTGCGCGTGGTGGGCCCGCCGACCGTGGTCCCGCGCGCCATCGCGCGCATGGGGGTCGAGGTCTTCCACGACATGCGCGAGGGCCTCCGGGACTGCGACATCGTGATGATGCTGCGCCTGCAGCTCGAGCGCATGCAAGGCACCTACGTGCCCTCGCTCAGGGAGAACTTTCATTTCTACGGCCTCGACTACGACAAGCTCGCCAACGCCAAGCCCGACGCGCTGATCATGCATCCGGGGCCGATCAACCGCGGCGTCGAGATCGACACCGCCGTCGCCGACGACGTCGAGCGCTCGCTCATCACCGAACAGGTGGAGATGGGGGTCGCCGTGCGCATGGCCTGCCTGGAGGCGGTGACCGCCAACCTGCCCAGCGCCGACGCGAGGAACCGCTCGTGAGCGCGCGCACGGCCTACGTCAACGCTCGGCTGATCGACCCGGCGGGCGGGCGCGACGAAACGGGCGCGCTGCTGGTCGCCGACGGGCGGATAGCGGACCTCGGCGCGCGCCTGTTCGCCGACGGCGTGCCCGACGGGATCGAGACGGTCGACTGCGGCGCGATGGTGCTGGCCCCCGGGCTGGTGGATGCCCGCGTGCTGGTGCACGAGCCCGGCGAGACCTACAAGGAATCGGTGGCCAGCGCCGCCGCCGCCGCGGTCACCGGCGGCGTCACCACCATGGTCACCCTGCCCAACACCAACCCGGTCATCGACGACGTGTCGCTGATCGAGTTCATGATCACGCGCGGCGAGGAAACCGGGCTCGTCAACGTGCATCCCTACGGCGCGCTGACGGTCGGCGCCAGAGGCGAACGCCTGACCGAGATCGGCCTCCTGCGGGAGGCCGGCGCCGTCGCCTTCACCGACGGCGTCCACGCCGTCGGCGACGCGGTGCTGATGCGCCGCGCGCTGTCCTACGCCACCGCCTTCGACGCGCTCATCATCCAGCATCCGGAGGAGCCGTCGCTGGCCCGCGGCGGCCAGATGAACGAGGGCGAGATCGCCACCCGGCTCGGCCTGCAGGGCGTCCCCGCCTGCGCCGAGGTGATGATGATCGAGCGCGACCTGCATCTCGTCCGGCTGACCGGCGGGCGCTACCACGCCGCCCATGTCTCGACCGCCGCCGGCGTCGACGCCATCCGCCAGGCCAGGGCGCGCGGGCTTGCGATCACCTGCGACACCGCGCCCCACTACTTCGGCCTGAACGAGGCCGAGATCGGCAGCTACCGCACCTTCGCCAAGCTGTCGCCGCCGCTGCGCTCCGAGGACGACCGCAAGGCGGTGGCCGAGGGGCTGCGCGACGGCACCATCGACCTGATCGCGTCGGATCACATCCCCCAGGATCCCGATTCCAAGCGCCTGCCCTTCGCCCAGGCCATTCCCGGCGCCACCGGGCTGGAGACCCTGCTGCCGCTGGTGCTCGAGCTCTATCACAACCGGGTCCTGACCCTGATCGACGCGATCGGCAAGGTCACCGCGGCGCCGGCGGCGTTGCTCGGGCTCGACGCCGGGCGCCTCACGGTGGGGGCGCGGGCCGACCTGGTGCTGATCGATCCCGACCGCCCGTGGAAGATCCGCGAGGGCGACCTCCTGTCGAAGTCGAAGAACACCCTGTTCGACGGCCGGCCGGTGCAGGGCCGCTGCGTACGCACCGTCTTCGGCGGGCGCACCGTGTTCGCGGGAGAGGCGTGACATGGGCGGCGACGGCGCAGGCGCCTTGGGACCGGTCCTCGCGGCTCTCCTCGGCGGCTACCTCCTGGGGTCGATTCCGTTCGGGCTGCTGCTGACCCGCGCCGCCGGGCTCGGCGACATCCGCGACGTGGGCTCGGGCAACATCGGCGCCACCAACGTGCTGCGCACCGGGCGCAAGGGCATCGCCGCGGCGACGCTGCTGCTCGACGCGGCCAAGGGCGTGGCAGCGGTGCTCCTCGCCGCCCGCTTCGGCGACGTCGCCGCGCTGGCCGCCGGGGCCGGCGCGGTGCTCGGCCACGTCTTCCCGGTCTGGCTCGGCTTCAGGGGCGGCAAGGGCGTCGCCACCACCTACGGCGTGATGATCGCCGCCTGCTGGCCGGCAGCGGTGGTCGCGCTCCTGGTCTGGGCCGCGGTGGCGGCGCTGTCGCGCTATTCCTCCCTCGCCGCCCTGGTGAGCATGGCCTCCCTGCCCGCCCTCGCCTGGATGTTCTCCGGCCCGTTCCTGTCGATGGTCGCCGCGGCCCTGGCTCTTCTGGTGATCGTCCGCCACAACGCCAATATCGTGCGCCTGTGGCAGGGGACCGAGCTCCGGATCGGCCGCCGCAAGGGTTGAGGGCGCGTCTGCCCCATCTGTTCACTTTTCGTTCTTGACAGGGCGGGCCGCATATATCCCCTTGGGCTATGTACAAAGGCCCCCGATGGTGGTATCTAGCCCGTAGCGCATGGGGCGCGTGGGGGAAAGAGTCATGTCGGGCGAAAAAGGCGAGGCATTCTGGCGGACGATATTCGAGTGGCTACCGTTCCGATGGCTATGGTGGCTGCTGATGGCCCTGCGGCGAGGTATTACGGGAGTTGAGTTTTATCCAGATAGGCACGGCCTTGATCGCATACGCCCGCTCACGGATGAATTGCGGCGAGTTACGGAAGCGCATGTTTTTTGGGTTGCAGGGCGTAAACAATTCCAATCCGGAGAACAGCTTGAAAAAATAAAACGTCTGATACTGCCGAATCCCGATAGTGCATCTTTGAAATGTTTTGAAAGTTCGCTCCCGGACGGCATGTCAATCCGTGACCAAATACGGGAAGTGACACAAATGGCGATTGAGAAAGGCATTCAAGTCAAATGGTACAGTGAATTCATTGGCTATTCATGGTGGATTGCAGACCCATCTGGGAAAAACGCGTTCGCACATCTGGAAATAGCAATGCCGTTTTCTCGTAGAGATCGGCGTCCATCTATAAGGATTTCTAGAAGCAGACACCCCGAAGCGTTTTCTGAACTTTGGAATTCCTACGAAAAGATTTGGGAAAAGAGTGAGTCACAAAATGGCGCAAGGTAAATACCTCTCCCTTGAAGAAGCCCGCAAGCTCGGGAAGCTGAAAGAGTTTGCGAAGGAGCATCCGGCGAAAACCGAAACGCGCCGCTTCGACAAACTGCTTACCGGGATGGCCTCGGGAAAGCCGCCAGCAAAAGATCAAACATCAAGTGAGGGGACTTCCGAAGATTGAACCGGAATTCAAACTCACCGAGATACTTGTCCAGGTGCTGCTTGGAAACCCATACGTGCGTCCCGTTGATGCCGCGTTTCAGGGCAGCCCAGAAGCCTTCGATGGTGTTGGTATGAACGGGACCGCGAACGTATTCCTTGGCGGCATGGGTAATGAAGTCGTGCCGGTAGCCTTCCTCGTTCAAGCGCATGAACGTGGTGGACTCATCGGTATAGACGCGGGTGCCGGGTTTGACGTTTTCGAGGACGTGGGGAACGACGACTTCCATCGCGCGGGAATTGACGATCCGGGTAATCACTTCGCCGCCACGTTCGACCATGCCGAGGACGATGGACTTGTTTTCGTAGGGCCGTTCCTTGGGGGCCACGCCGCCGATCCACGCCTTGTCCGCTTCCACGATCCCGGAACCGCCCAAGGGGGCATCCCCGTCAACGTAGGCGAGATACTTGCGGATTTCGTGGCCCATCCTCCAAGCGCACTTGTAGGTCACTCCAAGCTGCCTCTGCAATTCCTTGGCTGCCACGCCGTTCCGGGTCGTGGTGAACATGAACATGGCATAGAACCACTTCTGGAGCGGCGTACGGGTGTTCTGGAAGGGGGTCCCGGCCATCGGATGAATATGATGGCCGCACCACTGGCACTGGTAGGCAGGCTCCTTGCGGATACGGGACCAGTTCGTGTGCTTGCCGCACTTGGGGCAATCGCCCTCCATGCCATAGCGGACGTTCATCAGGTGATCAAGACACGCATCGTCGTCTGGAAACCGTTGAAAGAATTGAGAAATCGTCATCGCCTTGGCCATATCCAGCCCTCCTATGGACTTAATATGGCATGTCAGGCTACATAGGTAAAGGGGATATATGCGGGGCGGGCACGCTGCCGCAGGCTGCGGCCATGGCCGAGGCACATCCGATCACCGATGCGGAACGGCTCGACCGGCTGCGCCTGATCCGATCGGAACACGTCGGCCCGGTCTCCTTCCGCCAGCTTCTCGCGCGCTTCGGCTCGGCCGGCAGCGCCCTCGATGCCTTGCCCGATCTCGCCCGCCTCGGTGGCCTGCGCCGCGGCATCCGCGTCTGTCCGCGCACCGCCGCCGAACGGGAGGTGGACACGCTGGCCCGCGCCGGCGGGCGTCTCGTCGTCCTCGGCGAGGCGGACTATCCGGCGCCTCTGGCCGCCCTGCCCGACGCCCCGGCGGTCCTGTCGGTTCTCGGCCGGCCTGAACTCCTGGCGCGCGGGACCATCGCCATTGTCGGTGCCCGCAATGCCTCCGCCAACGGCGTCCGTTTCGCCGAGGCGATGGCGCGCGACCTCGGCCGGGCCGGGTTCGTCGTCGCCTCCGGCCTCGCCCGCGGCCTCGACGCCGCCGCCCATCGCGGCGCCCTGGCAACCGGGACCATCGCCGTCATGGCCGGCGGCGTCGACGTCGTCTACCCGCGCGACAACGAGCGGCTCTACCGCGACATCGCCGCCACGGGCACGGTGTTGTCGGAAATGCCCTGGGGCCAGCAACCCACGGCCCGCCACTTCCCCCACCGCAACCGCATCGTTTCCGGCCTGGCGCAGGCGGTGGTGGTGGTCGAGGCGACGTTGCGCTCGGGCTCGCTGATCACCGCGCGGCTCGCCGGCGAACAGGGACGCGAGGTGCTGGCGGTGCCGGGCAGCCCGCTCGATCCCCGGGCGCGCGGCACCAACGGCCTGATCCGCGACGGTGCCACCCTGGTCCAGGGCGCCGACGACGTGATCGAGGCCCTGGGCGGGCTCATGGCGCGCCCGGCCGCCCGGCCGGAAGAGGCGGGACCGACCCCGTCCGCCGCCGGGTTCGCGGAACCGGTCGAGGCACCCGATCATGTACGCAAGATTATTTCAAACCTGCTCGGCACCGCACCGGCCGGCATCGACGAAATCGTGCGCCAGAGCGGCTTAGCCGCCCGTGAGATCGCCCTCGTCCTGCTCGAGCTGGAGCTGGCCGGGCGGCTCCAGCGCCACCCGGGAGGGCAAGTTTCCCTTGCTTTCCAAGAGTGAATCCCCCATCTAACGGCCCCTGTGGCCCGGCGGTAACCTTTAATTTACGCATAGGAAGGCCTATTTACAGGGCCTTTCCCGCGCCGTTCCTGGGTGCCCGCCGCCCTTCGGATGGTAATCAGTAGAGTGGATGATGAACGTCGTCGTCGTCGAATCTCCGGCCAAAGCCAAGACCATCAACCGTTACCTTGGGTCGGACTTCAAGGTTCTGGCCTCCTATGGCCATGTCCGGGACCTGCCCGCCAAGGACGGCTCGGTGCGTCCGGATGAGGATTTCGCCATGAGCTGGGCACTCCAGCCCAAGGCCGGCGCCCGGCTGGACGCCATCGCCCAGGCGCTCAAGGGCGCCGATACCCTGGTGCTGGCGACCGACCCCGACCGTGAGGGCGAGGCCATCTCCTGGCACGTGCTGGAGGTGCTGCGCGCCCGGGGCGCCCTCAAGGGCGTCAAGGTCAAGCGGGTCGTCTTCAACGAGATCACCAAGTCGGCCGTGCTCGACGCCATCGCCCATCCCCGGGATATCGACCAGCCGCTGGTGGAGGCCTATCTGGCGCGGCGCGCGCTCGACTACCTCGTCGGCTTTACCCTGTCGCCGGTGCTGTGGCGCAAGCTGCCGGGCGCGCGTTCGGCGGGCCGGGTGCAGTCGGTGGCGCTCCGCCTGATCTGCGAACGCGAATCCGAGATCGAGGTCTTCCGGCCGCGCGAATACTGGACCGTGGATGCGGCCTTCACGACGGCCGCCACGGGCGACACCGCGGGCGCCGGCTTCACCGCCCATCTCACCCACCTCCCGGACCGGAAGCTCGGCAAATACGATCTCGCCGACGAGACCGCCGCCCGGCAGGCGGCATCCGCCATCGAAGCCGGCCGCGGCCGCTTTTCCGTCGCCACAGTCGAGCGCAAGGAAACCCGCCGCAACCCGCCGCCGCCCTTCATTACCTCGACCCTGCAGCAGGAGGCCTCGCGCAAGCTCGGCTTCTCCGCCCGGCGCACCATGCAGGTGGCGCAGCGCCTTTACGAAGGCGTCGACATCGGCGGCGACACGGTCGGGCTGATCACCTACATGCGGACCGATTCGGTCAACCTCGCCAACGAAGCGGTCGGTGCCGCCCGCAGCCTGATCGAATCGGACTTCGGCGCCAGTTACCTGCCGGCGCAGCCCCACCGCTACCGCTCCTCCGCCCGCAACGCCCAGGAGGCGCACGAGGCGGTCCGCCCCACCGACATGCGGCGCCGGCCCGACGACATCCGGCGCCACCTGGAGGACGAGCAGTTCCGCCTCTACGAGCTGATCTGGAAGCGCGCCATCGCGAGCCAGATGGCCAGCGCGCGTCTTGACCAGGTCGGCGTCGACGTCGCCGACGGCACCGGCACCCAGCTTCGCGCCACCGGTTCGGTCATCGCCTTTCCCGGCTTCTTCAAGCTCTACCAGGAAGGGCGCGACGACGCCGGCCCCGACGGCGACGACGAAGGCCGCGCGCTTCCCCCGGTCAAGGAGGGGGACCGTCTCGACCTCGGCCCGGTAACGCCGGAACAGCATTTCACGCAGCCGCCGCCGCGCTACACCGAAGCGTCCCTGGTCAAGAAGCTGGAGGAGCTCGGCATCGGCCGTCCCTCGACCTATGCCTCGATCCTCTCGGTCCTGCAGGAGCGCGATTACGTCCGGCTCGACAGCAAGCGCTTCGTTCCCGAGGACCGCGGCCGGGTGGTCACGGCGTTCCTCGCCAACTATTTCCGGCACTACGTCGAATACGAGTTCACGGCCGAGCTCGAGAACCTGCTCGACGACATTGCCATGGGCCGCGCCCAGTGGAAGAAGCTCCTCGTCGATTTCTGGCGCGACTTCGCCAAAGCGGTGGAGGAAACCAAGGAACTGACCATCACCAACGTGATCGACGCGCTGGACGAGGATCTGGGCCCGCATTTCTTCCCGCCCAGCGCCGACAGCTCGGACCCGCGCCGGTGTCCCGGCTGCGGTACCGGGCGGCTCGGCCTCAAGCTCGGCAAGTTCGGCGCCTTCGTCGGCTGCTCCAACTATCCCGAATGCCGGTTCACCAAGAAGCTCGCGGTCGCGGGCGACGATGACGCGGCCGAAACGGCGCTCGCGCTCGGCCCCATCGAACTCGGCACCGATCCGGCGAGCGGCCTGCCCGTGACCGTGCGCAAGGGTCCCTATGGCCCCTATATCCAGCTCGGCGAGGCAGCGCCCAAGCAGGAAAAGCCCAAGCGCGTCTCGCTGCCGAAGGACGTGTCGCCGACCGACGTGACGCTCGACGTGGCCTGCGGGCTGCTCGCGCTGCCGCGCGAGGTCGGCAAGCATCCCGACACCGGCAACCCCATCTCCGCCGGCATCGGCCGGTTTGGCCCCTATGTCGAGCACGACAAGAAATACGCGTCCATTCCCGCCGATGAAAACGTCCTTACCGTCGGCCTCAACCGTGCCGTGGATCTCCTCGCCAACGCCAAGGCGCGGGGACCCGGCCGCTCCGCCGGCAAGGAGATCGGCAAGCATCCCGACGACGGCAAGCCGGTCACGCTTCATTCGGGACGCTACGGACCCTACGTCAAGCATGGCCGCGTCAATGCCACCGTGCCCCGCGACCGGGATGCCGACGCGATTTCCCTCGACGATGCGGTCGCGCTGATCGCGGCCCGCGCGGCGAACGGCGGCGAGACCCCCGCCCCGAAGAAGGCTCCCGCCGCCAGGAAATCGAAGAAGAAGGGCGCGGCGAAGAAAACGACCGGCCGCAAGGCCGCCGACCGCAAGACCGAACCCGCCGACGCCGCGTCGGACGCCTGAGGCCTTACCCTTGGCCCGGAAGTCCGCCGCCAGCCCCCCGGGGACCCCGACCCGCGACGATATCCTTGCCTATATCCGCAGCCGCACGGAACGGGTCACGGTTTCCGACCTCGCGCGCCACTTCAACGTCAAGGGCAAGGACCGCAGCGCGCTGCGGGCCACGCTGCGCGACGCCGCGGCGGAGGGGTTGATCGCCGACGGCGGACGGCGAAAGTATTTCTCCGACGAAAGCCTGCCCAAGGTCGGCGTGCTGGAGGTGACCGGCCCCGACTCCGACGGCGAGCTTCTTGCGCGGCCGGTCCACTGGCCCGCGGACAAGCCGGCGCCCGTCATCTACGTCGCGCCGCTGCGCGGCCAGCCGCACGCACTCGCCACCGGCGAACGCATCCTCGCGCGGATCACCCCCGATGCGGATGGCGGATACGACGCGACCGTGATGCGCCGCCTCGGCACCGCGCCGGTGGAGATCATCGGCGTCTTCGAGCGCGAAGGCGGCCGCGGGCGCATCCGGCCCACCGACCGGCGCGCGAAATACGACTACGGCGTCGAAGCGCGCCACGACAGGGGCGCCGAACCGGGCGACCTGGTGCGCGCCCGGGTGCTGCCCCAACGCTCCGGCAGCCTGCGCATGGTCGAGGTGATCGAGCGTGTCGGCAAGCTCGACAGCCCCGGCGCCATCGGCCTGATCGCGCTCCATTCCAACGACGTTCCCATCGCCTTTCCGCCGGCGGCCCTGGACGAAGCGGCCGGCGCCCGTCCGCCGACCCTCGAGGGCCGCGAGGATCTGCGCGAGGTCGCGCTGGTGACCATCGACGACGAAGACGCGCGGGACTTCGACGACGCCGTGTTTGCCGAACCCGACGACGCGCCGGGCACCGCCGGCGGCCACCGCATCATCGTCGCCATCGCCGATGTCGCCTGGTACGTCCGTCCGGGCAGCGCGCTCGACCGCGCGGCGGAACGGCGCGGCAATTCCGTCTACCTGCCCGACCGTGTCGTCCCGATGCTGCCGGAGGCGCTGTCCAACGGCCTGTGTTCGCTGCGCCCGCACGAAGACCGCGCGGTCCTCGCGTGTCATATGCGGATCGACGCCGACGGCAATATCCTCGACCATCGTTTCTCGCGCGCGCTGATGCGCTCCTCCGCGCGCCTTACGTACCGCCGCGTCCAGCGCGCCCGCGACGGCGATACCGATGCCCTGCCCGACGGACTGGCGCCGGCGGCGGTCGAAAACCTGTATGCGGCCTTCGCCTGCCTTGAGAAGGCGCGACGGCGGCGCGGCACGCTGGAGCTCGAGCTGCCCGAATACAAGGTGACGATCGACAACGGCAAGGTCACCGACATCGGCCTGCGCACGCGGCTCGACTCGCACCGGCTGATCGAAGAATTCATGATCGCCGCCAACGTCGCCGCGGCCGAGGCGCTGGAAGCCAAACGCGCGCCCTGCATGTACCGCGTGCATCCGCCGCCGGACGCCGCCAAGCTCGAAGCCCTGCGGGACTTCCTCGATACCTTCGGCCTGTCCCTGCCGCGCGGCCAGGTGACCCGCGCCGGGCAGTTCGCCGATATCCTGTCACGGGCGTCCGCAGGCCCCTCGACCGACGTAATTCACGAGGCCATCCTGCGGGCGCAGTCCCAGGCCGCCTACGGCCCGCGAAACTTTGGCCATTTCGGTCTCGCGCTCAGGCGCTATGCGCACTTTACCTCGCCCATCCGGCGCTACGCCGACCTGATGGTGCATCGCGCGCTGATCGCCGCCTGGCAGCTCGGCCCGGGCGGCATGGGACGCGACGCGGATGTCGATTACGACGAGGTCGGCCTGCATATCTCCACCACCGAACGCAAGGCGCAGGCCGCGGAACGCGAGGCGGTGGATCGTTACATGGCACTTTACCTGTCCGAGCGCACGGGCACGCGCATGAAGGGACGCATCACCGGGGTGACGCGCTTCGGCCTGTTCGTGCGCCTCAAGGGCCTCGGCGCCGACGGTCTGGTGCCCATGGGTCTGCTCGGCGACGAGCGGTTCCGCCATGACGAGCGCCGCCACTGCATCGAGGGCCAGGTCTCGGGCCGCACGTTTTCGCTGGGCGACGAGGTCGAGGTCGACATCCGCGAGGCCACCCCGCTGACCGGCGGCCTGGTCCTGGCGATCACCCGCCACTGGCCGCTCGCCCGCCCGGCACAGGGCAACGGACGGGCGGATCGTGGCCGGTCCCGGCGGCAACCGGCCGCCCGTGCGGGACAGCATGGTAAACGCCGCCGGAAGCACTGAAATCGCCGTTTTTATGGTAGAGATTTCTTTAAAATGCACCGCCGATGGTCGATGTTGGGATATGTTGCCGTAACGTTGAAACGTCATGCCCCGCGCAGGCGGGGCATCCACTTGCTGGATCGCCCGGAGATCCCCCGACGTGATCGGGGGAGGGCGATGACGAGCCCGAAAAGTGATTCAGCCCGCGGGAAAAGTGCTCTAGGCGTTGGGCTATCGCGATTGAGAGTTCACATGTCGTTCGATCCTGCAACGGATACCCCCCGCCCCGCCCCGTGGCTGCCGTCGCTGCTGCGCGGTTTGCGCGGCGCCTGCCCGGCGTGCGGCAAGGGCCGCATGTTCACGGGCTACGCACGGCTCGGGCCGTCGTGCGGGACCTGTGCGACGGCGCTCGAGCCGCACCGCGCGGATGACGCGCCCATGTATTTCACCATCCTGATCGTGGGCCATATCGTGGTTCCGCTGATGCTGGTGACCGAACAGCTTTATTCGCCCGCCGACTGGGTTCACATGGCACTGTGGATGCCGCTGACCCTCGCGCTGTCGCTCGCCATACTGCCGCGGGTCAAAGGTGCGCTGGTCGGCCTGCAATGGGCGCTCGGCGTGCGCCGGAACGATTGACATGACCACGCGGTACGGAGACCGGATCCTACGGAACATCCGACGGGCCGCGGTTGCCGTCGCGCTGATCGGGGCCGCGTGCGCGACGGGCGGTCCGGCCTCGAACGTCGGTTACGAGACCGATACCGCGAGCCGCATTTTCGCCAGGGCTTACGAAAACGTCGTCAACAAATATATCGAGCCGCTGGAACCATCCAGCTTCGTCGTCGCGGGCATGGGCGGCCTCGCCGAGCTGGACGCGGACTTCCACGCCGCGATGAACGACGGTGCCGTGCTGGTCACCCACGGCGGCACGGCGCTGGCCCGTCTGCCGCCCCCGGCGAACGACGACTTCACGGGATGGGCCCGCCTGACCAGCCAGGCCATCGACGCGGGTCGGGAACGGTCCGCCGCATTGCGTACGGCAAGCCCGGAGGATCTGTACAAGGCGGTGCTCAACCGCGCCCTGTCGAAGCTCGATCGCCACTCCCGCTATGCCGGGGTGCGCTCGGCGCGGGATTACCGCGCCCGGCGCGAGGGATTCGGAGGCATCGGCGTCCGCCTCAATTTCGAACACGGCCTGCCCCAGGTCATCAGCGTCCTGCCCGACACGCCGGCGGAACGGAACCGGATCGAGGCAGGTGACGTTCTTAGGCAAGTTGACGGCGTTCCCCTCGAGGGTCTCGATCGCAACGCCGTCATCTGGCGCCTGCGCGGCGACGTCGGCAGCGAGGCGGTGCTTCTGGTGTCGCGCAAGGGCCACCCCGAGCCCGTCAGGATAACCCTGCGCCGCGCGCTCATCGTTTCCCAGACGGTACACGTCAAGCGGGAAGGCCCGCTTGCCGTCATCAGCCTGACCGGATTCAACCAGCGCACGGCGCGCAACCTCAACCGCGTGCTGGGCGAGATCAACACGCCGAAGATGCCCGGCATCACCGGCATCATCCTCGACATGCGCGGCAACCCCGGCGGCCTGCTGGACCAGGCCGTGGCGGTCGCCGACAGTTTTCTCGGCCGCGGGCGCATCGTATCCACCCGCGGGCGGCACCCCGACAGTTTCCAGATGTTCAACGCCGGCGGCCGCGACCTCGCCAACGGCCTGCCGCTGGTGGTCCTGATCAACGGGCAGTCGGCTTCGGCGGCGGAAATCGTCGCCGCTGCGCTCCAGGACCAGGGGCGCGCGGTGGTGGTCGGATCGAATTCCTACGGCAAGGGAACGGTCCAGAACATCACCCGCCTGCCTAACGACGGGGAACTGATCCTGACCTGGTCGCGGTTCCATGCGCCGTCCGGCTACGCGCTCGAAAACCTCGGCGTCATGCCCAACTTCTGCACCAGCCGCCTGTCCGAAGGCAAGGGGGAAACGCTCGACGCGCAGGCGCTACGCGGCGCCATCGTGCTGACCGCGTGGCGGACCCATTCGGGCTACGACGCGAAGAGCGCACGCGCCATGCGCGCGCGCTGCCCGGGCGTCGCCGAAAAGCCGGACCAGGACATCGCCATCGCCGCCGTGGTCATGGCCAACAAGGGCCTCTATGCGCGCGCCGTGGGCGCGTCGGTCCCTTCCGTGGCCAGTTCCCCGGGGCCCGGGACGGCCGCCCGGTAGGCCGCAGGGGCCCGTCAGCCTTCGACAGGAGGAGCTCCATGGACGACACTGCCCTGTGGCCCGACCTGCCCTATCCTGCCTGGCGCGAGACCGCTGCGACCTTGCAGCTCTGGACCCAGATCGTCGGCAAGGTCCGGCTGGCCCTGACGCCTTGGCTCAATCACGGATGGCAGGTGCCGCTATACGTCAGCGCACGCGGGCTTGGCACGTCACCGATCCCGATCGGCAGCGAAATCCTTGAAATCGAGTTCGACTTCGTGAGCCATCGCCTAGTTGCTCATACGAGCCGGGGCGAGGAACGGACGCTTCCGCTCGAGCCGCAGACGGTTGCCGACTTCCACCTTCGGGTCATCGATCTCTTGAACGGCATCGGCATCGCGGTGGCCATCCACGAGATGCCGAACGAGGTAGCCAACCCGATCCCCTTTTCGCGGGACCGCACCCACGCTGCCTACGATGCTGCGGCGGCCCATCGCTTTTGGCGCGCGCTCGTCCAGGTCGATCGCATCTTCAAGCTCTTCCGCAGCGGTTTCATGGGCAAGGCCAGCCCCGTCCACTTCTTCTGGGGCAGCTTCGACCTTGCCGTGACCCGTTTCTCCGGCCGGGTGGCCCCGCTCCATCCGGGCGGCGTGCCCGGGCTGCCCGACGCGGTCACGCGCGAAGCCTATTCGCACGAGGTGAGCAGCGCCGGGTTCTGGCCCGGAAATGATGCCTTCCCGCAGGCGGCCTTCTACTCCTACGCCTATCCCCAACCGCCGGACTTCCGCGACCGCGCGGTGACGCCGGGTGCCCGCTTCGACATGACGCTGGGTGAGTTCATCCTGCCTTACGACACGGTCCGTGCTGCCGCGGAGCCCGACGCCTTGCTGCTCGACTTCCTGTCGACGACTTATTCCGCCGCAGCCGAGGCCGGTGGCTGGGACCGCGCAGCGCTGGAATGCCCCCTTGGCATTCCAGGAGAGGTGCGCCAGCTCTAACGCTTTCCCCGAGGGGCAAGGTCCGTTGATGGCGCGCCTGCGTCGTTCGGCCGCCGCGGCGAACGACGACTTTCCACCCATACATGGCCTGAATTCAAACCGGGGTATGACCCCAGGCGGAACGGCTTGACATCGGGGCCGGGATGGCTATCTTCCCGGCTTTCCCATCGCCGCAGCCGGGATCGGATCATGGCCAAGCAGAACACCATCGTCATCAAGCTCGAATCCTCGGAAGGGACGGGCTATTTCTACGTGGCCAGGAAGAACCCGCGCACCAAGACCGAAAAGATGGAAGTGCGGAAGTACGACCCGGTCGCGCGCAAGCACACGATCTTCAAGGAAGCCAAGATCAAGTAGTGCGCCGCCGCCCGTCCCGATACACAAAAGCCGGCTTGCGCCGGCTTTTTGCTGTCGCGATACCGGGGGTCGAGCGTCAGCCGAGGCTCATCTGCCGCGTTTTCTTTATGCCCGCCTGGGTCACCACCTGATTGCGCCCGTTGCCCTTGGCCGCATAGATCGCCTTGTCCGCCGCCTCCATCAGGGCCTTCGCGGTAACGGCGTCGCTTTCCGGCCAGGCGATGCCGATCGACGCGGTGATCTTGAGCGGGCCGGCAGCGGCGCCGACATCGAACGGTTCGTCGGCGATGACGTGGCGCAGGCGTTCGGCGACGCGGACCGCGATCTCGGGCTCGCAGTCCGGCATGATGACCACGAACTCCTCGCCGCCGACGCGGGCCGGCATGTCGAATTCGCGCAGGTTGCGGTTCATGCGCCGCGCCAGCTCCTTGAGCACGTTGTCGCCGACCGCATGGCCGTGGGTATCGTTCACCGCCTTGAAGAAATCGAGGTCGAGCATGAGGATGCTCATCGGCTTGTGAATTTCCTTCGCGTTCTGCAACGCGGTCTGGATATGCGCCGACAGGTAGCGGTAGTTGTGAAGGCCGGTCAGGTCGTCGGTCAGGGCCATGGACAGGCTACGCTTGTAATTGTCCTGGAGGCGCTCACGATACCGCTTCTGGCGCAGTTGCGTGCGGGTGCGGGCCTTGAGCTCGTTGGCGTCCACCGGGCGCACGAGGTAGTCGTTGACGCCGAGGTCGAACCCCTTGGCCAGACCGCCGATCTCCTCCGGCTCGATCACCAGCAACACCGGAAGGATCTTGGTGTTTTCGCGGGCGCGGAGCTGCGACGTCAGCCGCAGGCCGTCGCCGTCGCTGAGATAGAGGCTGGAAATGACGAGATCGAACGGCTTTTCGCGCACCGTCTCGAACGCCTGTTCCATGTTTTCGACGCAGGATGTCGTGTGGCTCATGGCCTCCAGGGCGGCGCTCAGGCGCTTGCCGGAATACTCGTCCGGTTCGACGATCAGGATGGCCGCGCCGGAAGCATCCTCGTCCTCGGGGCCGCCGACGGCCGACATGACGCCGAAGCGGTCGCAGGTCTCCTCGCGCATGCGCCATTCGTCCATGGCGCGCTTCATGCGCGCCAGCGAACGGATGCGGGCGAACAGGGTGATGTCGTTGACGGGCTTGGTGAGGAAATCGTCGGCGCCGGCCTCGAGACCGGTCACGCGATCCGACATGTCCGACAGGGCGGTGACCATGACGACGGGAATATGGGCGGTGTCCGCACTGGTCTTGAGGCGCCGGCAGACCTCGAACCCGTCCATTCCGGGCATCATGACGTCGAGCAGGATGATATCGGGGGATTCGGTCACGGCCAGCTTCAGCGCGTCCGCGCCGTTCATGGCGGTGACGACCGTGAAGTAGTCGGCTGTCAGCTTGGCCTCAAGGACCTTGACGTTGGCCGGCATGTCGTCGACCACGAGGACGCGGGCTGTCATGACGCTACTTCAGGACCGTCTGGATGGTTTCCATGAACGTCGACACCGAGATCGGCTTGGCGATATAGGCCTGGCAGCCGCCTTCGCGAATCTTCTCCTCGTCCCCCTTCATCGCAAAGGCGGTGACGGCGACGACGGGAATGTCCTTCAATTCGTCATCCTGCTTGAGTTGGCGCGTGACCTCAAGACCCGAGATTTCCGGCAGCTGGATGTCGAGAAGGATCAGGTCGGGCCGATGGGTGCGTGCGAGCCCGACCGCTTCCATGCCGTTGCGGGTCTGGATGGTGGTGTAGCCATGGGCCTCGAGAAGATCATGGAAGAGCTTCATATTGAGCTCATTGTCTTCGACGATGAGTATTTTTTGCGACATAGCCCGTCTGTACCTCGCTTGGTTCGAAGGTAACCGCTCTGGCCATGCCGTTTCCCGACCGCCCGGTCCTTCGGCGCATTCTTGGACGTAAATGATTAATAATTCGTTAGGATTGCATCGGCCGCGGCGGCCCTCCAACGAAATTTGGCCAGTCGCGACAATGCCTTGGACGGGACGGGCCGTCGGGCGGCCCTAGCACTTGGGCCGTGCGATCGCCTCGATCCGCTCGATCGTGGCGCGAACCGTGAACGAGCCGTAGTCGAGCTCGTACTCGTCACCCACCGCGTTGTCGAAGACCCGCATGCCCAGTTCGTAGTCCGGCTCCGCCTTCGATTCCTTGAGCGGGAAGAACGCCATCCGCATCGGCCAGGACGGCCGGTTGGTCAGCGGCTCCTTGGCCCAGGTGCCGGTGGCCTTGAGCAGGGGCTTGCCGACGACGGCGTTGACCGCGAGCGGGCCGTCGAGGCTGGCGCCGTCGAACACCGTCCGGTAGACCACCCGTTCGCCACGCCGCGCGGCGGCGATCAGCTCCGCCATGTGCCTGGTCGGGAACAGGGTGCCCTTCGGCAGGTCGAAGCGGGTGCCCTTGGGCTGGCTGAAATCCGCCGTGCCGGCGCCGCCCGGGGCGGCCAGCCGGGCGCTGCCCTGGAGGTCTTCCGTCACCTGCCCGCCCCGCGTGTTCCGTGTCGTGAAACGGTACTGGAGGCCGTCGCCGGACTCGAAGCTGGAGAAATTGGATTCGGTCTCGACCGTGTTGCCGTCGTTGTCGGTGAGGTCGAGCCTGAGCTGCTGCTTCACCGTCCAGCCGCTGCACGACTTCTCCCATTCCATGACCAGCGCGCCGCGCGCGCCCGTCACGTTGCCGCCCTGGCGGGTGCGCCCGAGCTCGATGACATAGACCGCGCGATGGGGCACGATATCGACGGTATCGACGGACGCCACCCGCGCCTGCCCCGCCGCTTCCTGCGTCGCGCCGGCCACGAGCATGGCCGCGCCGATGGACATTCCGATCATCGCCAGATACCGCAACACGTCCTCCATTCCTGCCCGATGCGCGTGAACGGGCGCATTATGGCACCGTTTGCCGACCCGAACTAGCCAACCTCGGGGGCAAATGACGCCGCGACCGCCGCTCCGGACGGCCTGGAAGACGCCTGGAAGACGCAAGGAACGCCCCTCAAACACACGTGAAACGCACGCTCATCGCACCGCCGGGGCGCCGGAACGGCACCGCCAGCGGGGCGATTCCTTATTGAAACGGGTGAAATGCGGCTGGAATTGTTCCGTCCCGGACCGGCCACGGCCGGCGACCGGCACGGCGAGGAACGGAGCAACGGGTAAAGCTGCCGTCGGAAGGACGTCCTACGCGGTGGAACGGACCGCCGGCGGGGATGCAAATACGCCCGCCGATTCGTCATCGGCGGGGCGGTTGCCGGGCGCGGCGGACGGGACCCCTGCGTCGTCGGCGGCCGGCCCGTCCGGGCTCGGGACGGGCACCCGGGCCAGATTTTCGTCCCCGGCCTCGTCGATTGTGGGCGCCGGCGCGTCGGGCAGGATACTGTCTCCGACCGGGCGCGGCGCGGTGGATGAATCGTCCGCCGCCGTCGCCATCCCCGCCTCCGGCTCTTCGGCGAACTCTTCGGCGAAACCGGCGCCGTCATCGGTCGCGTCGCCTTCGGCCTCGTCTCCCAAAGCCGGGGCCGGATCTCCGGGCAGGCTGGCGGCCGCGACGTCCCCCGTGGCCTCCACCTGGCACACGGCACCACCCGTGACCACGCGATGGATCGCACAGTCTTCCTCCAGCGCCGCCGACAGAATGTGGTCGGTACCGCTCTTGCCGGTGGTGAGATAGCTGATCCCGTCGATTGCCTGGCTCGCAATCATTATGGCGGGGGGCAGGATCGGCGCGCAACCCGTCGCCCCACCCGCGACCGATGCGCAGACCAGAACGCTGAACCAGTGTCGCTGCATTGGGGCCTCCGTACCGCATGTCGCGTTGACAGGCGGATACTGGGCAGCAGAACCCGGACGCGGCAAGGATTATCGAGTTGAAATCTGTTAAAGTTTAAAACAGAAACCGCGCGTCAAAGAAATCGGCGCAAAAGAACTTGATCCGCATTTCAGTCGTGCAAGGTGAAGAAAAATTTAATGCGGTATTTTACGCCGCGTCGTCACTGCCGGACTTCGTTTTGGCCGGTGGAAGCGCGAGACGCAGATGCAGCTCGCGCAGGCGCGCCGGATCGACGGTGGCGGGGGCGCCCATCATCAGGTCCTGGGCGGCCTGGTTCATCGGGAACAGGATGACTTCGCGAATGTTGGGCTCATCGGCGAGCAGCATGACGATGCGGTCGATGCCCGGCGCGGAACCGCCGTGGGGCGGAGCCCCGAAGCGCAGTGCCGCCAACATGCCGCCGAAGCGCGTTTCGAGGTCGTCCTTCGAATAGCCCGCGATCTCGAACGCCTTCTCCATGATCTCGGGCTTGTGGTTCCGGATCGCGCCCGACGACAGCTCGACGCCGTTGCAGACGATGTCGTATTGCCACGCCTTGATCTCGAGCGGGTCACTGGTGAGAAGCGCTTCCAGTCCCCCCTGGGGCATGGAAAACGGGTTGTGGCTGAAGCCGATCTTGCCGGTGTCGGGGTCCCGCTCGAACATCGGGAAATCGACGACCCAGCAGAACGCGAAGCGACGTTCGTCGATCAGGCCGAGCTCCTGTCCCAGCCGGGTGCGCGCCGCCCCGGCCAGGGCCGCCGCCTGGGCCGGGGCGCCGGCGGCGAAGAACACCGCATCGCCGTCCCCGACGCCGGCGCCGTCGCGCAGGAGCTGGAGCCGCTCGGGCGTTAGGTGCCGCGCGATGGGGCCCTTCGCCTCACCGCCGTCGAAGACGACGTAGCCCAGCCCCCCCGCGCCCATGTCGCTGCGGGCCCAATCGTTGAGCTTGTCGAAGAAGCTGCGCGGCTGGGCCGCGGCGCCCGGCGCGGGTATGGCGCGCACCACCGCGCCCTTGTCCAGAAGCCTGGCGAACAGGGAAAAATCCGAACCGCGGAACACCTCGGACGCATCGGAGATGATGATCGGGTTGCGAAGATCGGGCTTGTCGGAGCCGTATCTGAGGAGCGCGTCCTCGTAGCCGATGCGCGGGAACGGCGGCTTGGTCACCGTCCGGCCGCCGCCGAATTCCTCGAATACCCCCGCGAGGACCGGCTCCAGCGTCGCAAACACGTCGTCCTGGGTGCAGAACGACATCTCGACGTCGAGCTGGTAGAACTCCCCCGGCGAGCGGTCGGCGCGGGCGTCCTCGTCGCGGAAACAGGGCGCGATCTGGAAGTAGCGGTCGAAGCCCGCGATCATCAGGAGTTGCTTGAACTGCTGGGGCGCCTGGGGCAGCGCGTAGAAATGCCCGGGATGCGTGCGCGACGGCACGAGGTAGTCGCGCGCGCCCTCGGGCGAGGACGCGGTCAGGATCGGCGTCTGGAATTCGCGGAAGCCCGCCGCGGTCATCCGCCGCCGGATCGAGGCGATCACTTCCGAGCGCAGCGCCATATTGCGCTGCATCTTCTCGCGCCGGAGATCGAGGAAGCGGTAGCGCAGCCGCGTTTCCTCGCCGTAGTCGGTGTCGGAATTGACCTGGAGCGGCAGTGGATCGGCGGCCGACAGGACGTCGATTCCCTCCACGACCACCTCGACGTGCCCGGTCGGCAGCCTGGGGTTCACCGTGTCCTCGCTGCGCGCCACCACACGGCCGGTGACGGTGACGACGTATTCCAGCCGCACGTCGTCCAGCCCCTTGAAAACGGGGGACGAATTATCCACCACCAGTTGCGTCAGGCCGAAATGGTCTCGCAGGTCGGCAAACAGCAGGCTGCCGTGGTCGCGCTTGCGATGGACCCACCCGGCGAGGCGGACGGTCTGACCGATGTGTTCCGGGCGGAGCTCGCCGCAGGTGTGCGTACGGTAGGGATGCATCTGGCTCTCTGACTGGTTCCGGGTGGGGATGCGCTTTACGCCAAGGGCCGCGCCAAGGGAAAAGCCACGGCTGGGCCCCGCTTGTCAAGGCCGAGGGGCCCTTTCCGCCGCGGTCCCGGTCCACCGCGCTGCCCCGGCCCGCCTGCTTTCTCTTCGTCGCCCTGCCGGTTTCGTGTATAGCTTCGGCCATGATTCTGATCACCGATACCGATTCCCTCGCCGGTTTCTGCGCCTCCCTCGCCGGTGCCGATTTCGTCACCATCGATACCGAGTTCATGCGCGAGCGCACCTATTGGCCGAAATTGTGCCTGGTCCAGCTCGCCGGTCCGCAGGACGCCGCCGTGGTGGACGCGCTCGCCGACGGGCTCGATCTTCAGCCACTGTTCGATTTTCTGAACGACAGTCCCGCCCTCAAGGTGTTCCATGCCGCCCGCCAGGATATCGAGATTTTCCATCACATGACAGGCAGGATCCCGCAACCGGTTTTCGACACCCAGATCGCGGCCATGGTGTGCGGTTTCGGTGAATCCGTCGGCTACGAGACGCTGGTGAGCAAGCTTGCCAAGGCGCGCATCGACAAATCCATGCGCTTCACCGACTGGTCGCATCGGCCGCTTTCTGACAAACAGGTGCAGTACGCTTTGTCGGATGTCACGCACCTGCGCGTCGCGTACGAAAAGCTGGCGAGGCGCCTGGAACAGACGGGGCGCGCACCCTGGCTCGAGGAAGAAATCCGGACCATGACCACGCCCGGCACCTACGTGGTCGAGCCCGAGGACGCATGGAAGCGCATCAAGCTGCGCGGCGGCAAGCCGCTGTTCCTTGCCATCCTGAAGGAACTCGCGGCCTGGCGCGAGCGCACGGCGCAGGAACGCGACGTGCCGCGTTCACGGGTCATGCGCGACGACATGCTGCTCGACATTGCGGCCCGGACGCCGCGCAACGAAGCGGAACTGGCCCGCACCCGGTCGGTCGGCCGGTCGGGCCTGCCGCAGCAGGTCGCCCGCGACGTGATCGACGCCGTCAACCGCGCCTGTGCACTCCCGGAAAAAGACCGCCCCGTCATGGCCCAGCGCGAGGAGTTGCCGCGCGGCATGGGGCCTCTCGTGGACATGCTGAGGCTCCTGCTCAAGATGGTCTGTGACAAGGAAGATGTCGCCCAGAAACTGGTCGCCAGCGGGGCTGACCTCGAGATGATCGCCGCCGACGACAAAGCCGACGTGCCGGCCCTGCACGGCTGGCGCCGTGAACTGTTCGGCGAGGACGCCTTGCGTCTCAAGCACGGCAAGCTGGCCCTCGCCGCAAACGGGCACGCGATTACGTTGCTCCGGCTGGATGGCGCTCCGGCACCGGCCGAGGCCCAAGGCGAATCGCGCGAGACCGCGGCTAGTCCTTGATCTGGGGTTTTCGCTTCAGACGCCGCGCCAGCACCTCGAAGCGTCGCGAAATCTCCTCGCTGAGCAGATATCCCATGCCCTTGGGCACGTGCAGGGTCAGTTGCGACTTGCCGAGCTCGAGCCGTGTCGTGCGCAGGACGTCGATCGTGCCCGCCGACAGCGTGCGGGCAAAACGGATCGCGCGGCCGACGGTGATGGCGTGGTCGACATCGTCGGCATCGACCAACGGCAGGACGAGACTGCGGACGGGCCCCGTGCGCCCGCCGCCGTAGCTGGAACTGACCATGTAGGCCAGGAGAATCCGTTCACGGTGATCGATTCCCGTGAGCGAAAGGTGCAGGACGCGGGAAAAGCTGTCCCTCGCCCGGTAGTCGGGATGGTCGCGCCAGGCGATGTCGCTGAGCAGCACGGCCACGCGGCGAAGGCGGCGGAGGCGCGGCGTTTCGTCCTGGAATACGGCGGACAACCAGTCATCGAGCTGGTCGCCCGGCATGGCGAAACGCGATTCGCGCGCGGCGATCTCCTCGGCGGCGAAGATCAGCGGGTCCTTGGCACGTTCCGCTTCGGGCAGGCGCCGATAGAGCCATCCTTCGCGCAGCCCGAAGGCGGAAAAGACGACCTCCTTCGGCTGTGCGGCGATGAGCAGCCGCTCCATCACCACCGCGGCGAGGGGAAGGGTCCTGAGCCGTGCCTTCGGCACATGGCGTATCTTGGTGAGGGAGCTCGGACTGAGCCGCGAGATCAGCCGAAGCAGGGCCAACGCGTCGGAGCGGCCGAGGGTGTACTGGTGGATGACGTGGAGGGGATAGTTCTCCTGCGCCATGTGGACCGTCGCGAACGCGCGCCAGGCCCCGCCCACCGGGTAGAATGCCTTGCCCTTCGCCGCGCCGAGCCAGCTCACGCCCGCCAGGGCCTTATCGACGATGCCGCCCGCCTTGACGGTGACAGCACCCACCGCCTCGCTGAGGCGCAACGCGCCGATGGGCAGGGTCGCCCGATCACCCGGCTTGCCTGCGTTGAGCGCCACGATCTCCAGGCTTCCGCCACCAAGATCTCCCATAATGCCACTGGCATCGGGGATACCCGATACGACGCCGAAGGCCGAGGTTTCGGCCTCGGTCGCGCCGTCGAGGATGCTGATCGTCGTCCCCAGGATCTTTTCGGCTTCGGCCACGAAGTCCGCGCCGTCGGACGCGGCACGTACCGCTTCCGTCGCAAAAGCCTCGACCCGGCTGACATCCATGGCACCCATGAGCGTCACGAAGCGCCCGAGATGGGACAGTGCCGTCGAGACCGCGTCGGGGTCGAGCCGGCCCGTCGACCCCATGACCCGTCCAAGACCACAGAGAGTCCGTTCGTTATAGACCGGCGCGGAAATGCGCCCGGCGCCGGTGTAGACCACCATGCGAACCGAATTGGATCCGATGTCGATGACGGCGATCAGTGGAGCAAGGCCGCGAGATGTGGCGGATGGGATACGTTCGGGCCTTGCCACTCCGGTCAGCCTTTGAAGATGAATCGGTTGAGGATACCACCGGCCGCCTTGTCTCCTCGCGTGGTACGCCCGGACAGCGACGGATGTGTCATGAAGTACTCGTGCGCGCTCAAGGGTTCTTCTCCCGACTGCGGATGAATCCGGCGGTAGCTGCCGTCGGGTTGCGCCAGCCAGGACTGCATGTTGTCGCGCAGGCTGACACCCATGACCTGCTCCATAACCTGGGCGTGAACGGTGGGATTTTCGATCGGGACAAGCGCTTCGATCCTCCAGTTGAGGTTGCGCGGCATCCAGTCGGCCGAAGAGATAAAGACTTTCGCCTTTTCCGACGGCAGGCCGTGGCCCGCACCGAAGCACGCGATGCGGGAATGTTCCAGGAAGCGACCGACGATGGAGCGAACGCGGATATTTTCCGACAGCCCCTCCACCCCCGGACGCAGACAACAGATGCCCCGGACCACCATGTCGATCTGGACCCCCGCGTTCGACGCCTTGTACAGGGCGTCGATGATATCGGGATCGACGATCTGGTTCATCTTGGCCCAGATGGCCGCGGGCCGACCGGCACGGACATGGGCGATCTCGTCCTCAATGAGTCCGATCAGCGTTTCGCGCATATTCAGGGGCGATGCTGCGATTTTCTCGAACGTCATCGGCCGGGCGTAACCGGTCATCAGGTTGAACAGGCGCGCCGCATCGCGGCACAGCGCCGGATCGGCCGTGAACAGCGACAGGTCGGTGTAGATGCGCGCCGTCACGGGATGGTAGTTCCCGGTTCCGAAATGGACGTAGCTGCGCAGGCCGGCGCCTTCGCGCCGCGTCACCAGGGAAACCTTGGCGTGCGTCTTCATATTGACGAAGCCGAACACGACCTGGGCACCGGCGCTCTCGAGGTCGCGCGACCAGCGGATATTGGCTTCCTCGTCGAAACGGGCCTTGAGCTCGACCATCGCCGTCACCGACTTACCGGCCTCCGCCGCCTCGATCAGGGCCTTGACGACGGGGCTGTCCTTGCTGGTGCGGTACAGCGTCTGCTTGATCGAGACGACCGACGGGTCCCGTGCCGCCTGGCGCAGGAAACGCACCACGACGTCAAAGCTCTCGTAGGGGTGATGAATGATGATGTCCTTTCCGCGAATCGCGGCGAACGCGTCCCCGCCGAACGATTCCATGCGTTCGGGAAAGCGCGGGGTGAACGGCGGGAACAGGAGGTCGGGGCGGGTGTCGACGATGATTTCCTTGATATCGGACAGGCCGAGAAAGCCATCGACGTCAAAGACGTCGGAACCCGCGACCCTGAGTTCGCGGACGACGAAGTCACGCAGCTCGCGCTGCATCCGGCTGGAGAACGTCAATCGTATGGCGGAGCCGCGGCGGCGCCGCTCCAGCGCCGAAGAAATGACGCGGATGAGGTCTTCCGCCTCGTCCTCGATTTCGACTTCGGTGTCGCGGATGACACGGAACAGCCCCTGGGCGAGAACTTCAAAGCCGGGGAACAAAATGGACATGTTGAGACTTATGAGGTTTTCCAGGGTGATGAAACGGGCCTCGGCTCCCGGCAGGCGGATGAAACGCGCCACCTGACCCGGCAGCGGTACCAGGGCGCGCATTTCCCCGCTGGTCGGATGACGGAGATGAAACACCATGCAGACGCCAAGGTTCGGTACGAAGGGGAACGGATGGGTCGGATCGATGGCGATCGGCGTGATGACCGGGAACAACTGTTCCATGAAGCAGCGTTCGAGCCAGACCTTCTCCGCGTCCGTAATGTCGTCGCGCCGGACGACGACGAGGCCCTTTTCCGCGAGAGCTCCCCGAAGCAGGCGCCAGCATTCCTGCTGCTGCTCGATCAGGACCGCCGAATGCCGGCTGATCGCGTCGAGCTGTTCCTGAACCGTCATCCCGTCGTCGGACACGGCGGCGTACCCCGCCTTGAGGAGCGCCACCAGTCCGGCCACGCGAACCATGTAAAACTCGTTGTGGTTGGAGGCGGAAATGGAGAGGAAGCGCACCCGCTCGAGCAAGGGGTGCGCTTCGTTCATCGCCTCCTCGACAACGCGCTGGTTGAAGGCAAGCCAGGACAGCTCCCGGTTCAGGAAACGGTGCGGGGAACCCGGCGTAATTCCAGCGATCGCTTCGGGTCTGGCGTCGTCGGTCGGTTCTTTCGAAATCTGGTCCATCAATGGGTCTCCCGGAGTTCACATTTCGGTCCAAGAATGCCTACACTCCGGTTACAGGCGGCGGACTCGGGCGAAGCGAACCCTATGGGCATGAAAGTGTTATATATTTTGCGCCATGGGAAATCCAGTTCGACGCCCGAGGGCGGCACCGATCATGACAGGGCGCTGACACACCGCGGCAAACGGGACGCCGTCGCCGTGGGCGCCGAATTCGCCCGGCGCGGTTGGGTTCCGGCCCGTGCCCTCGTATCCTCGGCCCGCCGCACGCGGTTGACCTTCGAGCATTTCTCCCGCGGGCTTGCCGAAGCGGGCGGCGGCACGGTCGAGGAATGCGTCGAACCCACGCTCTACCTTGCACCCCCGGCCCGGATCCTCGATTGCCTTGCGGCGCTCGACGACGACCTCCCTTCGGTCCTGATCATCGGCCATAATCCAGGCCTGCATGAACTGGCCTGTGCCCTCTCCGCCGGCGAGGAAAGCACCGCCGCGGCCCGCCTGACCGGGGGATTTCCGACCTGTGCACTCGCCGTGTTCCATTGTGCGGCCAACGACTGGGCCGATATCGGCCCGCGCACCGCGAATCTCGAGACCGTGATTCTTGCCCGCGACCTTCATCAGTCCTGAAACCCCTGCATCACCTCACGCACGAGCGGCACGGTGACGGCGCGCCGTGATTCGAGTGCCCGGGCATCGACCGCGGCAACAAGGGCACGCGCGGCCGTGAAGCTGCGTTCCATGCGGGTCACCATGAACGACACCACGTCGGTCCCGACCTGAAGCTGGCGATCGGCGAACAGCTTGACCACGAGCGCCGCCATCAGTTCATCGTCGGGAGGGCCGATTTCGGCGACCGGCAGCGCATTCAGGCGCGACGCAAGGTCCGGCAGATTCACTTTCCAGCGCGCCGGCGGCGCGACCCCACAGAGAAGCAGGCGGCCCTTCTGTCCGGCGAGGTAATTGATCAGGTGAAACAAGGCCCGTTCGCCGGCGGCGTTACCGGCCAGATTCTGGGCGTCATCGATGATCAGGGGCGACGCCGACGACGCGAGCTCCGCCGGCCGTGCAGCCTCGAGATTCCCGGCAGCCACCACTGCGGCTCCGGTGCGGGCGGCGAACACGGACGCCAGGTGCGTCTTGCCGGATGCCTGGGGCCCCGCAAATGCCAGAACGGGACCCGGCCAGTCCGGCCAGCGGTCGATCCACGCCACGGCACCGCTGTTGCAGGGACTGACCAGGAAATCGGCTCCGCTCAGGCTCGGCCTGTGATCGAATGGCAGCGCAAATTGGCTCGTGCGCGCCATGACGGTCACGCTCCGGGTCCGTCGCCGCCGCGGTAGATCCGGCTTTTCAGGTATTCGCCGATAAAGAACCGCGCCAGCACGCCGACGACCGCCGCCACCGGCACCGCCAGCAGCACACCGACAAATCCAAACAGGAGACCGCCGGCCAACAGGGCGAAGATCACCCAGACGGGGTGTAGCTGAATGCGATCACCCACAAGTTTTGGGGTGAGGACGTTGCCCTCCAGCACCTGCCCCGCCACGAATACCGCGGCCGTGATTGCCACCGGCATCACCTCTCCGAACTGGACGACGGCAACGCCGACGCCCACGACAAAACCGACGGCGGCACCGACAAAAGGAATGAAGGAAATGAGACCCGACATGAGCCCGATGACCAAGCCGAAGTCTAGGCCGATCAGGGTCAGCGCCACGCCGTAGAATATGGCAAGGACGATGCAGACCGTCGAAATCCCGCGCACGTAGCCGGCGATCATCGCGTCCGCTTCGGCGACCAGCCGGCGAATCGTCGACGCATGTTCGCGCGGCAGCCAATTGTCGACCCTGGCGACGATCCGGTCCCAGTCGCGCAACACGTAGAAGGCAACCACCGGAGAAATGAACACCAGCGACAACAGGTTGAGGAAGGCGAGCCCACCCGCCCAGAGCCTGGTCGCGATCTCACCCGCGAACTTGAGGGCGTTGCCCGCAAGCCCGCCCGCGGCCGCCTTGAGCTGTTCAACGTTCTCGGGCGACAACTCCTGAGAGGCGCGCGCCAGCAGGCGGAGCGCCCGGTCCTGGAGCGCCCTGAATAATTCCGGCGCCTGCTTGATGAAGCCGACGACCTGCGATTGCACCAGGGGCGCGATAAACGCCAGGGCCACGATGATGGCGCCGAAGAACAGGGTCAGGATAAGAACGGTGGCGAGCGTCCGGTTGACCTTGCGGCGGCCCAGCCACAACACCGCGGGATCAAGGAAATACGCGACCGCCACGCCCACCACGAAAGGCAGCAGGATGGGCGACAGAACTTGGAGCGCCAGCCCCAGAAGGACGATGCCGATGCCCCAGAACACGAGCTGCCGGGTCGCCGTCATCGCGGTTTCTCCATAGATCCTGCTTTCCGGATCCAGCCTACGACATAGCTTGCCCCCGACAACACCGTGGTCAGGGCGACGACGCCGATCAACGCCTTGTAGACCCAGATGTCGGCGACGCCGAGCGCCCGCGTCGCCAGCACGTAGGCGGCGAGGACGATCTGCGCCACGGTATTGACCTTGCTGACCAGCAGCGGTTCCATGGTCAGCCTCTGTGTCAGGGTATGATAGAGCATGGCGCCGCCGACGATCAGCAGGTCGCGCCATACGACCAGGATCACGAGCCACGTCGGCAGGTGGTTCTCGATCCCCAATACGATGTAAATGCTGACCAGGAGCGCCTTGTCCGCGAGCGGGTCCAGAAAACTGCCGAGCTTCGTGGTGAAATTGAAGCGCTTGGCGATGAAACCGTCAACCGCGTCCGAAATGCCGGCCGCGACGAACAGCCAGAACGCCAGCATCATGCGGCCGTCGGAAACGGCCCAGACCAGGACGGGCACCGAGAACAGGCGCGCCAGACTAATGAAATTGGGGATGTTCACGGCACATTTGTCTTTGTCGTGTCATTGTCGCCGTCGGTAGACGAAGTACGGAGACGCAGCACCAGCGATGTGGCCGAGCGTTCCAGCACCAGGTCGTTCTGGATCAGGGCAAGGCGAAGCTGCTCTTCGTCACCAATGAAATTGACCCGTATGCGCGCGCCCTTGCGGGAGAGGAAGGTCAGGTTGGTCTGACGGATGAACGGCACGGTTTCAAGCTTCGCCTTAATCTCGAGCCATTGCGCAAGGGACGTCAGGCGCACATCGACGTTCAACTCATCCCCGGTATCGAAACGAAGGCGGTTGCTGCGTATCCATTCCTCCTGGACCTGGGCCGCTATGGCCTGTGCGGCACGCGCGAGCAGCGCTTCCATCGATTCCCCCGCTTCGGGATGGAACGCCTCGACACGGGCCTGCTCCAGCGGAACGACGCCGATACGGCTGAGTGTCACCTGCAGCCAAGGGCCGCTGCCGCTTTGGATCATGGCGCCTTCCGGACTGCGCATGCCGGCCCGTGCCACCAGCACGTCCGCCGCGCCATAGCGCCCGGCGATGGCGGCGAGACGGCCGGCGTCGCCGCGCACGGCTTGTTCGGCGCCGATGATCGCCACATCCTGCAGGTCGCCCTTCGGCCGCATCAGCGGGACCAGTCCGTCGGATGGCGGCAGCCTGTTCCACGCCTCGCGCCAGGGATTGGGGTCGTCCCACAGGGCCAGCGCGCCCGCCACCTCCATCACCGGCAGGACCAGGAGCGGCTTGGACGGGCTTTCGGCGAATCCGGTACCTTGTTCCCGCAGGAAGGTGCGCACGATGTCGGGCTTGAAACGCACCGTCAGGGAGGCGAGATAGCGAACGGCCGAGGTCTTTTCGTCGGAGACCTCGAAATCCTTGACCAGATCGTTGATCCTGTCGGTGCCAAGGACCGGGAGCTTCTGGCGATCCGACGCAAGGGTCAGGCGCGTGAACAGGCGGCCGAGTGCCGCCGCCTGCCCCGCAGCCAGCGCCTGTTCGCGCGCCTCGATGGCCGAACCGGCGGTCGCGTCAACGGTCACGCCGCGGACCGTAAACACCTCCGGATCGGATGCCCGCGCGGCCCCGGGCGGCAGGACCGCAAGCGCAATGGCCGCCAGCAGGACGAGAATGTCCCGGGCACGGCGCGGAACGCCGGCGGCGGCGGAGCCGCCTTCCCTTGAGTCCGGCGCGCGTTCCGCGCCGGCGGCGGATGCCCGCCGGTCGCCGCGCGGCTGCGCGGCTATGAGGCACGAATGGGTCATTACAAACCGCCGCGGATACATTATGTTGGCCGCCGCACAAGCGCGGGCGTGTCCCTTCTTCGCGGGGCGCAATTTATCATGGATGAGGCGGGGAGGAAGCCATTAAGCGCGTGACCTACAGGGACGCCGGGGTCGACATCGACGCCGGCAACGAGCTGGTCCGACGCATTGCACCCATGGCGAAAGCGACCGCACGGCCGGGTGCGGAAGCGGGGCTCGGCGGCTTCGGCGCGCTGTTCGACCTCAAGGCCGCAGGTTACAAGGATCCCATCCTCGTTTCCACCACCGACGGCGTCGGCACGAAACTGCGCCTCGCCATCGCGACGGGGCGCCACGTCAGCATCGGCATCGACCTCGTCGCCATGTGCGTCAACGATCTCGTGGTGCAGGGCGCCGAGCCGCTGTTCTTTCTCGACTACTTCGCCACCGGCACGCTCGACGTCGCGACCGCGGCCGATGTCGTGGCAGGCATCGCCAAGGGTTGCGCCGAGGCGGGTTGCGCGCTTGTCGGCGGAGAGACGGCGGAAATGCCCGGCATGTACGGCGCCGGGGACTACGACCTCGCGGGTTTCGCCGTCGGCGCCGCCGAACGCGGCCGCATTCTCACCGGCGCGACCATCATCGCGGGAGACGTCGTTCTGGGACTCGCGTCGTCGGGGGTTCATTCGAACGGATATTCGCTGGTACGCCGCATTGCCGCCGATGCGGCGCTGGGCTGGGACGATCCCGCCCCTTTCGCGCCGGGCGAGTCCCTGGGCGATGCGCTGCTGGTGCCGACGCGTATTTATGTGCGGTCGCTGCTCGCGGCAATCCGGGGCGGAGGCATCAAGGCGCTCGCCCATATCACCGGCGGCGGCCTGGTCGAGAACATCCCGCGTGTCCTGCCCGATGGCCTGCGCGCCGAACTCGACGCCGCCCGCTGGGCCTTGCCGCCGGTCTTCCGCTGGCTGAAGGCGGAGGGCGGCATCGACGACCTCGAGCTTGCGCGCACCTTCAACTGCGGCGTCGGAATGGTGGCGGTTGTCGCTCCTGACCATGCCGACGCGGTTGCAGCGACGCTGGCTGCCGCGGGAGAAACGGTGTTTCCGGTCGGCCGGATCGCATCCACCGGCGGGGCCGGCGCCGACACGGTCATCGCGGGGACGGCGGCGGCATGGCGCGGCTGAAAACCGCCGCCCTGATCTCGGGCTCGGGCACGAACCTGCAGGCATTGGTGGACGCCGCGCGCGATTCCGCCTACCCGGCGGAGATCGTCCTGGTGATCGCCAACGTGGCGGACGCCTTCGGCCTCGAGCGCGCGCGGCGGGCCGGAATCCCGATTCGCGTGATCCTCCACAGGGACTACGCGAGCCGCGACGATTTCGACGCGGCACTGCACGAGGCGCTGACGGACGCCGGCTGCGAACTCGTCTGCCTGGCCGGGTTCATGCGCATCCTGACCACGGATTTCGTCGAAAGTTGGCGCGGGCGGATGATCAACATCCATCCGTCGCTGTTGCCCGCCTTTCGCGGACTGGACGCGCAGGGCCAGGCCATCCGCGCGGGCGTCCGCATCTCCGGCGCGACGGTGCACTTCGTCGTCCCCGAGATGGATGCCGGGCCGATCATCGTGCAAGGCGCCGTTCCGGTGCTGCCCGGCGACGACACCGCGGCACTGTCCCGGCGCATCCAGGCCGTGGAACACCGTATCTATCCGCTGGCGCTGCGCCTGGTCGCCGAGGGCCGGGCGAACATCGCCGCGCCCTGGGCAGGCGGTGCGGCGGGCGACCCGGGCCGGACGCTGCTGTCGCCCGACGACCGCGACTGAGCGGGACCGCGGCGCATGCGATAGAGACTTTATTTTTGGCGCGACGGCGATTATATCAACCCGGCGAGACCGACAGGATCACCGCAGACGAAGGAACGACGGATGGCCGATACGCACGATCTGAAATCCCACGAGGAAACGTGGAAGAATTTCACGCGGCTCATCTTCTATAGCGCCGCGGGCATCGCCGTGGTCCTGCTCCTGATGCGATTGTTCCTGGTCTAGGACCAAACACGCCTGCACAGGACCCCGCAACCCCGGCGAACCCGCGTTCGATCCGGGGATCGCCGGTTAACCGACGATTTCGAGTCCCGAAAAGAAGAACGCGATCTCCTGCGCCGCCGTCTCGGGCCCGTCGGAGCCGTGCACCGAATTGGCTTCGATCGATTCGGCGAAGTCCTTGCGGATGGTCCCCGGTGCCGCGTTTGCCGGGTTGGTGGCGCCCATCATCTCCCGATTGCGGGCGATGGCGTTCTCGCCTTCCAGGACCTGGACGACGATCGGCCCCGAAATCATGAAATTGCAGAGATCGTTAAAGAACGGCCGCTCCTTGTGAACGGCGTAGAAGGCCTCGGCCTGGCCACGGGTCAGCCACAGGCGCTTTTGGGCGACGATGCGCAAGCCGCCTTTTTCGAACCGCGCGGTGATCTCCCCCGTGAAGTTACGGCGGGTGGCGTCGGGCTTGATGATGGAGAAGGTCCGTTCGATGGCCATCGGGTTGCGCTCCTTGGGTTTGCGGCGGCCTTATAGACGGATCGGCGGGCCGGGGCAAGAGCGCGACGGCGGCCGGTCAGATATCCTGCTTCTCCCATCCGCCCGCCGGGGTCTGGCGCAGGTAGGTCAGGGAAAATCCCTGTTCCTTGTACGTTTTCCAGTGAGCCCGCGTCGCGCCGAGGGCCGTCTCGTCGCGGCCGTCGAACAGTTCGAGGCAGCGATCGTATCCCGCGATCGCTGAAGATTCGGCCCCGTCGGCAAGGACGAGGACGGTCGCGCCGGCCGGGTTGTCGTCCCCGTCCGTAAGCCAGATCGGCTGTTCCGGGCCATTGCCGTCGACGCCAGAACCATGCGGCAGGAACGCGCCTTGCTCGTAGGTCCACAGCAAGCCGTTGATCGCTTCCGCCCGTTCGGCCGAACCGAGCTTGACCACGGCCTTGAGTCCTGCCGCCAGGACCTTTTCCAGCAGCTTGGGTAGCACGGATTCCAGACTGGAACGCTCGAGATGGTAGAACGAAACCTCGGCCAAGGCCCCTACCTGCCTTCGTAATGGTTGGAGATCAGGCGATCCAGCAGGCGGACACCGAATCCAGTGCCGCCGCGGGGCACGGTAGGTTCATCCTTCGACGACCACGTGACGCCGGCGATGTCGAGATGCGCCCATGTCACATCATTGACGAAACGCTGGAGGAATTGTGCCGCGGTGATCGACCCGCCGCCGCCACCGGAAGAAATGTTCTGGACGTCAGCCACCTTCGAATCCATCGCCCGGTCGTACGCCTCGTCCAGCGGCAGGCGCCACAGACGCTCGCCCACCGCCTTCCCCGCCTCTTCCAGTTGCCGGGCGAGGCGGTTGTTGTTGGAAAACAGTCCTGCATGCACGTGCCCCAAGGCGACAATGATGGCGCCGGTCAGCGTCGCGAGATCGATCATCAGGCGCGGCTTGAATTTCTCCTGGCAGTACCACAGGGCGTCGGCAAGAACGAGGCGGCCTTCGGCATCGGTATTGAGGACCTCGATGGTTTGCCCGGAATAGGACGTGACGATGTCACCCGGCCGTTGCGCGGTTCCCGACGGCATGTTCTCGACGCAGCCGATGACGCCGACGACGTTGGTCCGTGCCCTTCGGCCCGCGAGCGCCTTCATCAGGCCGATGACCACCCCGGCGCCGCCCATGTCCCATTTCATGTCCTCCATGCCCTTTGAGGGCTTGATCGAGATGCCTCCGGAATCGAAGGTCACGCCCTTGCCAATAATGGCGATCGGCTGCGCCTTCGGTCCGGTCCTGGGCCCGCCCGACCAGCGCATGACAACGAGACGTGGCGGACGCGCACTGCCCTGGGCAACGCCGAGAAGAGCACCGAAGCCGAGTTGCTTCATCTTTTTTTCATCCAGAACCTCGACCTTGACACCAAGCTTGCCAAGCTTCTGTGCCTCGCCGGCGAGCGACTCCGGATAGATCACGTTGGCCGGCTCGGACGCCAGGTCGCGGGACAGGACGACACCCTCGCCGACCGCTTCATAAGGTGCGTAGGCCCTCCGGGCCGCTGCCGCGCCCTTGACGTGAAGCGTCAGGATCGCGAGCTGCGGCTTGTCGTCGGGTTTTTCCTTGGTGCGGTACTTGTCGAAGCGATAACTGCGGAGGCGCGCGCCGAAGGCGACCGCGGCAGCGAAATCCGCCAGCCGTAGTTTGCGTGCGCCTTTGGGCAGCTCCACCGCCAGCGCAGCCGCCGTATTGCCACTCCGGGCGAGCTCCCCATAGGCCGCGCCGCCGGCCGCCTCGGCCGCGAGGACGTTGATCTTTTCGGCCTTGCCGAGGCCCGCCACGACCACCACCGGGGGACCTCCCGCCACGGGCGCGAATACCGATAGAGCCTTACCCTTACCCCCCTTGAATCGGGCGGCGGCGACGGCGCGTGAAATGGCTCCACCCCATTCGCTATCGAGCGTCGCCCCCGCCGGGGTCAACCGGGCAACCGCGGCGTCGGACTTGGCCGCACCTTCCACGGCGAGGACAACCACGGCGCCGGTCTTCGCGAGGGCGGCATCGGAAAACACAATCTTCATCGGGTGGCTCCTGGCAGAGGAATATCAGACGCGCCCGCAGGCAGAAGGGGCTCCCGGCGGACGCCACGAGTTTAGCGCCGTCGCGCCGCCGCCAACAACACCCCGACCGGGGAATTCTCCATAAAGATGGCGGCAAAAGCGGCTTTGCCTATAATGGCGCCGATGGATCAGACCTTTCGCTACATGGTGCGACAACAGGCGTGGCCGCTGGTGTTCGCGGTATTGGCAATCGCGGGCATCGTCTGGATGGCCCAGTCCCTTCGCTTTGTCGACCTGGTGCTCAACCGGGGGCTCCCCATGTCGACCCTGTTCGAAATGGCGGGGCTGGTCCTGCCCATGTACACCTCGATTTTCCTGCCCATAGTTCTCTTCGCAACAGTCGCCTTTGCGTACAACCGCATGGTGATGGAGAGCGAAATGGTGATCTGGCGGGCCGCCGGATTGAGCCCGATGCGCCTTGCCGCCCCCGCACTTACGCTTTCGGGCATCGTTATGCTGATCTGCTGCGCGCTCAATCTTTATTACATGCCCACCGCATACCGCCATTTCAAGGACCTGCAGTTCACCGTCCGCACGAATTACGCGCAGGTCCTCCTGCGCGAAGGTGCGTTCAACGAAATCGGCAACGGCGTCACGGTCTACATTCGCGAACGCGCAAGCAACGGCGAACTGCTGGGCATTTTCATTCATGACCGGCGCGAAAACGGCGAACCGGTCACGATGCTGGCGGAACGCGGCGCCCTGGTCCAGACGGACGAAGGGCCGCGCGTGGTAATGGCCAACGGCAATCGTCAGCTCGTGAAGAAGGACCGCAAGGATCTTTCGATCCTGTATTTCGACCGCTACACGCTCGACCTGAAATCCAAGGAAGACAGCACCGGACCGCGATGGCGCGAGCCACGGGAAAGGTTCCTCGACGAACTGTTCCACCCCTCGACCACCGGACCCAATGCCCAGACGAACCAGCGCTTCCGTCTCAAGCTTCTGGCCGAGGGACACCAGCGCCTGTCCGCACCCCTGCTGGCACCCGCCTTCGTACTCATTGCGCTCGTGGCGCTGCTGACCGGGGAATTCAACCGCCGCGGGCAAATGCGACGCGTGGCAAGTGCCTGCGCAGCCGTGGTCCTGGTGCAGTCGCTGAGCATCGCCCTGCACAGCCTGGCCGGCATCAGCGCTGCCTTGGCGGCGCTGATGTATCTCTTGCCTGTTTCGGTGATTGGCGTATGCCTGTGGCTGCTCATGCGGCAGCCACGGCAGACGCATGCGATCTTCGAAGCGTCGGCACGGGCCTAGGGGCGACGATGGCGGAACGCGCCGCACTATCACCAACGCTTTCCCTTTATATCGCTCGACGGTTTCTCGTGGGGTTTTCGCTCATTCTCGTCTCCCTGGCCGCAATCATCTTTCTCATCGATGTCGTCGAATTGCTTCGTCGCGGCGCCGGCCGGCCGGAGATCACGTTCAACCTTATACTGCAGTTGGCCCTCCTGAAATTGCCCCATATGATCGAAAAGATCGTACCGTTCGCGATCCTGTTCGGTGGCCTCTCCACGTTTTGGCGACTCACCCGAACGAGCGAGCTCGTGGTTGCGCGTGCCTCGGGAACGTCCGTCTGGCAGTTCCTGTTTCCGGCCGTGGTCACGGCGCTCGCGCTTGGCGTATTCCTGAATGTTGCGGTCAACCCCCTTACCGCGACTTTGCTGCTTCACTATGAGCAGCTCGAAAGCAAGTTGCTCAAGGGTAAGGATGATCTTCTCGCAGTTTCCGAAAGCGGCCTTTGGCTACGCCAGTCGGATCCCCGTGGCCAGTCTGTCATTCACGCGGAACGCATGATGTCCAAGGACATGGTTCTTCGCGGTGTGACCGTGTTCCTGTTCGACACGAACAATCACTTCGTACGGCGCCTCGATGCCGAGGAAGCAAGGCTCGACAACGGTGCGTGGCGGTTGCGCGACGTTCTAGTGACGGCGCCCAATGTGCCGTCGAGGGAACAGGAGGAATATTCGCTGCCCACCGACTGGACGTCCAACAAGATCCAGGACAGCTTCTCCGCTCCGGAAACCCTCTCGTTCTGGCGCCTGCCTGGTTTCATTGCAATGCTGGACAAGGCGGGATTCGCCGCGACACGCCACCGCGTGCACTGGTATTCTCTCCTCGCGATGCCGTTGATGCTTGCGGCGATGGTTCTCATTGCGGCGACATTTTCCCTGCGCATGGCGCGTCGCGGCGGCGTGGCACTCCTGATCACCAGCGGCGTGGTATTCAGCTTCTTCGTATTCTTCCTCTCCGACGTCGTCTTCGCCATGGGGCTCTCGTCCACCATCCCGCCGCTCCTCGCCGCCCTTACTCCCGCGGTGGTGACAACCCTGATCGGTGCTTCCGTCCTGCTGCACATCGAGGACGGCTAGGGTCATGAAAGGGGGAAAAGGGGGCGGCACGGGAACTCCGTCCATCGGGGAGCTTTGGCGCGCCGTTACCGCGACCGTGGCCGTGGGGGTGGCGCTTGCGGTCATCCTCACCGTACCTGCCGGCGCACAACCCGCACCGCCTGCCAAATCCGCACCCGCAACCAAGACCGGCAAGGACGCATCGTATGTCCTGCTCCGTGCCGATGAGGCCACGTACGACCGGAACACCGGCGTCGTCACGGCCCGCGGCAATGTCGAGATCGCCCACGGCGAACTTGTGTTGCGCGCCGACACCATCATCTACGACGAAAAGAACGACAAGGTTACCGCCGTGGGAAACGTCGTGCTGCTGGAACCCACGGGCGAAGTGAAATTTTCCGAGCGCGCGGAGTTCACAAACGCCATGAAGGACGGCGTCGCCGAAGGCTTTCGCATGCTCCTGGCGGACGACAGCCGCCTCGCCGCCGTCCGCGGCACGCGGACGGGCGGTGTCGTGACGACGCTGGACAAGGCCGTCTTCTCGCCCTGCGACCTGTGCACGGAAGACCCGACGCGCGCGCCCCTGTGGCAAGTCCGCGCGGTCCGGGTCACCCATGATTCCGAGCGCAAGGAGATCGAATACAGGGACGCCTACATGGATTTTTACGGCATTCCGGTGTTCTACACGCCGTATCTTTCCCATCCCGATCCGTCGGTAAAACGCCGTTCGGGCATACTAACCCCATCCTACGGCAGTGATTCGGATTTCGGCTACGTCCTGAAAGTACCCTATTTCTGGGAGATATCGCCGAGCGAGGACGTAACCATCACGCCGCACCTGATGACGGATAAGGCTTCCGTTCTCGCCGCCAACTACCGCCGCCGCTTCACCAACGCGGAGGTGGAGGTGGACGTGAGCGGTACCACGCCCGAGCGCGAGGATTCCCTGGGCAACCCAGTCGGCGGAACCGATTTCCGTGGACACCTCTTCGCCAAGGGGACGGTCCACCACAGCCCCGTTTGGCGAAGCTCTTTTCAGATCCAGAATGCCAGCGACGATACCTATCTCCGGCGCTACAAGTTCCCCGAACCGGAGCGCCAAACGCTGACGACAAAGTTCAACACGGAAGGATTCGTGGGTCGCAACTACGCCCAGTTGTCGGGCTACAGCTTCCAGGGCCTGCGTGAGACGGACGATCCCGGTTCGAGTCCACTCGTTCTCCCTTTCGCCGAATACAACTTCGTCTCCGACCCCGCCGCCAATGGCTCCTACCTGACGGCGGACGCCAGCGTTCTTGCCATTACCCGTGACCAGGGCACCGACAGCCGGCGTCTGGCCTTCAACGGTGGCTGGCACCTGCCCTATACAGCATCGACCGGCGAGATCTACACCCTCTCCGCTTCGCTGCGGACGGATCTCTACTCGGTCAACGACGTAGAGACGGCGCCGGGGGTAACGGAAAACGGTTTCGCCGGCCGCATCATGCCCCAGCTCATGGCGCAGTGGCAGTATCCGTTCGTCCGCGGAGACGCCAACGGCACCCAGTTGGTCGAACCCGTCGCCGCCGTCGTCGTGGCGCCGAACGGCGGCAATCCCGACAAGATTCCGAACGAAGACAGCCTGGATGTCGAGTTTGACGACACCAATCTGTTCGACTCCAACCGATTCACCGGGGTCGACCGGTTCGAAAGCGGCACCCGCTTCATCTATGGACTCAATTGGGGTTACTACGGCAACAATGGCGGCGTCGTCGAAGCCTTCGCGGGCCAGAGTCACAGTCTCCGCGCCGAGCCCGGGTTTTCCGAATCGAGCGGTCTGCGCGACAAGACGTCCGATATCGTCGGGCGGCTCCGCCTGTCGCCGGGGGACTGGCTCGACCTCATCTACCGTACGCGCTTCGATCCCGAAGAAGAAGCGGCACGACGCCACCAGCTGTCCCTCAGCGCCGGTCCCTCGCGCTTCAAGGTCGGGGTCAACTACCTGTTCCTGGACGAGACCAGCACGACAAGCGAGTTTGCCGACCGGGAGGAACTCATCCTCTCCTTCAGCGCCCAATTGACGAAGTACTGGGGCGCCAGCGGCTACATTCACCAGGATCTGGCCCCCGACGGCGGCACGATCAGCGAAGGACTCGGAGTCACCTACACGGACGAATGCTTCATCTTTCGCATACAGGGCCAGCGCAGTTTCACCTCCGACAGAGACCTCAAACCCACGGATAGCCTGATGTTCATATTGACATTCAAGCATCTTGGAGAAATCGCCAGCGGCGGTTGAAACCGGTCCCCGCCCCCCTGTATCCTGCTGGCAATCGGGATAGACTGCCCCCCCCGGGTGCCGGGAAGCATGTGATCGGAAAAGGCGAAATGAGTAGCGAACCTCGAAGGCCGTTACCCACGCGGCGTTATCGCGGCGGGAGTTTAGCCGCGTGGGGCATGGTTCTATGCCTCATCCCGTTGCACACGGCCTTGATGGGCGCCACAGCGCCCGCCAGCGCTCAGACCCTCAGCATCAAGGCGGTGGTCAACGACGAAGCCATCTCCGCCTACGACTTGAACCAGCGACTTAACCTCGTCATTCGAACCTCAGGACTACGTGACACCCCCGATGTCCGGCGCGAACTCGCTCCCAGGATCATCGATTCACTGGTCGACGAGGCGCTGCAGTTGCAGGAAGCCAAGCGGCTCAATATTACCACCACCAAGAAAGAGATGGACGCCGCCGTCGCTCTGATCGAGCGGCAAAACAAGATTCCCAGCGGCGGTATGGACGAGTTCCTCAAGCAACTCGGGATCGACAAGCGCACCTTGTATCGGCAGATCGAAGCCTCGATCTCCTGGAGCAACGTGGTCCGACGCAACCTGATGCGCTCGATAACCGTGACCTCGGAAGAGGTTTCCAAGACCTTGGAACGCATCAAGGCCAACGCGGACAAGCCACGCATCCTCGCGGCGGAGATTTTCATCGCTGTCGACTCGCCCCGCGACGAAGCCAATGCGCAGCAGAACATCCGCCGCATTTTCGACGAGTTGCGCGGGGGCGCGAATTTCCCGCAGATGGCACGGCAGTTTTCTCACGCGGCATCGGCGGAACGGGGAGGTGATCTGGGCTGGATCGTGGCCGGCGAGCTCGAACCGGCGCTCGACAAGGTACTGGCAACCCTGGCCAAGGGCGCGATATCGGAACCGATCCGCACCGGTACAGGCTACTACATTCTTGGCGTGCGCGACCGGCGCGAGCCGGCGTCCCGTAATGTCGGCGATACCGTGGTCGCCTTGCGCCAGATCCTCCTCGCCCTGCCCCCGGGGGCGTCGCCACAGGCGGTGGAATCGCAAAAGAGCCTGGCGGAATCGATTCGCACCTCGGTGCGCGGTTGCGCCGAATTCTCCGACGTCGGCAAGGAGCTTGGCGCCGGAATGTCGGGTGATCTCGGGCAACTCAAGGTGTCGGAGCTTCCCTCAGACCTGGGATCTGTCGTCGCCACCCTCGACGTCGGTGCCCCTTCGACACCCGTTGTCACCAACGACAGTGTCCGGCTGTTCATGGTCTGCGATCGCAAGGCACCGGTCGACGCCGAGCTTCCGACCCGTGAAGAGATCGAGCGTCGGCTGACGCTGCAACGGCTGGAAATCCGCGCGCGGCGGTACCTGCGTGACCTGCGCGAGGCGGCGTTTCTCGATATCCGCGCATGAATCGGGTCGGTGCGACAAGGCGCGCGCCATGACGGCCAGGGACATTCCGCCGGTTGTCGTAACCATGGGTGAGCCCTCCGGCATCGGCGGCGAAATCACGCTCAAGGCCTGGTCCCTTGAGCGCCGCAGCGATCCGTTCTTTGTCATTGCCGATTTTGATGAGTTGGCCCGAGAGGCACGGGCGCTGGGCACCGGGATTCAACTGCGCCGGATTGAACGGCCGGCGGAGGCCCGGGAGGTTTTCAGGGACCGCCTGCCGGTTCTGCACGAGGCGCTGACCCGTCCGGTGACGCCGGGCCGACCCGACCCGGCGAATGCACCTGCCGTCATCAATTCCATTCGCCGGGCGGCGGCGTTGGTCGCCAAGGGCGAGGCTGCCGCCGTGGTCACCAATCCCATCCACAAGAAAGTGCTTGCCGACGCCGGTTTTCCCTACCCCGGCCATACCGAGTTCCTGGGCGAACTGACCGGCACGGCACATCCGGTGATGATGCTGGCGTGTCCGGGGCTCAGGGTCGTGCCGGTCACCGTTCATCTGCCGCTCGCAGAGGCGATTGCCTGCCTGAGCGAAGACGGGATCATCGCTGCGGGTGAAGTCACGGCCCGTGCGCTCGTTCATGATTTCGCGATTCCCCGTCCGCGCCTCGCCGTTGCCGCGCTCAATCCCCACGCGGGCGAAGACGGCATCCTGGGCACGGAGGATGCGCGCATCATCGCGCCCGCGGTGGCGCGCCTCCGGCAGGCCGGAATCGACGTGTTCGGCCCGGCGCCGGCCGACAGCCTGTTTCATCGCCGCGCCCGGACGACGTATGACGCCGTCATCTGCATGTATCACGATCAGGCGCTCATCCCGCTCAAGACAGTGAACTTCGATGACGGCGTGGACGTGACACTCGGTCTTCCGATCGTACGCACGTCTCCCGACCACGGAACCGCCCTCGACATCGCCGGCAAGGGCATCGCCCGGCACTCGAGCCTGGTTGCCGCGCTGTCCCTGGCGCGGGAGATAACCGCCAACCGCGCGCGCAAAACCCTTGTCGCCTAGCGATTCGGCCTCCATCGCCGCAGCCGTCGCCGCCCTGCCACCGCTGCGCGAGGTCATTGCCGCGTACGGACTGGCCGCCCGCAAGGGGCTGGGGCAGCATTTCCTCCTCGACCTCAACCTGACCGCGCGGATTGCCCGTGCCGCAGGCCGCATCGAGGGTGCGACCGTGATCGAGGTCGGCCCCGGCCCTGGCGGATTGACCCGCGCGCTTTTGCTCGCCGGAGCGGGGCGAATCGTAGCGATCGAAAGGGACATGCGCTGCGCCGAAGTGCTGGCGCCGCTCGTCGCCGCGGCGGGCGGGCGGTTGACGCTGGTGGCGGAGGATGCGCGCATCGCGGACGAATCCGCGCTGGCGCCGGGAGTGGGCCTCTACGTCATCTCCAACCTGCCCTACAACGTCGGGACCGTCCTGATCCTGAAGTGGCTGCGCCAGGTGGCCGCGGATCCCGAGCGCTACGCCGGGATCGTGGTCCTGCTCCAGAAGGAGGTTGGGGCACGTCTTGTCGCCGGCCCACGCAGCAAGGCCTACGGGCGCCTGTCGGTGATGTGCCAATGGCTAGCGGAAGCCACCGCCTGCTTCGATATCGGCGCCCGCGCCTTTACACCGCCGCCAAAGGTCGATTCAACCGTCATACGGCTCGTCCCGCTGGCCCACCCGCGCGCGGATGCCGCCTGGGAGGACATGGAAACGGTCACGCGAAACGCCTTCGGCCAGCGCCGCAAGATGCTGAGGTCGAGTCTGAAGCCGTTGTTCGGCGGTGGTGCCGAGACCGTCCTTCGACACGCCGGAATTCGCGGAGAGGCGCGGGCGGAGGAATTGTCGGTCGAGGAGTTCGCCGCCCTCGCCCGTATCTGCGGCGCGGGCCGTCGCGGCTAGGTGCTATTGTCCCTCGCGCAACCGCTTGACGAAATCACCGAGACCCACCAGTCGCTGGCGCTTGAGTCGTTCGGCGGCGAGGATGGCCTGGACCTCCGCGACGCTCCACCCGAGATCGAGATTGACAATGATGTAGTCGTATTCGGTGTAATGACTCATCTCGTCGGCCGCCTTGGCCATCCGGTTCGCAACCACGTCGGCGGGATCCTGGGCACGGGTATTGAGGCGGCGCTCCAGCTCCTTGGTCGACGGCGGCAGGATGAAGACCGTCACGGCGTCGGATCGGGCGTTCTCAATGACTTGTTGCGTTCCCTGCCAGTCGATGTCGAACAGCACATCCCGCCCCGCCTGCAGCGCCGCCTCGACGGGCTCGCGCGGGGTACCATAGTAATTGCCGAAAACCTTCGCGTATTCGAGGAATTCCCGGCGGTTGACCTTCAGGTTGAACGTGGTCGGATCGACGAAGTGGTAGTCGACGCCTTCCACCTCGCCGGGGCGCTTCTGCCGCGTCGTCGCGGAGACGGACATCTCCAGGTTTTCGTCCTTCTCCAGAAGCAGGCGCGAAATGGTGGTCTTGCCGGCGCCCGATGGCGAAGACAGGATCAGCATCAGGCCTCGCCGGCGAATGGCGCCCAGTCCCTCGATCACGTCGTCACCATGCACTTTTGCCATCGCGGTCTACTCGATGTTCTGGACCTGCTCGCGAAACTGCTCGATCGTCGCCTTGAGTGCAAGCCCGGTGCGGGTGAGCTCAAGATCCTGCGACTTGGAACACAAGGTATTCGCCTCGCGATTGAACTCCTGCAGAAGGAAGTCGAGCCGGCGCCCGACCGCGCCGCCCTCCCTGATCAGGTCGCGCGCCTGCGCCACATGGGCATCGAGCCGGTCGATTTCCTCTCGCACATCGGCTTTGCCCACCATAACCGCGATTTCCTGCGCCAGCCGTTCCTCGGGTAGCGGCGTGCCCCCCGCTACCAACTCTTTAAGCTGGGTGCCGATGCGGGTGCGAATGGCGTCGGGCTGTGCCGCCGCCAGGCAGCGGGACCGTGCCGCAAGAGCCGCGATTTCGTCCACGAGCGCACACAGCACCACCTCAAGCCGGGCGCCTTCCTCCGCCCGCGCCTTTTCCACCTGGACAAGCGCCCGGGACAGGCTTTCCGTCAGGGCTTGTTCGCGGGCGGCCCGCGTCTCGTCGCCGTCGTCGGCCTCCTCGGCCTCCAGCACGCCGCGCAGGCGAAGGAGGCCTTCCGCCGTCGGTGGCGGGGCACCCGTGCGGGCGCGAATGTCGTCGGCCAGCGCAAGGACCCGTTCGAGCAGAGCCTCGTTGAGGCGGTAACCCGAAAGCCCGGGGGTCCGCGTGAGATTGAGGGAGACGTTGAAACTGCCGCGCTTGAACCGCTTGGCGATGAGATCGCGGACAGAAATTTCAAAGGACTCCATGCCCTGCGGCATGCGGGCGCGGATATCGAGACCGCGGTTGTTGACGCTGCGGACCTCCCAGCGCCAGGCGAAGGAGTCGAACTCCCCTTCCTCGCGCGCGAACCCGGTCATGCTGGCAATGGACACGGCCTCTCCCGCTGCCTTGGATATTGTGGCCCAGACTGGCGGGGCAACTATATCCTGTGGATGGTAAAGGGAACAAGGCGGGCGTTGGCGCACTGTCCGCCGAGTTCTGGCCATCGGCCCGGGTGCACGGTAGCGTGCCGCACATGGTTCTCGACGATCCACGAAGCATCCTGATCACCGGGGCGTCGTCCGGTATCGGGGCGGCGCTGGCGCGGCTCTATGCCGCTCCCGGCCGGCACCTCGTGCTGGGCGGGCGGGATCGGCGGCGGCTCGATGCTGTGGCGGCCCGGTGCGGCGCAGCCGGCGCGCGCGTCGAGACCCGCTGCCAGGACGTGACCGATCGCGATGCCATGGCCGAGTGGATCGCGCAGACCTTCGCTTCGGAGCCGGTCGATCTGGTCATCGCCAATGCCGGAATCTCGGGCGGTACCGGTGGCACCCATTCGGGCGACACCACCGTTCCTCCCAGCGAATCCCAGGACCAGGTCGAACGCATCCTCGCGGTCAACGTCTCCGGGGTCGTCAACACCGTCTTTCCCGCCATCCGCGAAATGCAGAAACGGCCGCGGGACGGCGACCGGCCGCGCGGCCAGATCGCGATCATGAGTTCCCTCGCCGGTTTTCGGGGTCTCCCCGGCGCCCCCGCCTATGGTGCGAGTAAGGCCTGCGTACGCTCTTTGGGCGAAGGGCTGCGCGGGCTGTGCGCGCGGCACGGGATTAGCGTCAACGTCATCTGTCCCGGTTTCATCGAAAGCCCAATGACCGACGTGAACCCCTACCCGATGCCGTTCCTGATGCCGGTCGACCGGGCAGCACGTGTCATCCGGAAAGGGCTGGCACGGGATCGTGCGCGGATCGCCTTCCCTTGGCCGCTATGGGCGATGGCGTGGCTGTTGAATGCGCTGCCCCTCGGGTGGACCGATCCGCTGGTCTCCCGCATGCCGGAAAAGCCCGCGGCGGAACACTGAGATGTCGCTACGACGAGCTAGGGCGCGGCTGGCGCCGGTTGCCTGCCGTCGCGCAGGAGCCGCCAGCGCACGACGTTGCGGTTGTGCTCGTCCAGGGTCTTTGCGAACACGTGGCCGCCGCTGCCGTCGGCGACGAAGTAGAGAGCATCGGTGGGCGCCGGATGCAGCACCGCGAGCAAGGCAGCGCGTCCCGGATTGCAGATCGGTTGCGGCGGCAGACCGCGATTGAGATAGGTATTGAAGGGATCCGGCGTCTCCAGATCCTTGCGCGTGAGCGGGCGCCCGAGCACGCGTTCAGGGTTTTCCGCCGCGACGGCGCGGCCGTAGGCGACCGTCGGGTCGGACTGCAAGGCCATGCCGAGACGCAAGCGGTTGTAGAACACGCTGGCGATCAACGCGCGCTCTTCAGGCTTGCCGGTTTCCTTTTCGACGATCGAGGCGAGGATCACCGCTTCCCGCGGTGTCCGGATCGGCAGGCCCTCGGCACGTTCGCGCCATAACGAGGCAACGGTCTCGGTCATGACGCGTTCCATCCCGGCGATCATGTCACGCCGGCGGTCACCCCAGGAATAGTGGTACGTATTCGGCAGCAGGGCCCCTTCGGCGGGGGTTGTCCCGATCTCACCGACGAGGCCATAGGCGGCGGTCACGAGATTTACCACCTGAGCCGTGGTCGTGCCTTCCGGTGTGGTGAGCCGGCGCACGTAGGTCTTGCCCGAGCGCAGGATCTCCATCACCGCGCGCGCACTGGACCTGGCTGGAATCTGATACTCCCCTGCCCGCAGCGCGCCGACGTTACCCGTGATCCGGACCCCGGCCCCGAACACCAGAGTGCTGCGGACGATCCCGTGGCGGACCATCAGGTCCCCGATTGCGGAAACGCCAGCGCCCTTCGGCACGACGACCAAGGCCGGTGCCGGCGACGGTCCGGGCGCGCCGAACACATAAAACAGAAGGCCGAGAGCCAGCGCCGCCGCCACCGCCAGGCCGCCCGCACCAAGGGCAAGCCAGCGCACGACGGGCGTCATGATGCCTCAGTTGACCGCCGTGAAGACGAGCGACGCATTGGTGCCGCCAAATCCGAACGAGTTGGACAGGACGGTCTTTATCGGGCGCGACTTCGCCGTGAGCGGCACCAGATCGATGTCGCAGCCGTCCGAAGGGTTCTCGAGATTGAGTGTCGGTGGAACGACGCCGTCACGCAACGCCAGCACCGAGAAAATCGCCTCGACGCTGCCGGCTGCCCCCAATAGGTGGCCGATCGCCGATTTGGTCGACGACATGGACAGCTTGTAGGCATGATCGCCGAAAAGGCGCTTCACGGCGCCGAGTTCGATTTCGTCCCCAAGCGGCGTCGACGTACCGTGGGCATTGATATAATCGATATCGTCGAGGTTGAGGGCGGCCCGCTTGAGCGCGGCCGACATGGCCCGGTATCCGCCATCGACGTTCGGCGAAGGAGCGGTGACATGGTAGGCATCGCCCGACATGCCGTAGCCCTTGACTTCCGCATAGATCTTAGCGCCGCGTTTCTTCGCGTGCTCATACTCCTCCAGCACGACGACGCCCGCGCCCTCACCCATCACGAAGCCGTCGCGGTCCCTGTCCCAGGGCCGCGACGCCCGTGCGGGGGTATCGTTGAAGGCGGTCGAAAGCGCCCGCGACGCGGCGAATCCGGCCAGCCCAAGGCGGCATACTGCGGCCTCCGTGCCGCCGGCGACCATCACCTCCGCATCCTCGAACTGGATGATCCGCGCGGCGTCACCGATGGCATGCGCCCCCGTGGCGCAGGCGGTGACGACAGAATGGTTGGGGCCACGGAAACCGTATTTGATGGAGAGATGTCCCGACGCGAGATTGATCAGCGCCGACGGGATGAAGAAGGGACTGATCCGTCGAGCCCCGCGCTCGAGCAGCGTGACGGCCGCTTCCGCGATCGCGGGCAGGCCGCCGATACCCGAGCCGATCATGACGCCGGTACGCTGCCGGTCCTCCTCGCCCTCGGGCTGCCATCCGGAATCCTGGACCGCCTGGATACCGGCGGCGAGCGCGAAGACGATGAAGGTATCCATCTTGCGCTGCTCCTTGGGATCGACCCAATCATCGGGATTGAACCTGCCCTGCTCGGAATCGCCGCGCGGTACCTGCCCCGCAACCTTGCAGGGCAAATCGGTGACGTCGAAGGACTGAATCGCGCCAAGCCCCGAATCGCCCCTGATCAGTCGTGACCACGTCTGTTCGACCCCACAACCCAGCGGCGTAACAAGACCGAGACCTGTGATGACGACGCGTCTCATGGCGGCTTTGGATGTGAACGTGGAAAGTGAGGGTGGCTGTGCACACCCGTTGGATCAGATGTTCGCCTCGATGTAGGCAATGGCATCCTTAACGGTCAGAATCTTTTCCGCAGCGTCATCGGGAATCTCACAGCCGAACTCTTCCTCGAAGGCCATGACGAGTTCGACCGTATCGAGACTGTCGGCACCAAGATCATCAATGAAGCTCGCGTTCTCCGTGACCTTTCCCTCGTCGACACCGAGATGTTCGACAACGATCTTGGTCACGCGTTCAGCAACATCGCTCATATTTTCTCATTCCTTAGTTTAAGGATCCCACACGGGATAATGTTGGCCAGAATAAATACGTTGTCCAACCCATACTATTTTCGCGGTTCACGGGCCAATCCGGCGCCGCGCGACTCCATGCCCTCCGCCCACGGTCCGTGCGCGAAAGTGCCCGTTGGTAACATAATTTTACAGGCTTGACCAGCACCCCACGAAATCGGGAAAACGCCATGACTTCAACGGGGTCGCGGTCGATCACGCGCGCGATTCGCGGACCTAGATCATCGCCATCCCGCCATTGACGTGCAGGGTCTGGCCCGTGACATAGGCGGCCTCGTCACTGGCCAGGTACACCACGGCGGCGGCGACGTCGGCGGGATCGCCAAACCGCCCCACCGGAATTGCAGCGATCGCCCTGTTGCGCTGGTCGTCGCTGAGGGCGTCCGTCATCGCTGTGACGACAAACCCGGGCGCGACGCAATTGACGGTGATATTGCGGCTTGCCACCTCCATCGCCAGCGACTTGGTGAAGCCCGTGAGCCCCGCCTTCGACGCCGCATAATTTGCCTGGCCGGGATTGCCGGTGGTCCCGACCACCGACGTGATGGAAACGATGCGCCCAAAGCGCGCCCTCATCATGCCGCGGAGAACGCCACGGGAGAGGCGAAATGCCGCCGTAAGGTTGACGTCGAGAACCTGCTGCCAGTCCTCATCCTTCATGCGGAGGAGAAGCTGGTCGCGCGTCAGTCCCGCATTGTTGACGAGGATGTCGATACCGCCCATCGCCGATTCGGCTTCCTTGACCAGAGCCTCAACCCCTTGTCCCGTGGAAAGATCGGCGACGGCGACGTGGGCGCGCGCACCCAGATCGGCCGCCAGCGCGTCGAGCGCCGCCTTGCGCGTCCCCGAGAGCACGACCGAGGCCCCCGCCGCATGCAGCGCACGGGCGACAGCACCGCCGATGCCGCCACTGGCACCGGTGACCAGTGCCTTCCTGCCTTCAAGCCCGAACATTTCGAATATCCTTTCCGCGCCGCGCGCGTGTTGGCATGACACGTCTATTTGAGGAATGCTTCGATATCGGCCGGCGTATTCAGGGAGACGGCCGCGAGATCGCCGTCGATGCGCTTTGCCAGTCCGGCGAGGACTTTTCCCGCTCCCGCCTCGACCAGGCGCTCGACCCCCTGCCGTTTCATCCATTGGACGCTTTCGCGCCAGCGCACGGTACCGGTGACCTGCTTCACCAGCAGGTCACGGATCTCGGCGGGGTCGCTGACCGCTTCCGCCTTGACGTTCGATACGACCGGCACCACAGGCGCGTGCAGCGTGGTTTCGGCGAGCGCCTCGGCCATGCGTTTCGCTGCGGGTTCCATCAGGATACAGTGAAACGGTGCGGATACCTGCAGCAACACCGCGCGGCGCGCACCCCTTTCAGCAGCAAGTGCGATGGCCCGCTCTACCGCCGCCCGGTGGCCGGAAACGACGACCTGACCCGGGGCGTTGTCATTGGCAGCGGCGCAGACTTCGCCTGCCGCCGCTTCCTCGGCGATCGAAGCAACCGCCTCGAAATCGAGGGCCAGGATCGCCGCCATCGCACCGATACCAACCGGGGTCGCCTCCTGCATAGCGCTGCCGCGCACCTTGAGCAACCGCGCGACGTCAGCGAGGGACAGTGCTTCCGCCGCGGCCAGAGCCGAATATTCGCCGAGCGAGTGCCCCGCAACGAAGGCGGCGGACTGCCCCAGGTCGAAATGGCCGTCAACGGCAAGCACGCGCATCACCGCCATGCTGACAGCCATCAGCGCGGGTTGGGCATTCTCGGTCAGGGTGAGCTGGTCCTCGGGGCCCTCGAACATCAGACGCGCAAGGCTCTGCTTGAGCGCTTCGTCGACCTCGCCGAAGACGTCGCGGGCCGCAGGGAATGCCCCGGCCAGGGCTTTGCCCATGCCCACCGCTTGGGAGCCCTGACCGGGAAATACGAATGCCTGCTTCACGCCTCGGTCCCCCCCTTTGTCCGTTGCCCACGAGTGATAACGGCCCCCGGGCCCGGGTTCAAGGGTTGCTCACGCGGGCGGGAAACGACCCGGAAGGAGGTCTGAATTCCCGCCCCCCGGCTTGCGCATAGAACGCTTTCGTGTATATTGCGCCGCCTTGACATTCCTTGCCGGTCCCCCCGGGCCGGCTAGGGTCGGACCGCCGACCGATGGCCCCCGCCGTCGCGGCACCGAGCCGGGAACAGCCATAAGGAGTGTTGTCATGCCGCTTTACGAAAGCGTGTTTATCGCGCGTCAGGATATCTCGTCGTCCCAGGCCGAAGCCCTGGCCGACACGTTTGCCGAAATCGTCGCCAGTAACGGCGGCACGGTCTCCAAGAAGGAATACTGGGGTCTTCGCAACCTCACCTACCGGATCAAGAAGAACCGGAAAGGCCATTACACCCTTCTCAATATCGATGCCCCCCCGGGCGTGGTCGCCGAGCTGGAACGCAATATGCGCATCCATGACGACGTGCTGCGGTACCTGACGGTGAAAGTCGACGAACTCGAGGCCGGGCCATCCGCGATCCTGCGCAGCCGAGAAGAACGGGCGCCGCGCGGCGGCGGCCGCGGTGGTCGCCGCGATGACGACCGCCCGCGCCGTCCACGCCCTGACTTCGCCGGTGGCGATGCCGGCCCGCCTGAACGCACCGGCGAAGGAGATGCCCGATGATGGCCCCCGGTGGACCACGCCGTCCCTTTTTCCGGCGCCGCAAGACCTGCCCGTTCTCGTCCGCGAACGCGCCCAAGATCGATTACAAGGACATCCGCCTGCTTCAGCGCTTCATTTCGGAGCGCGGCAAGATCGTGCCGAGCCGTATCACCGCCGTTTCGACCAAGAAGCAGCGGGAACTGGCCCAGGCGATCAAGCGGGCCCGGCACCTGGCGCTGCTTCCCTTCGTGATGCAGTAAGTCGGCCTGCCCCAAAGCCGCCGGCTGAAACCCGGTAGCAGGGATGCGTGCCATGCCAAGGCTTGTTCCATTCGCACTTGCTGCCGGGCTATCGTCCGCAGTGCTCCATTTGTCGACCGAATGGAGCCTGCTTGGTGCGCTGTTCTTTGCCCTCGCCGCGCCGTTACCACTGTTTGCCGTAGGCCTCGGCCTCGGCCTCACGGCAGCGGTGGTCGCGGCCGTCACGGCCACCACCGCGGTCGGATTTGCGGCAGGATGGCCCCGCGCAGGATTATACGCCGTTACCGATGCCGTTCTTGTCGTCGGTGTGGTCCGTTTCGCCTTGCTCAACCGCCCCACGACGGATGGTGGAATGGAGTGGTATCCGCCGGGACTCATGCTTGCCTGGCTCACGCTCTACGGGGCGGCCGCATTCGTCGGGCTGGCATTGATGCTGGGTTCGGGCGAGCAAGGTCTGGAGGCGAGCCTCGCGAGCTTCCTCGACGGTTTCCGGCAAGCCCTGGCAGGAGCGGGCCAGGACAATCCCGCGGCGGAGCGCGTCTTGGCGACCCTCAAGCGCGTGATTCCGTCGCTGGTGGTCGGGTGGTGGATCATCATCATGGCGGTCAACGCGGTCCTGGCGCAGAAGCTCCTGGTCCGGACCGGGCATTCCCTGCGGCCCAGCCCGGACCTCGCTGCCGTGGCACCACCGGCGTGGTTGCTGGCCGTGGCAGTTGCCGCGGCGGCAGTGGCGCTGGTAGGATCGGGATGGCTCGGGTTCGTGGCGACAAACGGCGCCCTGATCCTGTGTGTCCCGTACCTTCTGACCGGACTCGCGGTGGTACATGCGATTTCGGGTCGATGGAACGGCAGGCTGGCGATCCTGATCGCCATGTACCTGCTTTTGTTATTGTTCGGATGGCTCCTGATCGTGGTCGCCGGATTGGGTATGGTTGAACACTGGGCGGGGCTGCGGCAGAGGTTTGCCGGTCCGGGCTCGCGTAACGAAAGGAACGAGTAATGGACCTCATTCTCCTCGAGCGGATCGAGAATCTTGGAAATATGGGCGACGTAGTCAAGGTCAGGCCCGGATTCGCGCGCAACTATCTCCTGCCGCAGAAAAAGGCGCTGCGCGCAACTCAGGAAAACCGCGACTATTTCGAATCCAAGCGGATCGAACTGGAAACCGCCAACGCGGCCAAGCGGGGCGTGGCGGAGACCCTGTCCAGGGATGTCGATGGCGTCAGCGTCATCATCGTCCGCCAGGCGAGCGAATCGGGCCAGCTTTACGGCTCGGTCCGCCCCAAGGACATTGCCGACGCGCTGGCCGAAAAGGGAACCGCCGTCGACCGCTCCCAGGTACGCCTGAACGATCCGATCAAGTCCATCGGCATGCATCGCGTGCGCGTGGCCCTGCACCCGGAGGTGATCGTGGTGATCACCGCCAATGTCGCGCGCTCGCCGGAAGAAGCGGAGCTGCAGGCGCAGGGCAAGTCACTGATTACCGAGTCCCGTGAAGCGGAACGCGTCGCCGACGCGGAAACCCGAGCGGCAATCGCCGAAGCCGCCGCCGAGATGGAAACGGAAGAGACGGGGGACCGGCCGGAACCGGAATAGAATCGGAGTTTCGGACCGGCGCACGGTTCCGGGCGACTTAGAGGGAGGTTGCCATGTTGCTAGCGCGTTTGTTCAGGGCTTTCCTTCATTCGGGTGCGGTGACCGTGATCGACGCCCACGGTCGCCGGCACGAATGCGACAGCGGCGTACCCGGTCCCCGTGCCGCCATCCGCCTTCACGATCCCGTGTTGCACCGGCGCCTGGTCGTCAACCCCACCATGGCGGTGGGTGAAGCCTACATGGAGGGCACGCTCACCATCGAGGACGGCACCCTTTACGACTTCCTCGACGTGTGCACCCGCAACCTCGAACACCTGCTTGACATACCGGCCTATGCGGCGAGCAACCGCCTGTTCATCCTGCTCCGGTGGCTCGCGCAGTTCAATCCGGTCGGCAGGTCCAAGAAGAACGTCGCTCATCACTATGACCTGTCGGAGCAGTTGTACGACCTTTTTCTGGACACCGACCGCCAGTATTCCTGCGCCTATTTCCGCGAGCCGGGCCAGCCGCTGGAAGAGGCCCAGCAGGACAAGAAGCGCCACATCGCGGCCAAGCTCCTGATGAATCGGCCCGGTCTCCGGGTGCTCGACATCGGCTGCGGCTGGGGAGGACTGGGGCTCTACCTCGCGGCCGAAACGGGTGCGCGCGTGACGGGCATCACCTTGTCGGAGGAGCAACTTAAGGTGGCAAGGGAGCGCGCCCGCCGGGCCGGTCTCGCCGACCGCGTCAATTTCGAACTCTGCGACTATCGCAACCAGGGCGGCAACTTCGACCGGATTGTTTCGGTCGGCATGTTCGAACATGTCGGCGTCCCGCAATTCAAGGACTTCTTTGCGAAGATTCATGATCTCCTGGCCGATGACGGCATCGCGTTGCTTCATTCCATCGGCCGCTCCGACGGGCCGGGCACAACCAATCCGTGGATCCGCAAGTACATTTTCCCCGGCGGCTATTGTCCCGCACTTTCGGAGGTGTTGCCCGTTGTCGAGCGGAGCAGGCTGTTCGTGACGGATATCGAGATCCTGCGTCTCCACTACGCCGAAACGCTGCGTGCCTGGAGCGAGCGCTTCGCTGGCAACCGGGGTGAGGTCGCAGCGCTCTACGACGAACGCTTCTGCCGCATGTGGGAGTTTTACCTCGCCGGCGCCGAGCTTTCCTTCCGTAACGAAGGGCAGATGGTGTTCCAGATGCAGATGGCGCGGCGCCAGGACGCGGTGCCTCTACGCCGCGATTACATTTACGAATGGGAACGCAGCACGGAAGCGCGTTCGAACAGCGCGGCATAAAGTTTCCCCGCTTCTAACAGGGGCGGGAAAAGATTTCTGTTCACGGGTGGCCGGGCCGTTGAAATCATGCTTGCGGTGGGCGCGTCCGGGTGCGAGTTTGACCGGATGTCGGATACCCATATCACACCGAAGGTCATGCCGCTGCGCGTGGAGGCGCCGTCCTCGCATATCGCGGAACTGCCCCACAATTTCGAGGCCGAACAAGCGCTTCTGGGCGCCATCCTGATCAACAACGATGCCTATTCGCGGGTGTCGGAGTTCCTTCAGCCGGAGCATTTCTTCGATCCCGTCAACGGCCGCATCTTCGAAGCCTGCGCCAAGCTGATTGAACGGCACCAGGTCGCAAACCCGGTGACCCTCAAGAACCTGTTCGAGGGCGACGCCGCCCTCGCCGATGTGGGCGGGGCCAAGTACCTGGCCCGCGTCGCCGCGTCGGCGGTCACCATCGTCAACTCGGGCGATTACGGACGGACGATTTTCGATCTCCACCTCCGGCGCAAGCTCATCGAACTCGCCGAAACCATGCGGGCGGAAGCTGAAAATCCCAGTATCGACACGTCGGCGACCCAGCAGATCGAGGTGACGGAGCAGCATCTGTTCGACCTCGCCACAACCGGCGATTACGAGGGCGGCTTCCGATCCTTCAACGATATCCTCGTCGCCGCGATCGAGATGGCGGAAGCCGCCTACAAGCGCGAGGGCCGCCTGACCGGTACGGGTGTGGGTTTCGCCGACCTCGACAAGATGCTGGGCGGGTTGCAGGCTTCCGATCTCGTGATCCTGGCCGGCCGGCCTTCCATGGGAAAGACGGCACTGGCCACCAATATGGCCTACAATGCGGCGCGTATGTGCCGTTTCGATATCGACGCGAACGGCCAGAAGAAGGTCGCCGACGGCGCCGTGGTCGGATTTTTCTCGCTGGAAATGTCGTCGGAACAGCTCGCGACGCGTATCCTGGCCGAGGCCTCCGGGGTCAGTTCCGACCGCATCCGCAAGGGCGACCTCAGCAACGAGGAATTCCAGCGGGTGGTGGAGGCGAACCAGGAGCTCGCCCACCTGCCCTTCTTCATTGACGATACGCCGGCCCTTTCGGTGGCGCAGTTGCGCACGCGGGCGCGCCGCCTGAAGCGCCAGCACGGCCTGTCCATGGTCGTCGTGGACTATCTCCAGCTGCTGCGCGCCAACATGGTCCGTGCCAGCGACAACCGCGTCCAGGAAATTTCCGAGATTACCCGCGGCCTCAAGGCGCTGGCGAAGGAGCTCAACGTGCCGGTACTGGCCCTGTCGCAGCTTTCCCGTGCGGTCGAACAGCGCGAGGACAAGCGGCCCCAGCTCGCCGACCTCCGCGAATCGGGGTCCATCGAGCAGGATGCCGACGTGGTCATGTTCATCTACCGCCAGGAGTACTACCTGGCGCGGGGCGAGCCGGAGATGGGCACCGAGGAGCATGAGAAGTGGCAAATGAAAATGGAAGAGGTCCATAACCTCGCCGAAGTGATCATCGGCAAACAGCGCCATGGTCCTACCGGCGCGGTCAAGCTGATGTTCCAGGGCGAACTCACGCGGTTTTCCGATTTTGTGGCGTCTGACCATCTACCCGACCAGAATGTCCCCTTCTGAGGTTTCGCCGCGCCACGTCGGGGCTGGCGGGGAACTTACCATCGACCTCGACGCCATCGTCGCCAACTGGAAGCTGCTCGCGGGGCGGCTGCGCCCCGACGCACGCTGCGGCGCCGTGGTCAAGGCGGATGCCTATGGGCTCGGCATGGCGCCGGTCGCACGGGCATTGTGGGCGGCCGGCTGCCGTACGTTTTTTGTCGCTCTGCCGGATGAGGGCATGGCGCTTCGGGCCGCACTGGCGGATGGCGCCGCGCCGCCCGCACGCGAATCCGTGGCCACGGCGACCGCCGAGGCCGAAATCTGTGTCTTCAACGGCCCCGACCGCTCCAGCGCTGCCGTCATGGCGGACGCCCGGCTCACGCCCGTGCTCAACCACCTGGGCCAGGCTCGGGTATGGTCGGACACGGCGGCAAGTGCCCCCCTCCCTGCATGGCTGCACGTGGATACCGGCATGACCCGGCTCGGGTTCGATGAGGCCGAGGCGGCGAAGATCGCAGCCGACCCTGCGTGCCTTTCAGGCATCCGGGTGGAGGCAATCATGAGCCACCTCGCCTGCGCGGATCAGCCGTCCCATGGACTGAATGATGAGCAGCGGCGGCGCTTCGAGTCCGTGCTGGAGCGTCTTGCCTCGCTCCACCCGCCGAGACGCAGCCTCGCAAACTCGTCCGGAATCTTTCTCGGTCCCGACTATCATTACGACCTGGTCCGCCCCGGGGCCGCGCTCTACGGCGTAGCACCGCAACGGACGGCGCCAAACCCGATGGCACAAGTTGTTAATTTGAAAGGAAAAATCCTCCAAACCCACGTAATTGACACCCCCCGGAGCGTTGGATATGGTGCGACGCACCGGGCTGAGCGGGGCCGTCGCGTTGCCACCGTCGCAGTGGGATACGCCGACGGCTATTTCCGCGCCCTTTCGGGTTCGGCCCGCGCCCATGTGGGCCAAACACCGGTGCAAGTCATAGGGCGCGTGTCCATGGATCTGATCACCGTTGACGTGACGGACGTGCCGGAAAGCGACGTGCGTCCGGGCGATTTCGTCGATCTCATCGGCCCACTCCACACCGTGGACGATCTGGCGCGTGAGGCCGGCACCATCGGCTACGAGGTTCTTACGTCCCTCGGCCCACGTTACGCGCGGCGTTACCTCGGCGCCGCCGCATGAGCAGCGCGGCGCCGATCGAGCCCCCCGTGCTGGTGCGTGTCCTCGCGCCGGTGGGACGCGTTTTCCTCGGCTTTCTCGCCGTAGTGGGTTCCATTTCCGTCTTTACCTTTCGAGCGCTGACCCATTGCGTGACCCCACCGTTCTACTGGCGGCTGACCCTGCGGCAGATGATGGACATCGGCTATTACTCCCTTCCCGTCGTCGGCATGACCGCGATTTTTACCGGCATGGTGCTGGCCCTGCAGAGCTATTCCGGTTTTTCACGCTTTTCGGCCGAAGGCGCGGTAGCGACCGTGGTCGTCCTGTCGATGACGCGCGAACTTGGCCCGGTGCTTGCGGGACTGATGGTGGCCGGTCGCGTCGGCGCCTCCATGGCAGCGGAAATCGGCACCATGAAGGTGACGGAGCAGATCGATGCGCTCACGACCCTGTCGACCAACCCGTTCAAATACCTGGTTGCGCCGCGCCTGATAGCAGGGTTCCTGATGATGCCGCTTCTCGTGCTCGTCGCCGACAGTATCGGCGTGTTCGGGGGCTTCCTGATCGGTGTCAACAAACTCAATTTCAATCCCGCCAACTATCTGACGCGAACCTTCGAGTTTCTCGAACTCAAGGACGTGGTGTCGGGCCTGGTCAAGGCGGCCTGTTTTGGCTTCGTCATTTCGCTGATGGGCTGCTACCACGGCTACAATTCCCGCGGTGGCGCGCAGGGCGTCGGCACGGCAACTATCAACGCCGTCGTGTCGGCCTTGATGCTTATCCTGATCTTCAATTACGTGATCACGGAACTGTTCTTTTCCCAATGAGCGCGCCGCCCCACCTCAAGATTCACGTGAGCGACCTGCACAAGTCATTCGGCAGGAAAGTGGTTCTCGACGGCCTCGATCTCGACGTCGCCCGCAGTGAATCGGTGGTGGTGATCGGCGGATCGGGTAGCGGAAAATCGGTGCTGCTCAAATGCATTCTCGGCCTCATCAGGCCGGACAGCGGCTCGATCCAGATCGATGGCCGGGACGTCACCGACCTTCGCGGTTCCGAACGGGACGAGTTGATGCTCAAGTTCGGCATGCTGTTCCAGGGCTCGGCGCTGTTCGACAGCCTGACGGTGTGGGAGAACGTCTCGTTCGGCCTGATACAGGCCCGCGGAATGGACCGCGATGCGGCGCGTGAAACCGCCATCGCCAAACTGGCTCAGGTCGGCCTTGCTCCCGACGTAGGCATGCTGTACCCGGCCGAACTCTCGGGCGGAATGCAGAAACGCGTCGCTCTCGCCCGCGCCATCGCCGCCGATCCGGAGATCATCTTCTTCGATGAGCCGACGACAGGACTCGATCCGATCATGGGCGACGTCATCAATGACCTGATCGTCAAGTGCGTCAAGGAACTCGGCGCGACGACGCTCAGCATCACCCACGACCTCGCCAGCGCGCGCAAGATCGCGCACCGGATCGCCATGCTGCACGAAGGCAAGATCATCTGGTCAGGCCCGGTTGCGTCCATCGACCGCTCGGGCAACCCTTATGTCGACCAGTTCATTCACGGCCGTGCCGAAGGACCGATCCAGATGCAGGTGTCGCGATGACGGGGCGCGGTCATGGGTAGGGAAGTCACGCATGCGCCCGGCGCGGTGCGGACGGGCTGAACGTGGCCCGGGTCCAGCCCCGCTACGTATGCCAGGAATGCGGTGCGGCGCATCGCAAGTGGACGGGTCGCTGCGATAGCTGCGGCGCCTGGAACGCCTTGGTCGAGGAAATGCCCTCGGCCCCCGTCGCCACAGGCGTAAGATCGCCGGGGAAGGGCCACCGGCTCGCCCTTGAGGGGCTCGAGGGTCCCGCCAAGGCGCCGGAGCGACGGCTGAGCGGCATTTCCGAACTCGACCGCGTGCTTGGGGGCGGCCTGGTCCCTGCCTCCGCCGTTCTGGTGGCCGGTGATCCTGGAATCGGCAAGTCCACTCTCCTGCTCCAGGCCTGCGCGGCCCTGGCGAATCGGGGGTTCGGAGCGCTGTACGTCTCTGGCGAGGAAGCGACCGACCAGCTTCGCATGCGGGCGTCCCGCACGGGACTGTCCAACGCCGGTGTGAAGCTTGCGACGGCCACGTCGATCGCCGACATCGTCGCCACCATCGAAGCTTCCTCCGCCGCCACCGTGCCGGCCATGGTGGTTATCGACTCGATCCAGACCATGCATGTCGACGGGCTCGAGTCGGCTCCCGGTACCGTCAGCCAGGTGCGCGGTGCGGCACAGGTGCTAATCGCCCTCGCCAAGAAGCGCGGCATCGCCGTCGTCATGGTCGGCCACGTCACCAAGGAGGGCCAGATCGCCGGACCTCGTGTGCTCGAACACATGGTCGATACCGTGCTTTATTTCGAGGGCGAGCGCGGCCACCAGTTCCGCATCCTGCGCGCGGTCAAGAACCGCTTCGGCCCGACCGACGAGATCGGCGTGTTCGAGATGTCGGACCGCGGGCTCGCTGAGGTCAAGAACCCTTCGGCAATGTTTCTCGGCCGCAGCGGCAGCGGCAGCGAGAGCCCCGTATCCGGCGCCGCCGTCTTCGCCGGCATCGAGGGAACGCGCCCGGTCCTGGTCGAGATCCAGGCCCTTGTCGCCCCCTCAACCCTGGCCGCGCCGCGCCGTGCCGTGGTCGGCTGGGACACGGCCCGGCTCGCGATGGTGATTGCCGTGCTCGATGCCCGTTGCGGCCTGACGCTCTCGGGGCACGATGTCTATCTCAGCGTTGCCGGAGGGTTGCGGGTGTCGGAGCCGGCGGCGGATCTTGCCGTCGCCGCGGCACTGGTTTCGGCATTCACTGATACGCCGGCGCCGGACGCAACCCTGTTTTTCGGGGAGGTCGGCCTTTCCGGCGAGGTCCGGCCGGTAGGCTCCCGGGATGCGCGCCTGCGCGAGGCGGCAAAACTGGGATTCACCGCGGCCATCGTTCCGCCGGAAACGAGCGGACGCCCCAAGGGACGCGGCGTACAGGGACTTCGCACCCTGGAACTCAGGGCATTGAACGAGCTCCTGCCCCTGTTCGGGCTGGACGTGCGGCGACGGGCACCGCGGCGCGGCCCGCCGGGTGCCCAGCGGCGCCCGACCGAGGAAACCGGGGGGTAGCATGGCTCCGGGGATCATCACCGACCTGATCGTCATCGGCATCATTGTCCTGTCGGGACTATTCGCGCTGGCACGCGGCCTGGTCAAGGAACTGCTCTCCATCGCCAGTTGGGGCGGCGCCGTTTTGGTGACCCTGTTCGGATTCTTGCCGGCCCGTGCCATCGCGCGGGACGTCATCGCCTGGCCGCTTGCGGCCGACGTGGCCGCCGGCGCTGCCCTGTTTCTTGCCTCCCTGTTCATCTTTTCCTTTATTTCCCATTTCATTGCCAAGGCAGTGCACGGATCGGCAGTCGGTGCTCTCAACCGCTCGCTCGGGTTCATCTTCGGCCTAGCCCGTGGTGTCCTGGTCGTCATCGTCCTCTACCTGGCGGTGGGTTGGGCTATCGGGCAGAGCGACCAGCCGGCATGGTTCAAGAACGCGCGGACGGTGCCCCTCGCCGCGGCGGGAGCACGCCTGGTGCTGGCCCTGGTTCCGGAGGACATGCGCAAGATGTTCCCCCCGGCGGTCCAGCCGGAGCCCCGGAATCGGCCGCTGCCCACCGCAAACCCCAAGGAACGCGAGGGTTACCGCCCCACGGAGCGGCGCGATATGCAGCGCTTGATCGAGGGCAGTCAATAGGCCATATAAAGCACGCCAAGACGGAGAGACCGTGGCCCTGAACCCGCTGACGACCCATCCATTTGACGACGCTTTCCACGAGGAATGCGGCGTTTTTGGCGTATTCGGGCACAGCGACGCCGCTGCGTTGACGGCGCTGGGCCTGCACGCCCTCCAGCATCGCGGCCAAGAGGCCGCCGGCATGGTCACCTACGACGGGCGCAATTTCCATTCCGTCCGCGGCCTCGGCCATGTCGCTGACACCTTTTCGTCCGTCCAGGCCATCGAACGGCTGCCGGGAAGCTACGCGATCGGTCACAACCGCTATTCCACCGCCGGCGACACGATCGAGCGCAACATCCAACCTCTGTTTGCGGATTTCGAGTTCGGCGGGTTTGCTGTCAGCCACAACGGCAACCTGACCAACGCCGTGCAATTGAGGCGCGATCTCGTCCGCAGGGGCAGCCTGTTTCAGTCCACCACCGACACAGAAGTGATTGTCCACCTGATCGCGACGTCCACCTACGTCACCGTGGTCGACCGGATGATCGACGCCCTAAAGCAGGTCGAAGGCGCCTATTCCCTCGCCGCCTTGAGCCGCGATGCGATGATCGGCGTACGCGATCCGATGGGCGTACGGCCTCTGGTGCTCGGCATGATCGATAATGCCTGGATTCTGGCATCGGAAACCTGCGCGCTGGATATCATCGGTGCGCGATTCGTCCGCGATGTCGAAGCCGGTGAAATGGTGGTCATTACCGAGAACGGCCTCGAAAGCCTGAAGCCGTTCCCTCCGCAACGCTCGCGAAATTGCATTTTCGAGTATGTCTATTTTGCGCGGCCCGACAGCGTCATGGAGAGTCGCAGCGTCTACGAGACGCGAAAGCGCATCGGCGCCGAGCTCGCACGCGAAAGTCATGTCGACGCCGACGCCGTGATCCCCGTGCCCGATTCCGGAGTGCCCGCCGCCATCGGCTACGCCGCCGAGGCGGGGATTCCATTCGAGCTCGGAATCATTCGAAATCACTACGTCGGGCGTACCTTCATCGAACCCAGCGACCAGATTCGTCATCTCGGCGTCAAACTCAAGCACAATGCCAATCGCGCCCATGTCGAGGGCAAGCGCGTCATCCTGGTCGACGACAGCATCGTCCGCGGCACCACGTCCGTGAAGATCGTGGAAATGATGCGCAATGCCGGTGCGCGCGAGGTCCATATGCGCATTGCGTCGCCTCCAACCACGAATCCCTGCTTTTACGGCGTTGACACGCCCGAAAAGTCCGAATTGATGGCCGCCAAGATGTCCATCGACGAAATGCAGAAAGTGATCGGCGTCGATACCCTGGCATTCCTTTCCATGGATGGTCTGTACCGTGCCATGGGCGAGGTGGCACGAAACAATCGCGCGCCGCAGTATTGTGATGCCTGTTTTTCCGGGGAATACCCGACGCGCCTGACCGACCATGACGACGGCGGCATTTCGGCACAGCTCTCGTTCTTGACAGAAATTATCGGCGGCCGGAGATGACCGCCAGGCGCCTCTCCGGGCGCCTTGCGCTGATCACCGGTGCATCGCGCGGGATCGGTGCGGCCGTCGCAAAGGCCTTCGCCCGCGAAGGCGCGCACGTCATCCTGACGGCACGCACCCAGGGCGGCATCGAGGACGTGGACGATGCCATCCGGTCCGCGGGGGGCGCACCGGCAACTTTGCTGCCAGCCGACCTGACCAATTTTGACGTGATCGACCGCATCGGCGCGGCCATTTACGAGCGTTTCGGACGGCTCGATATCCTCGTCGGAAACGCCGGCATACTGGGGCCGCTGACCCCCGTCGCGCATATCGATTCCGGGGACTGGGACCAGGTCATTGCTATCAACCTGACGGCCTGTTACCGATTGATCCGGTCGCTCGATCCCCTGCTCCGCCTATCGCCGACAGGGCGCGCCATCTTCGTAACCTCCGGCGCCGCCGATGGGCGCCACGCCTATTGGGGACCCTACGCGGTGAGCAAGGGCGGCCTCGAAGTGCTGGTCGGCACCTGGGCAACGGAACTGGCCAATACCAACGTCCGGGCCAACCTGATCAACCCGGGCGGCACGCGCACCCGCATGCGGGCCGAGGCTTTCCCCGGCGAGGATCCCAACCTGCTGCCCACCCCCGAAGAGGTGGCGGAAGCATTTGTGCCCCTGGCCGAAGCCGGCTGCACGCTGAACGGAGCCCGCGTCGAAGCGCGGGAGTGGCTGACGCAGAACCGCTGAAGCGGAGTCACCCGGTTTTCGGATCGAAGGGGTTGTCGCCGCCCCGAAGCGTGATCCGAACAGGGGTGCCCTCAAAACCGAAATCCCGCCGCAGCCCATTCTCGATATAGCGGATGTAGCTCTCGGGCACATGGGTCGGCCGGCTTGCGAACAGGATGAAAGTGGGCGGACGCGCCTTGGTCTGGACCATATACCGCAGCCGAACGGGTCGCCCGCGGACGGCGGGCGGCGGATGCCGCTCCACCAGTGCTGCAAGCCAGCGATTGAGTTCGCCGGTCGACACGCGGCGGTTCCAGGTATCGTAGGCGCGGAAGACAGCGCGCATCAACTGTGCCTCGTGCTCGCCGGACAAGGCCGAAACCGTGACCGTCAAGACACCCTTGATCTGGGGCAGCGAGCGTTCGACGCGGTCCCTGAGGTGGCCGAGTGCCGTGCCCGCATCCTCGATCAGGTCCCACTTGTTGGCCGCAATGACCAACGCGCGTCCTTCCTCCACAACCCGTCGGGCAATGGTCAGGTCCTGACGCTCGAGCATCACGGTGGCGTCCACCACAAGGACGACGACCTCCGCCAGGCGGATGGCGCGTTCGGTCGCTTCGACGGACATGCGCTCGATCCGCGCGGTAACCTGCGAGCGCCGCCTAAGTCCCGCCGTATCGACCAGGCGAATGGCGCGATCGCCGTAGGTCCAGTCGACCGGAATGGCGTCACGGGTGATGCCCGGCTCGGGCCCGGCCAGAACCCGCTCCTCGCCGAGGAGAGAATTGACGAGTGTGGATTTGCCGACATTGGGGCGTCCGACAATGGCAAGATGCAGCGGCCCCTCCGTGACGTCGTCGGCGTCCTCGTTGTCCGCAGGGAGGGCCTGATCGAACGGATCTCCCGGTCGATCATCGATGCCTCCCGGCTCTATGTACGGAGCGAGCGCTTCGTAGAGTCCCGCCAGCCCCTCGCCGTGCTCGGCCGAGATCGGCACCGGTGTTCCCAGACCGAGGGAAAAGCCCTCCAGCGCCATCTCCGTTCCACCCCGGCCTTCACACTTGTTGGCAACGACGATGACCGGGATGCCCGTGGAGCGCAGCCAGTCGGAAAAATGCCGATCAAGGGGGGTCACCCCTTCACGGGCATCAAACAGCAGCAAAGCGACGTCCGCTTGCGCGAGAGCGCGTTCAGCCTGAACGCGCATGGCCGCTTCCAGGGTTCCCCGTTTTGCATCCTCGAGTCCCGGCGTATCGAAAAGGCGGAAATGTACGCCGGCAAGGTATGCCTCGCCTTCCTTCCAGTCGCGGGTCACGCCGGGCTCTCGTTCAACAATAGCGAGGCGCTTGCCAACGAGGCGGTTGAACAGCGTGGATTTGCCCACGTTGGGCCGCCCGAGGATGGCCACCGTTGCGATCATGGTGGGCCTTAGCGCAACGCGATCAGGTCGGCGTCGTCGGTAAAGACATAGAGGGTATTGCGCGCCACGATCGGCGCGACCGATACGGGATCCGGCATGCGCACCTTGCCGAGAAAGTCACCGCTGTAAGGCGATACCGACAGCAAGTCCCGATTGGATCCCGCGAGGATCAACCGGTCTCCGGCCAGTACAGGCCCGGACCAGGTGATGAGGCCCTCCTGATCCTCCGGATCTTCCCAGCGAGGCACGGACCTCGCCCAGCGCACGCGTCCATCGGCACGGCTCAGGCAGGCAAGCACATTGTCGGTAGTCACGACGTAGACGTAGTCGCCGGCGGCCCAGGGCGTCTGGATCGACGCGATCCGCTGTTCCCAGATGCGTGATCCGTTGAGCACGTTGAGAGCAACCATGCGCCCTGAATTGCTGACGGCGATGACCCGGCCCCGGTCGACGACCGGAGCGGCACGGATGTCGGAAATCTGCGCCACCGCACTGGTGCGGCCGGTGCGGGAGAGGTAGTCAGACCACAGTTCGGCACCGCTCGACGCGCGCAAGCCGAACAGTTCACCGGTCGAGTACGCCACCACCAGCACACCGGACTCGTAGGCCGGAGCTGCCCCGCCGAGCAGCGACGCGAGTTCGCTGGCACCCCGGTGAGTCCATACGACGGCGCCGGTTTCCGCGTTCAGGGCATGGGTCTGGTTGTCGGAGGACACCGCGAAGACCCGCCCTTCTGCAACCGTCGGTGCGGCACGGAACGGTGCGGTCACGCTCTGGCGCCAGAGAATCTTTCCGCCTGCGGCATCGACGGCAATAACCTGGGCAAAGCCGGTGGTCACGAAGATGCGGCCACCCGCAACCGCCAGACCGCCGCCGAGAGTCGTATCGCCCTCCTCCTCACCGCGCAGTTCGCGCGACCAGAGCTTGCGGCCCGTTTTGCCATCAATGGCGGTAATCTGCGCCTCGACGTCGAGGACGAACACGCGCCCTTCTCCATCCATCACCGGCTGCGCCAGAAGGCTCTTCTCCTTGTCGGCACCGTCGCCGGCACTGGTCCGCCATGCGCGCTGGGGGTCGGTACCGAGTGCCAGGTGGTAGAGCGCGTGGGCGGCGTTGCCGCCGCCCTGGGGCCACAGGTCGTTGGCGACCGGCGGCGCCACGGCGACCGGCGTGTCGGCGATCGCCGGATCAGCCTTGATCCCCGTATCGAAGACCATCACGGGAAGACGCTCGCCCTCAAGCGGCGGTGTCTTGCGTTCGATGAACGTACAGCCGGCGACGCCGAGCCCGGCAACGGCCACAACGAGGGCAAGACGGCGATACAAAAACCGGATCATGGAACGGGCCTATTTTCCGCTGACGGCAAGGAATTCCGCCGCGCGTGCGCGAACGGAGGGGGGCGTCGCCGGGTCGTCCGCCAGGCGCTTGAATATATCGCGAGCGGACTTGTCGTCACCCTGCCGACGCGCAAGAAGCGCCGTCAGCTCCTGCGCCGAATAGCGCCACGGGCTCGTCGCCGCGGCGAGCGACTTGATCCGGTCGGCCAGCACCGCGGGGTCGGCGCGATCGACGACGGAAAGTCCGTAGAGAAGCAGCGCAAGATTGCGGAACGGCTCAGCAACTTCGCTGTCCTTGGCCATGGAGTCGTATACCTCGGCGGCCGCTGCTTCGTTGCCCTGGCGTGCAAGCTGGGCCGCGTGCTGAAGACGCGCGAGTTCGGAATAGCCCTCCGGCGCGTCGGTACCGAGTCGGCGAAACGATTCGAGCGCCTCGTCGATCTTGCCCTCGCCGGCCGCATCGACGGCGATCGCATAGGCCTGCCCGGCCTCTGCCCGCCGGTTTTCCTGGTAGTTGCGCCACCCTACGAAAGCGGCAGCGACGATGATCGCCAGCAACGCCGCAGCGACGGCATACCGGCCGTACCTGTGCCAAAGCGCGAGTTGCCGCTCGCGTTTCAGGTCCGCATCGACTTCTTCGATAAACTGGTCTGTGGTCATCGGTATACGTCGCCCGGCCCGCGTCCTACTCTGGAAAACGGCCGATACCCGCGGGTCCTGGGGGGCTCGGCGCCGCTACAATAGCGATCCCGCCGGGCGCTGGCAAATCGGCGACGGGCGGCGACGGAGCGGCCCATGCACGGCCGGGACAGGGCCTTACGGAACTGTGGAAAACCGCCGCGAAATGCTTCAAAGTTGCTGTCCCGGGGCACCCGGGAGCCACGGGGACCAGGGACAGCGCAGCGGCGCACATGACCGATCAGACCACCGCCACCGTCATTCGAATCAAAGATTTTCGAAGGCGCAGGACGCTCACCTGCTTCTCCCGCCAGGAACTGAATCTTCTGGTTTCCATATATTCCCGCCGGGTCATTTCCGGCGAATGGAAGGCCTATGCGCTCGATCACGACGACGGCGCCGCTCGTTTTTCCATCTTCACCAATGCCCACGCGCAACCGCTCTATACCATCGTCAAGCTGGCGCAACCGTCGCGGCGACGCCGGCGTTTCACGGTGACCCAGGGGCCACGCAAGATCGCCGAAGGCGATACGCTGAACCAGGCGCTGGCGCATTTCGGACGCGAACTCCGCATCATCTCGGGCTGAGAGGGCCGCCCTCGACCCGACGCGGCTTGGGCGTCGTTCGGCAACAGCGCGAGCGATCAGGCGGTCCGCTTGATCAGATGGTAGCCGAAGTCGGTCGCCACGACGCCGGATCCTTCGCCGACCTCCAGCGCGAACGCCGCCTGTTCGAAGGCCGGAACCATCTGGCCCCGTCCGAAGGTACCGAGATCGCCGCCGTTCCTGCCGGACGGGCAATCGGACTTCTCTCGGGCGACGTCCGCGAAGTCCTCACCCCCCTTGATGCGCTCGGCGAGGGCCTCGATCTCGCTCAGGGCCTCCTCCTTGCTGCGCGTGGCGGAGGACCGGGCGGAACCGTCGTACATCAGGAGGATATGGGACGCGCGTATCTGGTTCGGCATGTTGCTGTTCCTTACGTCTCTAGGAATCGGGCTTCACTCCCACTCGATGGTGCCGGGTGGTTTCGAGGTTACATCGTAGACCACGCGGTTGACACCGCGCACCTCGTTGACGATGCGGTTGGCGGTACGGGCGAGGAACCCGTGATCGAAGGGATAGTAGTCCGCGGTCATGCCGTCGGTCGAGGTGACAGCGCGCAGCGCGAGCGCATAATCGTAGGAGCGCTCATCGCCCATGACGCCGACGGTGCGCACCGGCAGCAGCACCGCGAACGCCTGCCAGATGCTGTCGTAGAGGCCGGCGCGGCGGATCTCGTCTATGTAGATCGCATCCGCCTTGCGCAGGATGTCGAGCTTCTCGCGCGTGATCTCGCCCGGCACGCGGATGGCGAGCCCCGGGCCCGGGAAGGGATGGCGCCCGACCATGGTGTCGGGAAGGCCGAGTTCGCGGCCGAGTTCGCGGACTTCGTCCTTGAACAGCTCGCGCAGGGGCTCCACCAGCGCCATGTTCATGCGTTCGGGCAGGCCACCGACGTTGTGATGCGACTTGATGGTCGCGCTCGGACCGCCGAGCACCGATACCGATTCGATCACGTCGGGATAGAGCGTCCCCTGGGCGAGAAAATCGGCGCCACCAATCTTTCCGGCCTCCTCTTCGAACACGTCGATAAAGGTGGAGCCGATGATCTTGCGCTTCTGCTCCGGATCGGTGACGCCCTCAAGCGCCGTGAGGAACAGGTTGCTCGCGTCCCTGTGCACGAGCGGAATGTTGTAGCTGCCGCGGAACAGGCTCACCACTTGCTCGGCTTCGTTGGCGCGCAACAGGCCCGTATCGACGAAGACGCAATTGATCTGGTCGCCGATGGCTTCGTGAACGAGGACCGCCGCCACCGAGGAATCAACGCCGCCGGACACGCCGCAGATCACCCGGCCCTTGCCGACCTGGGAACGGATGGCGGCGAGGGCGCGGGCCCGGAACGCGCTCATGGTCCAGTCGCCCCGGAGACCCGCGACCCGATGGAGGAAATTGGCGATCAGCTTCGCGCCGTCAGGCGTATGGACGACCTCGGGGTGGAACTGGACGCCGTAGAACGCCCTGTCCAGGTCGGCGATGGCGGCGAAGGGCGCGTCCTCGGTTCGGGCGATGACGCGAAAGCCTCTGGGCAGGTCGATGACGCGGTCGCCGTGGCTCATCCAGACCTGCGCGCGCTGACCGGGGGTCCAGACACCGTCGAACAGGTCGTTGGGCTCGGCGACGTCGATGAAGGCGCGGCCGAACTCGCGGGTGCTTGCGTTTTCCACCTTGCCGCCGAGCTGCGCCACCATGGTCTGCTGGCCGTAGCAGATGCCGAGCACGGGAACGCCCAGCCGGAAAACCTCGTCCGGCGCACTTGGCGCGGCTCCGGCGATGACCGACGCCGGTCCTCCCGACAGGATGATCGCCTTCGGCCGCAGGCGGGCGATCGCCTCGGTACCCTTGTTGAAGGGAACAATCTCGCAGTACACACCGGCCTCGCGCACGCGGCGTGCGATCAGTTGCGTAACCTGGGAGCCGAAGTCGAGAATGAGGACGGCTTGCTGCACTTCGGCCACCAAGCCGCCTACCCCTCGATCCGGTAGTTCGGCGTTTCGCGGGTGATATCGATGTCGTGGACGTGGCTTTCGCGCAGGCCCGCGCCAGTGATCTTGACGAAGGAGCACCCCGTCTGCATCGCCGGGATAGTAGCGTTGCCGGTGTAGCCCATGGCCGCGGCGAGGCCGCCGATGAGCTGGTGGATGACGGTGCCGGCCATGCCCTTGTAAGGCACGCGGCCTTCAACACCCTCGGGCACGAGCTTGAGGCTGTCCCGGACTTCTTCCTGGAAGTAGCGGTCGGCCGAACCGCGAGCCATGGCGCCGACCGACCCCATACCCCGGTACGCCTTGTACGAACGACCGAGGTAGAGATAGACCTCGCCGGGGCTCTCGTCGGTACCTGCCAGCAACGAACCGACCATGGCGCAGTCCGCGCCCGCGGCGATGGCCTTGGCGAGATCGCCGGAATACTTGATGCCACCGTCGGCGATGACGGGAATGCCCGACTTACGGCACTCTTCGGCAACGTCGAGGATCGCCGTCAATTGCGGCACGCCGACGCCGGCGACGATGCGCGTGGTGCAGATCGATCCCGGCCCGATGCCGACCTTGACCGCATCCGCGCCCGCGGCAATCAAGGCCTTCGCCGCCTCGGCCGTTGCGATATTGCCGGCAATCACCTGCGCCTTGTTGCTGAGGCGTTTGACCTGCCTGACCGCCTCGATAACCCCTTCGGAATGACCATGTGCCGTATCCACCACGATAATGTCGACTTCGGCGTCGAGCAGAGCCTCGGCTCGGGCGATACCCGCTTCCCCCACACCGGTCGCCGCGGCAACGCGCAGGCGTCCCTTGTCATCCTTGCAGGCCTTGGGGTGAAGTTGCGCCTTCTCCATGTCCTTCACCGTGATGAGGCCGATGCAACGGTATTGAGCGTCGACGACGATCAGTTTCTCGATGCGGTGCCTGTGCAGGAGACGCTGCGCCTCCTCCATACCCACGCCTTCACCCACGGTGACCAGATTTTCGCGGGTCATCAGTTCGGCGACGGGCTGGGCCGCATTGCGGGCAAAGCGCACATCGCGGTTGGTGAGAATGCCGACCAGCTTGCCGGGCTGGCGCGCATCGCCGTTGCCGCCTTCGACGACGGGAATCCCGGAAATGCGGTAATGCGCCATCAGCGCAAGGGCGTCGGCCAGCGTCGCTCTCGGCGAGATGGTGACCGGATTGACCACCATCCCGGATTCGAATTTCTTGACGGCGCGCACCTCGTCCGCCTGGGCGGCGATATCGAGGTTCTTGTGGACGACGCCCATGCCGCCGGCCTGGGCCATGGCAATGGCCATCTTGCTTTCGGTCACGGTATCCATGGCCGAGGAGAGGAGCGGAATGCCGAGTTCGATGGTGGCGGTCAGGTGGGTCCGGGTATCGACCTGGGCAGGCAACACTTTCGACGCGGCCGGTTCCAGCAGGACGTCGTCGAAAGTCAGGGCTTCCCGGATGTTCATGCCCACCTCAGTTCTGGGGTTGGCGCGCTATCATACACATCAAAGGGCCCTTGCCAAGCGGATTGCGGCGGCCGTCGGCGGGCGTAGAATGGCCGTCCGGCCTTCCGGACGGAAGGCATCACAACTCCCGTTGAGTGATATGACCAAGCGCCATCCCACCACCTGGATCCTGGTTTGCGACGGAGCTCGCGGACGCATTTTTACCCACGAAAGCGGCACGCCGGGCCTCTCGGTGGTCACCCGGGCGGGCAACGCCGAAGCCCATCGCCGCACCCGCGAGCTCGGCAGCGACCGCCCCGGCCGAACCCACGAATCCGCGCGCACGGGCCTGCGCCACGCCATGGAGCCCCAGGTGGACTGGCACCGGTTCGAAAAAGCGCGATTCGCGCAGGAGATGGCGGCCGTCCTCGACAGGGCTGCGCTGGACGGCGCCATGGACCGCCTCGTCCTGGTCGCTCCACCCCAGGTGCTCGGCGACCTGCGCCAGGCGTTGGGCGCACACGGGAAGGGCAAGCGTGCCGGCGAGATCAACAAGGATCTGACCAACCTCGAGGTTGCCGAACTGACCACCCAGCTCGATGAGTGGATCAGCCGGTAGCGGCACTCTTCCGAAAACCCAGGGCGACGACGTAGATCTCCGCCGACTCCTTGCGGCTCGCGGGCGGTTTGACATGGCGCACCTCGGCGAAATTGTGCCTGAGCATGTCAAGCAGTTCGCGCTCCGCACCGCCACGGAGGACCTTGCCGATGAAGGCGCCGCCGGGCGCCAGCACATCGAGCGCAAAGTCGAGCGCCGCCTCCAGAAGCGCCATGATGCGCAAATGATCGATCCGGGTGTGTCCGGTCGCAGGTGCCGCCATATCGGACAGGACGACGTCCGCGGAGCCCCCCAGGGCGGCCCGCAATCGCGCCGGCGCATCATCCGCGAGGAAATCCAGATGCAGGATGGCGACCCCCGCGATCGGCGCCATCTCCTCGAGATCGATGGCGACTACCCGCCCGGCCTTGCCGTCGGAAGCGGTCGCGCGGACGCGTTCGGCCGCCACCAGTGACCAGCCCCCGGGCGCGGCGCCCAGGTCCACGACGCGGGCGCCGGGCTTGAGGAAATGGAACCGGTCGTCGAGTTCCATCAGCTTGTACGCAGCGCGGGAACGCAATCCCTGACGCTGGGCAGCGAGGACATACGGATCCCGCAACTGGCGCTTTAGCCAATTTGCAGACGACGTGCCGCGGCCCTTGGCGGTCTTGATCCGTACCGCACCTGCTCCCCCGCGGGTCGAACGGGCGTCCGGACGACCGCCCCGCCCCCCGCTGCTTCGAGATCGGGCCACGGTCTATGCCACGCCGGCGCAGGAGCCGCCGAGACCCATCAGGTCGAACAGGATACCCTCGCGGACGCCGCGGTCGGCGACGCGCAGGCGCCCGACCGGCCAGGCCCGACACATGGCGTCGAGAATGGCGCAGCCGGCGATGACGAGGTCCGCGCGCGCCTCGCCAATGCATGGTTCCATGGCCCGGCCTGCGAAGTCGAGCGACCGCAGGTGCCGGATCACGTTTGCGATGTCGTCGAAATCGAGAAAGCACCCATCCACGGATTTCCGGTCATAGACCGGAAGTTTGAGGTGGATCCCCGCCAGCGTGGTGACCGTGCCGGAGGTCCCAAGCATCTGCGCCTCCCCGTGGCGGACATGTTCGCAGATTTCGTTGCGTGCCTCGAAGGCGCCGACCGGATCGCGGAAAAGCGCGATCATCGCCTCATAATCCAGATCGCTGATCCGGTCTCCGCCATGACGTTCCGCCAGGGACACGACCCCGAGGGGAATGGAGACGCTATCGATCAGCCTGAGGCGGGGTGGGCGCACAACATCGTTGCGCGCGGGCGCGGATACGTCGGCATCCAGGCGTTCGACCCACATGATTTCCGTCGAGCCGCCGCCGATATCGAACACTAGGCCATAGCGGAATCCATCCACCATGAGCGGCGAACAGCCGGCAAGTGCGAGGCCCGCTTCCTCCCGCGGGGAAATGATCTCGACCTCGAGACCGGTTTCGGTACGGACCCGTTCGAGGAACTGTGCGCAGTTGGCTGCGCGGCGGCAGGCTTCCGTGGCCACATTGCGGGCACGGAGAACGCGCCTCTTCGCCATCTTGGTGGCGCACACCCGCAAGGCGCTGATCGTGCGTTCGATCGCCGCTTCCGTGAGGCGGCCTTCGCGGTCCAGCCCTTCGCCCAGGCGCACGATCCGGGAGAACGCATCAAGGACGCGGAAACCGCCCGCCTCCGGCGTGGCGACGAGCAGACGGCAGTTGTTGGTGCCGAGGTCAAGCGCGGCATAGGCCTTCCCCTGCGGTCCGCCTCCGTTGCTCGTATTCCCATCGCGCCGTGCCCGGCCGCTGCCCACTCGCCGTCCGGGCCCCCGGCGCAACTTGATCCGCTCCGTCATCATGGCGAAAATGTAACTGAAACGAGGCAGGCGTGGTAAGCGTGGAATTGCATGTCCGACCCGGGAAATTTTGTTGCGCCTTGTTTCGGCCCGCATGGATGTGATACAAGGCGCGCCTCGGTACCGGCGCCCGCCGGTTTGTCCCTTCGGCTGGTCCCTTGGGGGATCGTCTAACGGTAAGACCCAGGACTCTGACTCCTGTTATCTAGGTTCGAATCCTAGTCCCCCAGCCAACTCCTTAAGCCAAAACATGCCGCTGCGTTGAACGACGCAGATGGCCCAACCGCACGCCCTACGGAACCGCCTCGGCAGAACGTCGTTTCCTTTTCGACATCCTTTCTTGATTTGCTGACAATTAAGTCACGGGAGCAAAAGATGAGCTACGCTCGTTTCGGCGCCATGATTGCGGTATCGACTGTTGTGATGTTCGGGTTGATGTACCTGAATACGTATGCGGCGGACCATGTTTGGTTCAGTCAAACCCGCGCGTGGATGGCGGTGGTCATGGGAAGCGCAATGGCAGTCGTCATGCTGACATTCATGCTGGCGATGTACAGGAGCAAACCTACGAACATCGCGATTTTCGTAATCAGTATTGGGCTCCTAACGGGTGCGCTTTGGCTCGTCCGCAGCCAGGAAAGCGTGGACGACATATCCTACATGAAGGCAATGATCCCTCATCATTCAATCGCTGTCCTGACCAGCCGGCGCGCACATATTCGCGATCCGCGGGTAAGGAAGCTCGCCGATGGAATCATTGATGCGCAGGTCAGGGAAATTGCAGAGATGAAGCAACTCATCGCGGACCTCGAGCGGAACCCGCTCCCGGCTGGTACGCCGGACCTTCCGCCCGGTGTGGCCACCGCAGGACCAGGTAGGTAATATCCTAGACCCTACTCCGCCGGCTGAACGCCGTCCGCGACCGAAACATCCTCGCCCGTGCGCCGTTTGCGCCCGAGGAACGAATAGACTGCGGGTACAACGAATAGCGTCAGCGGCGTTCCCACCAGCATGCCGCCGACCACGACCCAGCCGATTTCCTGGCGGCTGGCGGCCCCGGCACCGCTGGCGAGGGCCAACGGAACCGCGCCGAGTACCATCGCCCCCGTCGTCATCAGGATCGGCCGCAGACGCAGCGCGGCCGCCTCTATTACCGCGTCGCGCACGTTCCGGCCTTCCGACTGCAGTCGGTTCGCGAACTGAACGATCAGAATGCCGTGCTTGGTGATGAGGCCGATCAGTGTCACCAAGCCGATCTGGCTGTAGACGTTGAGTGTCCCACCGGAAAGATACAGGGCCAGCAACGCCCCTGTCATCGACAGCGGCACCGTCAGCATGATGATGACGGGATCGGTAAAGCTCTCGAACTGAGCCGAAAGCACGAGGTATATGAACAAAAGGGCGAGCAGGAAGACGAAATAAAGGCTCGCACCCGATTCCTTGAACTCCTTCGACTGGCCGGCATAGTCCGTGCGGACGCCCTGGGGCAATATGCGCTTCGCCGTTTCGTCCAGGTAATCGAGCGCCTCGCCCAATGAATAGCCGGGCGCCAGGGTCGCGGTGATGCTCGCCGCGCGGAACTGGTTAAAGCGGTTGAGTTCCTTCGGTGATACTCCCTCGTGCACCGATGTGAGATTGGACAACTGCACCATGCTGTTGCCCCTGCCGCGCACATAAATTTCGTTGAGGTCCGCGGGGGTCTGACGGTCTGTGCCCTCGACCTGGACGATGACGTCGTACTGTTCCCCATTCTGGTTGAAGCGGGTGACCTTGCGGCCGCCCAGCAGGCTCTCGAGGGTACGCCCCACGGCCTGGACCTCGACGCCCGCATCCGCGATCTTGTCGCGGTTCATTTCGACCTCGATCTGGGGCTTGTTGAGACGCAGGTCGCTATCGAGGCCCACGAGGCCCGGGTTCTTCTCCGCCTCGTCCAGGAAGCGCTGCACGTAGCCATCGAGAGTCGCGTAGTCGGCAGAGGTCTGGATGACATACTCCACAGGCTTCGATCGCGGACTGAGGCCAAACGAGCCGGGGTTGTTGATGGATGTGCGCAAGCCGGCGATCTGGCGTAGGCGCGGGCGCAGTTCCTCGGCGATTTCCATTTGGGTACGCTCGCGATCCTCCCACGGTTTGAGGGTAGCGAAGGAGGTGAGTTCCGTCACCTCGCGCGTACCGGCAATCACAAAGTAGCTTTGAACCTCGGGAATCGTTCCGAGGATGGCCTCGATGCGGTCGCCGTAACGGCGCGTAAAATCGATTGTGGAACCTTCCGGTGCGCTGCCGTTGGTATAGAGCACGCCGCGGTCTTCAATCGGTGCGAGTTCCGACTTCAGATTGAGGAAGAGGAAGTAGCTTGCGCCGCCAACCAGTAGACCGACCGCTATCACGGCGAGGCGCATGCCGAGCGCCCGAGTCAGGGCGTTACGATACCCGTGGTTGAGCCCATTGAGCGCTCTCTCCATCGCATTGTATAACGCGCCGTGGTGCCGTTTGTGCTTGAGCAGGCGGGAACACATCATGGGCGTCAGGGTCAGTGCGACGAAGCCCGAGACGAGAACGGCACCCGCAAGTGTCATGGCAAATTCCGCGAACAGGCGGCCGGTCCGCCCGGGGGCGAAAGCGACCGGCGTATAGACCGCAACTAGCGTGAGCGACATGGCGACCACGGCGCTGGAAATCTCGCCGATCCCGCGCATGGCAGCGCGCGTCGGCTTCATGCCGTCCTCGATATGGCGATGGATGTTCTCGAGAACGACGATGGCATCATCGACGACCAGGCCGATCGCCAGAACCATCGCCAGAAGCGTCAGCGTATTGATGGAAAAACCGAACAGTTGCATCAGCGCAAACGCGCCGACCAGCGATATCGGGATGGTGACGATGGGCACCAGCGTGGCCCGCAGCGTCCGCAGGAAGACAAAGATCACGAGGACCACAAGAATCACCGCCTCGGTGATCGTCGTGAACACGGCCGCGATGGACCGGTCGATAAATACCGACTTGTCGTAGCTTACATCGGCCCGCATACCGGTCGGCATTTCCGACAGGATGGCAGGCATTTCCTTACGGAGTGCGGTCGACACGTCGAGCGGGTTGGCCGTCGCCTGCTTGATGATGCCTAGTATGACTGCCGTACGGCCCATGAACGTGGTTTTCCGACGCTCGTCTTCCGGTCCGATGGCAACCCTTGCGACATCGCTGACGCGGACGGGGAAACCCTGGGCGTCCTTGATGACGATGCGCTCGAACTGGGCGGGCGCGGTCAACCCGGTGCGCGACAGCACCGTGAACTCACGATCGAGGCTCTCGATCCGGCCCGAAGGCACCTCCAGATTCTGCTGGCGCAGGGCATTCTCCACATCCTGCACCGTGAGCCGGTAGGCCGCCAGACGTGCACGGTCGAGCCAGATTCGCATGGTGTACCGACGCTCGCCAAAGATACGGACCTCGGCCACACCTGGAAGATTCTGCAGACGGTCGCGCACGAAGCGGTCGGCATAGTCGGAGATATCCATAGGCGAATGACGGTCCGACGTAAAAGCGATGTAGATGATGGCCTGCGCGTCGGCTTCGACCTTCGCGATAACGGGTTCATCAATCTCGTCCGGCAGACGACCGCGCACGCGGCTCACCTTGTCACGCACGTCGCTGGCGGCGACATCGGGATCGGTGCCGAGACGGAAGCGCACCGTGATGCGGCTGGTCTCGGGCCGGCTCACGGAACTGATCGTGTCAATGCCTTCGATCCCGGAGAGGGAACTCTCGAGAACCTGGGTCACCTGGGTCTCGATGATGGCGGGAGACGCGCCCTTATAATCGGTCGTGACCGAAACCACGGGTTCGTCGATGTTGGGATACTCGCGTACCGTTAGCGAAAGGTACGCCACGAGCCCGACGAGGACGACCAAGAGACTCATCACCGTCGTGAAGACGGGACGACGGATGAAAAATTCGAGCACATTCATGTCACCCTCCGGCCTTGGCCTGAAGGATCTGCAAGGTGGAGCCATCGCGGACCTGTTGCTGGCCGGCGGTCACGACCCGGGCCGAAGCATCCAGCCCGGTGAGGATTTCCACCTCGCCCGGACGGCGCAAGCCCACCGTCACCTCCGTCAGAACAGCCCGTCCATTGACGACGCGGTAGACGAATTTCTTGTCCTTGTCCGAGAACACGGCCGACTCCGGAATCAGTAACGCACCCTGACGTGTCTCGACGATGATACGGACGCGGGCGAACAGGCCGGGCGACAGTTTATGTTCCGGATTGGCGACGGTCGCCCGCAGGCGAATGGCGCGCCCATTTTCATCGACGATAGGGTCGATAGCATAAAGGCGGCCGCCGAACGACTCCCCCGGGCGCGCGTCCACGGTCAAGACGATCAGTTGGTCTCGCCGTATACTTGTCAGATTGACCTCGGGCACCCGGAAATCGACCTTGATCGGATCGATGTCGGCCAATTCGACGATGCGCGTACCGACGCTCACGTACTCTCCGACGCTGAGACGACGCAGCCCCACGATGCCCGGAAACGGCGCCCGTATGGTTGCCCGTTTCAAGCGTACATCAGCCAGTTCATGATTGGCGCGAGCGCCGTCCAGCGCTGCACGCGCTTCATCGCGGGCACGCAGTGTCGCCGAACCTTGCCGCGCCAGGGTGTTCGTCCGTTCGTAATTGGCGATGGCGAGCCGAAGGTCCGACTGTGCACGAGCGAATTCCGCCTTGAGGATATCGGGGTCAAGCTCGACCAGCACGTCGCCCTTGCTGACCTTGGTCCCCTCCTCGAAGCCGAAACGCGCGATGCGGCCTGCGACCTCGGGCTGTATGACGACAGCCTCATTGGGCTGCAGGGTACCGACGGCACCGATATCGATACTCAGGTCCTTGCTGGCGACACGGGCAACCTCGACCGGAACCCCGCCCGGTCTCTTCTTCTCGGAGCGCTTGTCATTTTCGACCTTCGTCGGTAACGTACCGCCCGCATCGTGGAAGTAGGCAAACGACGCACCCGCCGCGAGAACGGCGATCGCCAGTGTGCCCAGCACGTACTTGGACGTACGAGATTTCACCTGCGCTCCCTCCGATCATGCCGGTCATGGCCGGTCCAATGTCAGATCATGTCTTGTTGGGGGAAACGCAGAATTTTGGCATCGGGCAGGTAAACTTGGTACTGCACGGATAGCCTGGAACTCGGGCGGCCCCTGCCAATCTCCCCGGTCGGACCCTACCCAACCAGTAAACTACACCAAATCACCTCTTCGGGGAATTCAATACCCCCGGTTGCGGCCACCGCCACGCCTTGCGCGGCCCCGCCCGGTTCCGGGAAACTGGCAAAGGAAGCCTGGAGGTTGCCGGCCTACGCCGAAGCTCCCTGCAACTGCCGGGACCACGCCGTGGCGGGGATGAAGGGCTCGGTCGGGAGCTCCCACTGCGTGAGCGGCTGGCCCTCAAGCAGTGCGCCGACCTCCCGCATCCAGAGACGCCGCAGCATGACGATGCGCATGTCGCTGGGCGCAAGCATCTCCTCGCCCCGGCCTTTCAGGGGGCCCTGCCCCACCTGGGTGACGTAGTCCTCGATGGTGAAACTGGTATACGCCGACATGTCGTCGGGCAGGTCTTCGAGCGTCATTTTCCCCGCGAGGATTTTTTCAGCCAGGTCCCAGCGCGATTCCGCTTCGGCTTCCTGTCCGGCGCGGCTTTTGGCGTAGGCGCGCGCCTCCTCGCCGACCAGCGGCGTCAACGATACGTCGAAGGAGGCGTTGGTATGGTCGTTGATCGGCACCGTCCAGACGGCCTTGGTGTCCCACAGGTCGCGGCGGTGCTCGAATCCCTTGGCGCGGGTGCGCTGGAACCAGAGCTTGAGGCAGGGCATGTACCAGTGCTTGTAGCGCGCCATCTGCAAATCGCTTTCCGCTGCCGCCTGTTCACCCTTTACCAGGCCGAGCGAACTCTTGGCATCGCTCTTCACGCCGGAAACGCTGCGCGAGCCGCGGAGGCCATAGGGCGTCTCCTCGACCTTCTCTTGACGGATGACGAGGATATCCGACCGGTTCTTACGCAGGGCCGTCGCCCGGTGAACCCAGGGGCGATGGCCGTGGTCGTTCTCGATCTTGTTCCAGAAGCTGCAGGGCAGGACCTCGACCGGATCAGCGACCAAGACACCCGGCCGATCGAGATCGGGATAGCGTGGGAACGGCGGCGCCGCGCCCTCGCCGAAATAGGCGAAGACGAGTCCGGCGTATTCCTGTGTAGGATATGTCTGGACCCGGATCTTGTCGCAGAACGGGCGGTCCTCGTTGGGCTGCTCGACGCACTGGCCCGTGCCGTCGAAGCGCCAGCCGTGGTAACGGCAACGCAGAGTGTCGCCTTCGACCCAGCCGAGAGAGAGGGGGGTCCCGCGATGTGGGCAGCGGTGGGCCGTGACATTGGGAGTGCCGTCCGTGCCCCGATAGACGGTGAACATCTCGCCCAGTATTTCGACCAGCTTGGGCCGACCCGCAGGCAGATCTTTGAGGCGCGCGATCGGATGCCAGAACAGGCGCAGATAGCGGCCCGCAGGCGTGCCCGGCCCCACCGCCTCGAGGTCGGTGAACTGCAACGATCCATTGCGCGCCATTGCGTCATCCTCCCCAGTGCCGAGGGCGGAGGTGGCAGTGGTCTCCGCCCGAAGGGTGCGTGCATGGTAACAACAAATGGCGCGGGCGACTATAACCGCACAGGCAAACGATGCCCGGCGTCACGATGAAGGGCCTGAGAGAGCCCGCCGTTCAAGCTGCCCCTCTCCGGAACGTCATTCTCACTTTGCCAGCGGGTTGGGCCTCAACTGGAAATGTGCTGCGAGTGGCTTGGTCCCCTTGCCGCCCTCGATCAGCCAGGGCGCGCGGTCGCCGTTCGTCGTCCACAGCCCACGCCCCTTCCAGCCGGCATTCGGATCGTCGATCCGCCCGTCGAACCCCTTAGAGAAATAGCCGAGGGGATAGGGTACCCGTAGAACGATCATCTTGCCGTCCTTGAACGCGATGAGGCCGTCGTTGAGGTTGCCTGTCGACATTGGAACGTTTTCGCCGAGACCGAAGGTGTTGTGCTGGTCGACCCAGGTGTAATAGCTCGACTCGGCACTGTTGTCGCCGATGCCCTGGAAGCCCGGACCCGGATACTTGTAAAAACTCCAGCCCTCGGGACAGTGGTTGCCTGTGGCCTTCGGACCGTTGAGAGGGCCCTTGCACTTACGGCGATCAAACGATCCCAGATGCCCGCTGGCAAGCGATACCCAGACGACGCCATCCTTGTCGATGTCGCCGCCACGAGGACCAAAGCCGGGCATCGGAACGTTATAGATTTCCGCCAGCGCGGTCTCTGGCGGGTTGGACCCGGGATTGAGGCGGACGACTGCTCCCGGGAAGCTGCGGTAGGTTCCCCACACGGACCCGTCCACCGGGCTCGGCATGACCGCATAGAACCCTGCGTTGATGCGCTTGTCCTTGCTCGGGTCGACCTTGTCCTTCGGCCCGACCGCGGCGTCGCGCTTGCCGTTGCCATTGGTGTCGAGGATCAGGGCGGTCCACCCCTGCGACTTCTCCAGATCGCCTGTCTCATCCAGCATTTTGGTATTGATCCAGCCGACGACGGTACGGCCACCGCTGGTCCAGAGCGTCTCATTGGCGTCGTAACCGAACTGGAGATGATGCGTCTGGAAGCAGGTCGGAATGGCGAGGTACTTGCCGGTCTTGGGATCCAGCATAGTGACCCTCCGGTTCACCTTGTTCATCGGCGTGAGCTTGGCCGAGGGATGCTTGGACCCCTTCTTGCAGAATGCCGGATTATCGGGACCCATGCCGGTCGCCGCCATCCACACGCGCCCCTTACGGTCGAACATGGAGTTGTGGTTGTTGGCCTTGGTGTCCCAAATCTTTTCATTGCCCCAGTATGCCGAGGGTTGCAGCGGCTCCTTGCCCGCCGCATGCCCCGGACCGAGGGCTTCCGGCGTATCCGGAGCAACCGGTAGGCGGAAATGTGCCACCGTGTTTTTGACCGGATCGAGGATCGGGATGTTGTCCGAGGAATACTCCGGCGAGCCGTACAGCGGCCCGTAGGCGTTGACCGTCGGATAACGCCGATCGCTGGCGATGAGGTCGTGAAGGTACTTTTTCTCGTTCATCCATTCCCGCAGGGTCACGACGATGTTGCGTTCCTCGCCCTGCGGACGGGGCGGCATCGCGTGAGGCAGTTCTCCCTTGGCGATGCGGTCCATCCATTCGCCGAAATAACGCAGCGGCACGCCGTTGAAGCGACCCATGAGCTGGTTCACCATGGACTCGCCGGACTGGCCGGCCTGGATGCGTCGCGCCCAAGCTTCCGCGCCGTCCTCAAATGTCCCGAATTCCTTAGGAATGGTACGTGTCGATTTCTGGCCGAGCTGATGGCACCCGATGCAGCCGTTGTTCTTCATCCCGTTCAGCCAGAATTCCTGCGTGACTTTGGCCGGAATATCGCTCTTGCCGCCGAACTGGTCCTTGGCCGGAATTTTCAGCATCGAATACCAGTAGATGGCGGGATAGTACTCCGCCGCCGCCGCAGTATTCGGTGCCACGACGGCCTTGAGATTCAGATGTTGGCCGGGAGCACTCTTCACTTTCGGCGAATCGACGAGCCCATAGCCTCTTACCCAGACGTCGTAACTGGCCTTCGGCAAGTCGGGGATGACATAACGACCCTGGTCATCGGTCGCGACGATCCTGATGAAGCGGGTGGGAAGCTCGCGGGTTTCGGCGATCACCCAAACCCCTGCTTCCGGCCCCTTGGGCCCACTGACGGTGCCGCCAATGTCATCGGCATCAATGGCGACGGCCTGCTGCGCTGCGGCCGGACGCGAGTCCCAAGGGATCAACCAAGATAAGGCCGCAAGGCCCACGATGATAGACGTCTTGTGGAAACGAAGGCTGACAGAGCAGTGAATCATCGGTTCACCTCCCAATAGTGTCGAAAGCATCCGAAGCCAATCCCGGACGGAACCAGCCGTTCGATCCTCAACTACTTGCAGGCAATGGCGCTGGCGCGGTCGCCGGCAAACTTAAACTCGCAGGACATGCCCTCCTTCAGGTCGCCGCGCTTGGCCTCTTTGCCCGCGATGGAAACCTTGGTGTTGGAGCCGCTGACCCTTAGAGTGACGTCCTTCCCCTTATGTTTGATGATGACCCGGCTGCCCTTCTTCTGGACCTTGGCAATGGGGGTGCTGACTTTTTCCTCCTCGATCTTTGCCATCTCCAGCTTGACCGGAGCGTTGTAGGCAGCGCGCGCCTTTTCAACGATGTCCTTCGGCGTGGCGTAAATGCGCTGCAATTCCTTTTGCATCGCCTCCCCCGACATGGGGCCGAGTTCCAGCTTCAGCCGCTGGGCATCCTTGACGAATCCCGGCGCCGCCACGGTCGCCATGAACGTCTTCCGCAGCATGGCAAGACGATCCGCCGGAATACCCGGCGGCGCCAGGAACGGCCGGCCCATGTCGTTGCGTGCTGCGTGCAAGTTCAGGATATCGCGCTGTTCCTGGTTGGCGGCGAAATCCTGCGCCAGTGGAACATTGGGCAGGTCCGGGTGCTTGGCGAGGCCAAATTGCAAGAGGATCGTCACCTTCTTATCGCGAATCCATTCCGGCTCCGTCGACCGCAGGGTCGTCCAGGGAATCGAGGCTCGCCCCTGCACCTCACCGCGCACCATGGCGAGATTCATTGCTTCGCCACTGGGGTAACCGGCGACGATCCGGAACTTCGTCCCGATGACGTTGTTGAGGAGAGACGGCAGCTTGACGCTGTCGTTGCTGGCCGAGGTTCCCGCCACGATCAATTCGCGCGTGCGGACATCGTCGATCGACTTCACAGGTGCCGTGGCCCAGGCGATGATCAGCGAAACTTCGTTGTTCAGGCTGCCAAGCCAGTTGAACTTGTTGATATCGAAGCGCACGCCCTGACCGTCGAGCAACGGATAGGTCAGCATCGAACGATTAATGACGGCGATTTCCGAACCGTTCTTTGCTGCCTGGATGTAGAGATAGTTCAGCATCGTAAGACCGCCAGCACCGGGCCGGTTCTGGGATATGATGTTGGGCCGTCCCGGAATCTGTTCCCGCCAATGGCGTGCAAAAGTTCGAGCGTAGGTATCGTTACCGCCGCCGACGCCGGCGCCGATCATCATCTTGATCGACGTGCCTTTGTAGAATTCCTCGACCGCGTCGGCCCGCGCGCCGACCGCAAAGGCAACCGCGGATGCACCGGCCAGCGCCAACGCACGCAAAGCATTGCTGTTCATTACCATCTCCCTGTAAAGAATGTTTCTTGGTATCTTTTGCCCGCGGCGGATCTTGGCGCCCGCCGCCATGCCCTCTGGCCATGGGGAATACTAAGTGGGCCGACGCCGGACAGGCAAGCGCCATCGCAGGGCGTCGCCGGGAACGCTTGATCCCCCGGTCCGGCCCTCCCGTTCGTTCGGAATGTCTGGACGGGAAACGCGGGGAAACGGGGAGTCCCCATCAATTAGAGGGAAAAACGATGAAGGCGGTCATGTACACCAACCGCAGGGCAGACCGTATCCTACAGTTTACCTCGGACTTTCCCGATGTCGACTGGGCGGTGGTGTGGTCACCCGAAGAGTTCGAGAACGGAGTCGCTGACGCGGACCTCGTTGTGCTTTCCAACCGCATCTGCACGCCGGAACTCGGAGCGGCACTGGCCCGTGGCCGTACCGACCGTCTGCGCTGGGTACATTTTTCATCCGCCGGCATCGAACGGGGAGTCAATATGGGGCTTCCCCGTGACATTCCCGTCACCACCTCGGCCCGCGCAAAGGCCCCAGTCTGTGCCGAGCATGCGATGATGCTTCTGCTCGCATCCTCGCGCCGCATATGGGAAATCCGTGAAAATCAGCAACGCCATTACTGGGCGCGAAACGAACTCAATTTCACCATGCGAAGCATCGAAGGGCAGACACTCGTGCTCGTCGGTCTTGGCGGAATCGGCGCGGAGGTCGCGCGCAAGGCGAAATCCTTCGACATGCGTGTCGTCGCCGTGACGCGCGGCGCTGCACCGACGCCCGATGTCGATGACACCGTTCCGCGCCGACGGATGTGCGAAGCCTTTGCCGATGCGGATGCCGTCATCGTTGCTACAGCATCGGATCCCTCGAGCTTTCGCCTGATCGGTTCCGATGCTTTCGCTGCGATGAAGGAGACGGCTTACTTCATCAACATCGCCCGCGGCGAGATCGTGGGCGAAAGTGCCTTGATCTCGGCACTCCGCGCCGGACAAATCGCGGGTGCGGCACTCGATGTCGCCGAGGACGAACCGCTGGACCCGAAAAGTCCCCTATGGGACATGGAAAATGTGATCATAACGCCCCATGTTTCCGCCGCCGGCTCGACCAACGACTATTTCCGCCTCAGGGCGCTGTTCGCGGAAAACCTGAATCGGTTTCGCGCAGGCCGGCCGCTCGACAATCTGTACCACTTTGACGACGGGCGCGCGCTGCCCGCAACAAATTGATTTATCTAGATATTACTTGACAGGTGAGCGCCGGAAACGAGGCTGGAGCGAGGCTGGAGTGGGCCGAGCGCTTCCTGCGCGGCGGCGGACACGCTGTCGGCGAGCAGCCGCGCGATGCAGGCGTAGCTCGCGTCGTTCATATGCAGCCGGTCGCGGGAAATCACGTCCTCGATGCGCGTCCCGCCGCTGGAAACCCAGTGGCGCATCACGGCGAACCTCTGGAACAGGCCGACCCTCAGATCGTTGGCGAGCGCGCGGATTGACAATATCAGCCTTCGATGCGCCGGTTGGGCGACAACCACGGGTGCGAACTGGGGGTCCATGAGGATGACATCCGTGCCGGCCGCCTTCAGTCGCAGGATGCCCGCACGGACGGTTGCCACGTAGTCTTCGACGGCCTTGCCTCTCAGGAGGCTGTTCGAACCGGACTGCCAGATGACCAGGTGCGGCTTGTGAGCCAGCACGTCAGTTTCGAACCGCGCCAGCATCTCGGACGCCGTTTCGCCGCCGACCCCTTCGTTGAAGACGCGCAGGCGCAGCCTCGACCAGCGGAGGGTAAGTTCACGTGCGAACTGGGCGGGATTAGGTGTTGCCAGCCGATGACGCGCCCACTCCCTGGGTCGATGAAGAGCCGATGGCGACGACGATGAGCTCATTTCCCTGACGAATGGCGCGCGCCGTATTGGGAAGCTTGACGTTCAGCCGGACAGCATCCTTGGGAGCGGTGCATTCCATCGCCGCCGGCGCCGACAGGGCATCGCTCGTGTCGGCCATCGCAAGGACAGCCAGCCATACCGCGACTCCCACACGCCGCAGTACCCCCACCGGAAAATTCATTACCGCACCTGTACCGGCGGGCGCCGGACGATCATGTCTGCCACGGCGGCACCGATACACGCATACAGGTGGATCGCGAGTTCGCGGCGTTGCTCACGCCCGGTCACCCTGAAATTGAACACGCCGCGATCGGCCCAATAACGCATGATCTCGTGACGCGGAAATAGCGGCAGTTCGCTGAGGTCGGCGACACCACGCAGGATGGTGGTGTATCGGTTGAAATTGACCACGAATTCGCTGAGCCGCGAAAACTGTGGGTTCATAAACATCACCTCAGGCACCGCGGCACGCAGCCTCTCAATGCCGGTCTGGAGGGTCTCCTGGAACGCGTCGACGTCGGTCGCACTCACGGCATCGTTCGTCGCGGTCTCCCAGATGACCAGATCGGGTTTGAACGCGAATACGTCCTTGTCGAAGCGAGCGACCATCTGGGCGGCAGTCTCGCGTGCTACCCCCCGATTCAGGACCGTAATCCTCGCCGAGGGAAACCTTGCCGCCAGCGCCTGACCCAGCCGCGCCGGCCAGGCGCGACTGTCGTCTCCTGCAGCGCGGCCCCTAGTGGATGCGCCGCCGACCGCGACGATGGTTATCGGCCCCCCCTTTTCCAGTGCACCCAAGGTCCGGGGAAGATAGGGTTCGTATTCGTAAATGTCGGCCGGAGTCGCGCAGGATTGTGTCGCGGCGGCCAGTTTCTTCGGTGTCCCGCCCCAAAACGCGAACGCGGCGAGCACAGCCGCGAGGCCGATTTGCGTTGGCCCCAGTTTCTGTCGCTGAAGCCTCATTTTCATGCCTCCTCCCCGCCCCGGGCGGCTCGCCTGCCCTGATGGTGGCGCATGACTCTCCCACCCGGAAACCACTCCATGATCGCGGCCACGGCTGTCATGATCACTATTCCACCCAATGTGACCAGAACTTGCAGCCCCGCACTAGCTCCGAATTCGCTGAGTATGAGGTGGGCAATCACCGACAAAAGGATGCCGAGACAAAAGATATGCAGCGAATGACGCCCACAGACGACAAGAGGCCAGACCACCCTGCTCGCAAGAAAAGGGGCGCCACGTCGAACCACGGTAGCCACCACAAGTGACATGCATAAAAGGTTAATGAGCCGAAGCGCCGAAAGGTCCGTCTTGCTCAATGCCGGCCATAACGACTTGGCAGCAAGCGCCGGGATCGGATCATGGAAATAATGGAGCGTCCAGTTGAATCGTAACGCGAAACCGAGTGCCGCAACCACTACGGCAATGACAAGGAGCGGCCGCAGGCCGAGCCATCCGTCCCTGCCGATAATGCGCGACCAGCCGAGAAAAGCTCCGAAAAGGAAAAGAAACTGCCACGCCAGGGGATTGAAGAACCAAGTGTTGCGCGCTCCCGGATAGGCCGGCAGGTTCAGCCCGTCGTCGAGTTGAACCGCGAACCACAGAGCGAACGAACACGCGAGCGCGACGGGCCACCAACGCCGTAGGCCCATCATGAAAAACGGTAGTACTGCCAACAGGACGATATAAAGCGGTAGTATATCCATGAATGCCGGCTGAAAGCGCAGTACAAGCGCCATGATCACCGTCGTGCCCGGATCTCTCAAGAAGTCGGTGGCGCGAAATTCTTCGACATAAAGGGGATTGACCAGCGGACCGGCCATGTGTCCGACGAGCGCCATGAACATCATGAACAGAAATACATGCGCCACGTATAGGTGCCAGACACGATGATAGATGCGCAAAGTTGCGGAAAGTGCACCCTCGGTCTGCAACACCCGCCCGTAGACAAGGCCGGCCGTATATCCGGAAATAAAAATGAACACTTCCGCCGCATCGTACAGTCCTGTGAACTGAATCGTGAACGCACCGAAGACGACATCGGGCACATGGTCGATGAAGATGGAAAAAAGGGCGAGGCCACGAAAAAAGTCGAGCCTCAGGTCTCGTTCCCTGCCGCCACCAGTCACGCCAACGGTCATGGACCGGTGTGCTCCCCCGCAATGTGGACTGCCGATACCCTACGTTCGACATAGTACCGAATCGCCGACAACGGCGGCAACATCCCCTTGCCAGCACACCGGATAGGGGGGGACAATTGCCCCCAGCCGACAACGCGGGAATCCGAAGGTCTGTCTATCGTGCCACCATTTCCAGCATCACCGGCATCGTCATCCCCGACGCACTCCGCGGGAGACTTACGCCGCCGTCGCCTGATGCCCGTTGTCGCCTTGCTGCTCGCGGCTCTGGGTGGCGTGATCGGCGATCATATCCGTTATGATCTGATCGAACCCGTCGCCCGGGCGGCCGCCTGCGTTGAACCACCGATGCCCTGGTGGTGCATCCTGCGCGACGCGCTTCGGATTGCGTCGCAGAATTTCGTCATTGCGGGTGGGGCGCTTCTCGGGGCGCTTGCGGCGCTGCTCTACAGAGGTAGAGGTGCCATGGTCGGCATTATCGTCGCCATGGTCCTCGGCGGCATGGGTATGTTTCTCTATTCAACGGCCCTTGCCGCCATCGCCATCCCGCTCGGTCTTGTCCGTGCTGCCATGCTCGACCGGGCCTGAGAGCAGGAATTTCACTTCCGACCGAATATCGCGCCATCCGGGTGCGGCGAACAACAGTACCGTCGCCGACCACAACAGCATTTCGATATTGCGCAAGCCGTCGAAGGCCATCAACGCAGCGACTGTCAGGATCAATGTCAGCCAGACCTCCTCGCGGCGCGGGCGATTTCCGGGAATTCCGCGGCAAAGAACCAGTATCGCGAGACCCGGCAGCCACAGGCCCATGATGGGAAGGTCCCGGTGCCGACCATCGAATCCGATCGCCAGCGCGAGCATTGCCGCGGGCAGCGCCGCAATCCAGAAACCGGCTCCGATCCACCGTGCGGGCCCCCACCCCTCGCGATCGCCGAACCGTCCGAGCACTCTTGGGAAGGCGGCCGCCCCTGCAACGATCCGTCCCTCCATCCGGGCCGTTAACGCGACGGCCGCCAGGATCGTAAGCGCCGCCATATAGGCGCCGAACACCCATCCGGCCACGGTCAGGCTGCTGGTGCGGATGTGGTCGTAGAGATGCACGAGGCTGATACCCGTAGCGCCCGCAAGAAGCGCGAAAGCGATCCAGCGGGCCACGCCCCCGATCCGGCCGCACGACAGACCGTAAGCGAAAAATGCGGCCATGATTCCGAGCGACACGGCGAATGCGGCACGCCAGTGCGGCCATTCGGAAACCGGACCGGTCAGCGGGAACTTGAGCTCGCGGTCGGCCGTGAAAATTCCCCAGTAGCCGCCGACCGTGCCCTCGGGCACCCGCTTCCAGGGTTGATCGACCGCCTCGATAAGGTTGTAGTCGATGCCCAGCCGGTTCGCCCCGAGGACGAACTCCCGCACGAATCGCGCCTGGTTGACGAGGCTTGGAACGGAAGCGCCGCGCGTGCGGCCCTCGCTGGGCCAGCCGATTTCCCCGATCATCAGGGGTTTGCCGGGAAAGGTCCGCCTCATGTCTTCGACAATGATGGCTACGTGTTTCTGGACCTCGGCAATGGACACGGGTTCGGGATCGTCCCAATAAGGCAGGATATGGATGGCAAGCGTGTCGGCCGCCGCCACCACAGCCGGCTCCTTCTTGAAGAAATGCGGCACATCCGCGTAAAGCACGGGCAGTCCGGTCGCCGCCTTGACCCGGCGGATGATGCGTGCCAGCGTTTCGCCCGTCATTTCACGGCGCAACAGCACCTCGTTGCCGACAATGAGCGCCTTCACGGTGTCGGGATACGTCCGCGCCAAATCTATGGCCGCGGTAATTTCTTCTTCATTGTCTTCGGGCGTGCCCGAAATCCAGATACCCTGAAGGATTTTGAGCCCATGCTCATGCGCGATCCGGGTAACGTCGCCCTGTACCTTGATCGCCGAATACGTGCGAAGGCATCCGGTGACGTTTTTGAGCACCTCCATGTCGCGGGTGATCACCGGCCGCGGCACGTCAAAATCACGGTCAAGGGGGCTCGCGCTGCCCTCGAACGGTGAATAGGACAGGCACTGGAAGCGGGCCCCCGGCAGGTCGGGCAAAGGCACCGGCCGACCGCGCCAGTGCCAGTACTGAAAACACGCGGCCGCCACCAGGACGAACATCAGGACGGGAAGGAGGAAGCGGCGCATTCGCGGATCGAAGGGTCCATTTCACGGCGACAGGACGACCAGTGTACCCGCTGGTGCCGAAATGGCGAGCGTGATCCGCGTCACGATCGGGTTTGCCTGATTCTCATGCTGGACCATAATATGCGCCCAAAGGGGGAGGAATCATCATGCGGGAAAGCGTCCTGGACTGGCTCGGCCAGGAATTTATGGTGTTATCGGCGGAGGCTCCCGCCGAAGGGGGCCCGGAAAAGGATACCCGGGCCTTGTTCGCGGCGTTCAGCGACGCCTTGGCCCGGCACGGTCTCGGCCTGGAGCACGCCGTGCGAAGCCGCCTGTACGGGCGTGACCGCGCGGCACGCGATGCCGGCAGCAATGTGCGCATGGAGATCCTCTCGGGGCCGGCACGGTGCGCGACCTCAAGTTATATCGCGCCAGCACGCCTCAACGACGGCGTCAACATCGCCATGGATTTGATGGCTCTGCGACCCGGGGCGGGACTCGAAAAGGTGGTCCGGGAGAACAATCCTCCGCGAACCCCCTGCCGTTACATCACGTGCGGGCCGCTGATGATCCTGTCGGGACAGACGTGCACCGATCCCACCCTGGAGACGCAGGTGCTCGGTGATATCCTCCCCCGGATCGGCCGCTACCTCCGGGAAGCCGGCAGCGGCTGGGACCGAGTGGCGGAGGCGAACTGCTTCCTGCACGAAAGCGAATCAGCCGCCCATATGCGTGAGCTGTTTCTCAAAGCTGCATCGTGCCTGCCGCCGCGATTCGCCTGTCACCGCGTTTCGGGATACTCGGCCCCCGGCAAGCTCATCGAGGTCGAGGTCACGGCAACACGCACCTGAGTTCGGCTCCGCGAAGTGGACCTCCGCGGCACTTCTCTCGTCCCATGCGCATTCCCACAAAAGGACGGTCAGCAGTTTTGGGCTTGGCGCGGACCGTCGATCGACTATTTTCAGGAGAATGAGTGTTAGCGGTGTCGGCCACGGCTTCTCCACTGTTCCAGAACAAGATTTGAGGGCCTTTAGACATGGAATCCAACGTAAACGACACGATTACGCAGATCATTGCAATCATCAGTGCCTGGGGCCTCAACGTCCTGGGGGCCCTCACAATTCTGGTTGCGGGTTTTGTCGCTGCGGGATGGGCGGCGCGGATGACCTCAAGGGCGCTGACCAGATCCCGGCGAATCGATGAAACCCTGCGATACTTTCTCGCCAGCGTCGTCCGCTATGCGCTGATCATCTTCACCGTTGTCGCCGTCCTTGAGCGCTTCGGGGTCGAAACAACCAGTTTCATCGCCGTACTCGGCGCCGCCGGCCTCGCCATCGGCCTTGCCTTTCAGGGCACCCTCAGTCACATCGCCGCAGGCATCATGTTACTTCTGTTCCGTCCCTTCAGGGTCGGGCAGTTCGTCGACGTCGCGGGAGTCGCGGGTACCGTCGAGTCGATCTCTCTTTTCACGACGGCGTTGAACACCCCCGACAACGTGCACATCGTCGTTCCCAACGGACAGCTGTGGGGCAGCGCCGTAAAGAACTACAGTCACAATGCGACCCGTCGCGTGGACCTTACGGTCGGTATCGGATACGACGACGACATCGGGAAGGCGTTCGAGATCATACGACCGCTAATTACAACGGATGAGCGCGTGAGCAAGGAACCCGCCCCGGCACTGATGGTTTCCAACCTCGGGGACAACGCGGTGGAGGTCCAGTTGCGCGTGTGGTGCGCGGCTTCAGATTACTGGCCCCTCAGGTTCGATCTCTATCGCCGCATCAAGGAAGCCTTTGACGCCGGAGGAATCTCGATACCCTTCCCGCAACGCACCGTCCACATGGCCAAAGGGTCCTGAACATGCCGGACCTTCGTCTCAGCGTCGCGATCAGCGACTACGACCACGTCAGGGATTTCGTTACCGGAAAAGTCCATGCCGCGGGCATCGCCATAGACCACATCGACCTTCCAGTGGAGGAGTACTTCGCCCGCTTTACGGATGAACGGTGCTGGGACGTGTCGGAAATGTCGATGGCGCGTTACGTTTCACTGATTTCCCAGAACGACCCGAACATCACCGGCATACCCGTCTTTCCGTCGCGCTTCTTTCGTCAGCATGCCATATACGTGCGAACGGACAGCCCCCTCCGCGACCCCACGCAACTGAGGGCCAGGCGGATCGGCATACCGGAATGGGTGCAGACCGCCATCGTCTGGGTGCGGGCCTGGCTGATGCACGATGTCGGGGTCGGGCTCGCGGACGTGGAATGGATTCGCGCAGGCATCAACGCGCCGGGGCGGGAAAGCCAGGTGAAGCCGAAGCTGCCCTCTGGCGTCGCGTATCGTGAGGTCTACGACCGCTCGCTCATGGATATGCTGCTTGCCGGCGATCTCGACGCCGTGATCTGCGCCCACCCTCCGGACCTGTTCCAGGCACGCGACCCCCGTATCCGGCGCTTGATCGGCGATTTCCAACCTGTGGAAGAGGCCTATTGGCGCCGACACCGGATATTCCCCATGATGCACACGGTCGCCATCCCGCGGACGACCTACGACGCCAATCCCTGGATCGGTCCTGCCCTGTTTGACGCCTTCAGCGAAGCAAAGAACCGCAGCCTGGCCCGCGCCCTCGACGGCAATATTTGCCGCTATCCGATCGCATGGACATTCGCCTGGGCGGAAAAGGCGCGCGACATGTTCGGGGATGACTTCTGGCCCTACGGGGTGGACGCGAACCGCCGGACGCTGGAGGCTTTCGTGCGCTATTGCGACGAGCAGGGCGTCAGCCACTGCCGGGTGTCCATGGACGAACTTTATCCGGAGAACGTTCGCGGGCTTTGACGTGAGGCCGGCGTGCCCTCGCCCGATTCCTCGGTCAGGGCGTCGGTGTCGGCCTCATCCTCTTCCTCGCCCTCGTCGCCGCCGACGGCCCCGTCGATGACGGCGAGCGTATCAGTCGCGGTGTCCGTCGCCGCCGCGTGACGCCGGTAGGCCCGCACGGACACCGGGATCGAGCACAGGTACAGGATCAACAATGACGAGATCGTCAGCCAAGTTGCCGTCGCAAGCAGCGCCGCCAGCAAGCCGACCATCAGCAAGAGTGGCACAATGAGCCGCTGCGGCACACGCACCTTCTTGAAGGAAAACGTCGGAATTCGGCTGATCATCATATAGGCGACGATAACCGCCACGGGACCGTTGATCAGAGGATGGGAGAGGAAATCCAGATCGAATTCGAAGCTCAGCATCATGGGGAGCAGGACGAGACCACCTCCCGCCGGTGCGGGCACTCCGGTGAAGTAGTTTCCGGCCCAGACCGGCATGTCGGAGTCACCCAGACGCGTATTGAAGCGCGCGAGGCGCAACGCGGCACAAACCGAAAAGACCAGGGCAATGACCCAGCCCGGTCCCTTGGCGTCCTGCAGGGTCCACAGAAATAGCAGCAGCGCCGGCGCAACACCGAAACAGACAAAGTCTGACAGCGAATCAAGCTCCGCGCCGAATCGGCTAGTGCCGCCGAGCAATCGCGCGATGCGCCCGTCGAGCGCATCGAGCAACGCCGCGATCATGATCGCGGCAACGGCGAATTGCCATTTGGATTGAACGCCGTACAGAATTGCGGTGAGCCCGGCACAGAGCGCCGTGACGGTCATGATGTTGGGGATCAGGCGATTGAAAGGCAGCGCGCTGAGTCGCCGACGGGGCCGAATCATCGGAGGCCTCCACCATCGGCGTCGGCGGCATTCCGTCCCGGGACCGCCAGGATGGTTTCTCCGGCGACCGCGACTTCCCCCTCCCGGACCAGCGGCTCAATGCCGTCGGGGAGGTAGACATCGACGCGACTCCCGAACCGGATCATGCCGAAACGGGCGCCGGCCGTGACAGCCTGCCCGACCGCAAGTTTCGTCCGGATGCGCCGCGCGACCAAGCCGGCGATCTGCACGAAGGCGAGATCGTGTCCGCTCGCCGTGGTCATGCGCATCGACATGCGTTCATTATGATTCGAAGCTTTGTCGAAGGATGCGTTGAAGAAGCGGCCGGGCCGATAATGCAACCCAGTAATGCGGCCATCGGCTGGAATGCGGTTCACGTGAACGTCGAACACGTTCATGAATGTGCTGATACGGGTGCGCGGCGTATCCCCCATGCCGAGTTCCGCCGGCGGTGATGCCGTGACGATCGCCAGCAACCGCCCATCGGCGGGCGCAAGGATCACCCCCGGCCGGGTCGGTGGATGTCGCTCAGGATCGCGGAAAAACCAGATGCACCAAAGCGACAGAAGCGCGCCAGCGATCCCCAACGGCACCCACAGCCACCACAGGACCGCCGTCGTGACAATGAATGCGGCGATGATCGGCAGACCTTCTCGATGAATCACGGGTCGCATGGTGGCGGGCATTTCCTCTGGTAATCGGCGAGCCCACGGGCGGCCCCGGGGGTTCGCCCCGCCATGCCCGGCAGGACCCGGCCGGGACCGGCGGAGTTTAGCCCAATAGCCCCCGAAAACGAAAGTATCCCCGTGCTTTACGTCGGAAGCATGGGGTCACGCGTATTGACGATGTCTTAACGGACCCGTCCCGCATCGAGCACGCATTTTTGAACGCACAAGCCGGAGTGAACGTTCCGTGGCTTCAGCGCATGAGGCTGGTCCCGGGCACGGTAAAAACCTGCCCCGGATAGATCAGGTTGGGGTCACGGATCTGGGACTTGTTGGCTTCGAAAATGAGGGTGTACCGGGGACCGTGCCCATAGGCGCGGCGCGCGATCCGCCACAGGCTGTTGCCCGGCTGCACAACGACGATCTGCCGGTCGCCGAGATCCCCCATCGCCGGGGCGCGATTGAATGGAACCTCGATACGGCGGGCCACATGGCCACCGGAGCGCATTTCGTCCACACGCAGGGCATAGTCTCCCGGCGGCAGCAATTCCTTGAGCTGGAACGACCAGTCTCCCTTACCGTCCGCCGTAACCTCACCAATCAAACGATTATCGAGATAGACGCGGAGCTGCGCTCCCGGCTTCGCATGACCGCTTACCTTGACGCGCCCCTCGCCATCGTAGTCAATGATTTCGATCGCAAGGCCTCCTTCACCCACAATCCCGGCACCACCAGGAAACTGGAGGACGGTCGAACGGCCCGCGCCGTCGGTCCCGCGTGGAACCTGAAGTGCAAGTGCACCCGACGCACCATTGGCGGGGGCACCGGCGACGTTTTTCCCTCGTTCCGGCACGACCAGCACCACTTCACTTTCCGAACCGAGGGCCGTGCCGTCCGGGAGGCGCGCCGACAGCGTCAGTCGGCGCGAACCCGGCTCAAGCGGTTTGCTCGGCACCAGCACCCATTCGCCACGCGAGTCGGCGGTGACCTTCCCCACCACCTTGTCCCCGTCTAATACGGTCACCTCCGATCCGGGTGCGGTCCGCCCCGCGATAACCGCGTTTCCTTCCGGGCTGACCCGGACGATGTCAAAGCTCGGTTCATGGCCTCGCGGCGCGATTGCCGGTGCCTTGGATCCGGTGCCGGGCGCTGGTGCTGCTGGCGCGGGTGCCGTGGGCGTCGCCGGTTGGCTCCGCTCTTCACGTCCGAGATAGAAATTGAGCAGCAATGCGGCGGCGAGTACAACTGCCCCGACAACCGCAATCACGAGAGCCCGGTTCACCGCCGCCTCTCCCTTCATGAGCTTCCGCCCGGAGTCCCCGGACGTCAGCGCTAGCCTAGACTCTCGCCTCTGTGGGCGCAACGGGACGGAAACCGGTTATTTCCGGCCTCGTCCGGCCAGTGGCGGTATCGACTTGATGTAGACGGCGATCGCGTGCCGGTCGGCGTCGCTGAGCTTGGCGGTCCCATGCTCGACCACATCCGCCATTAGGGAGCCAAAGGAATCGCCGTCCGGAAGCATTCCGGATTTCAACGACTCCGCGATTTCGTCGATGGTCCACTTGCCTATTCCCGATTCCTCATGGGAGGTGATGTTGGGCACGGCCTCGCCCTCGGGTCCCTTGCCCTTGGCGTTGCCCGCCATCCAGCGCTGCCGGTCGAGTGCGCCGAAAACATTGCGCGGCGTATGGCATTCGGCGCAATGGGCTAGGCCACCGGCAAGGTAACGCCCCCGATTCCACTCGGCCGAACGCGACGGATTGGGAGCCATCGGCCCCTCGTCGAGGTAAAGCAGATTCCAGAGCGTCATGCCGAGACGGATGTTGTAGGGGAATGCAAGATCATGGGGTTTGCTTTTTTCAGCGACCGGCGGCAGCGTCATGATGTAGGCACGCAACGCCTTCATGTCTGTATCGGTGAGGTTGGTGAAGGACGGGTAGGGAAACGCCGGGTAGTAGTGGGCACCATCCGGTGACATGCCCCGACGCAGGGCACGTATGAAATCGGCGTCGGTCCACTTGCCAATGCCGAATTCCGGATCAGACGAAATATTCGGGCCGTAGAACGTGCCGAATGCCGTCTTGATCGGGGCACCGCCGCCAAGCAACGGCCCCTTGTTCTTCCTGTCCGTATGGCAATTGGCACATCCGCCGGCCGCAAAGAGTGCTTCACCGGCCGTCGCATCCCCGCCCGGGTTCTGGGCGAAGGCGGGGTCGGAAACGGCAAGGAACGATGCCGCAAACGACGCAACAGCCAAGACACCGGCCATAAAAAACCGTCCTCGCCGAGGCATGTGCCGGGCTGGTCCTGAATCGAGTTCCATGGTTACGCGTACGATAAGGATAGAGGGGGGCCGCCGCCGCCCACGGGCGGGCGGCCCCTTCACATCACTTGGGCTTCGGGCCCCGGAACGGCTTGTGGCATCCGCCGCAGGTGCCTTGCGCGGTCTTGACCGCCGCACCCATTGCCGCCGCATCACCCGTCTTTGCTGCCTTTTCAACGTCGGTCAGCGCCGTTACGAGCTTGCCGGCCTGTGCCTCGAACTTGGACCAGTCCTTCCAGATCTCGGGCTTGGCACGGGTCTTGATCATGCTGGAGTCCGTGCCTGCCGGGAACAGACTCGTGTATTTCTTGTAAGAGGCCAATGCCTTGGACGCCCTCGCGGCGTCGTTTACGCCCACCTTGCCCGACTTGGCAGACTTGTCCAGCGCCTTCAGCGTCCCGCTGACGCTCTTCATGATACTCCCCCGCTCCTTCACCAGCGCACCTTTGTCCTGGGCGAGCGCCGGTACCGCGAGCGCGAGCGCAGCAACCGCAATGAATGAAAAAATGTATGACCAGAGTTTCATACGAGCCTCCAAGTTCGTTGGGCCGTTACGGCGCGCCCGGTGCGGAACCGAACGCCGGTATCGGCCGAGAGCCTGTCCCCCTTCGGGACACAATCCGCCGCCGCCGGACGAATCGGCCGGGACCACGGTGCGGCGCGGAGAGTTTGCCGCAGAGCCTTGATAATCACAATATTAAGGCGCGATAGTGGCGCCACGATCACGAACTCGTGAGCACTTCTCATAACCGCCGGATACCCTGCCGGTTTCAACGACGCGCGCGACCGGAGCGCTGGACCCCCGAATAAGGTACCGTCCCATGCCCGATATTGCTTCCCTCTGTGTTTACTGCGGCTCGTCCAAGGGCAGTGACGGCCGGCACGCACGCGAGGTGGAAAAGTTCGGCCGCCTTCTCGGGGAAGCCTGCGTCGAGCTCGTGTACGGGGGTGGCAATATCGGACTGATGGGCGTGCTCGCCGACGCGACGCTGGAGGCGGGCGGCAAGGTCACCGGCGTCATTCCTACCGACCTCAGGCGCGTCGAGCTGGCGCATCAGGGCCTGGACGAGCTGGTCGTCGTCGAATCCATGCACGAACGCAAGCGGCGCATGTTCGAACGCGCCGACGCCTTCGCCGTCCTTCCGGGAGGGGTCGGGACTCTGGACGAGACCTTTGAGATCATCACCTGGCGTCAGCTCGGCCTTCATGGCAAGCCCGTTGTGATCGTCAACGACGGCGGCTACTGGCAGGCACTCATTGATCTGATTGAGCACACGGTAAGCGCCGGCTTTACCGGCCCCATGATTCGCGACCTGTTTGCTGTGGTCGACCACGTGGAAGATGTCCTGCCGGCCATCGCCACCATGCCGGCAACGGCGGTAAGGCCTCTCCCCGAGAAGACCTGAATACCCGCCCGTTCCCGCCGTGGTGAACCGTCAGGAGGTACGTCCGACCGCTTCCGCCGCCGCCTTGCGCTCGGCCGCAGGTCTGATATGGTGCGCGCCGAGTTTCCCCCCCGGCACGGCGGGACGGCCCGTTCCCGCCCCCGTTCAAGCCCCGGATTCGACCAATACTCGCGCAGGAGAGGACTGAATGGCCAAGATCAAGGTCAAGACCCCCGTCGTTGAACTGGACGGCGACGAGATGACGCACATCATCTGGCAATTCATAAAGGACAAGCTGATTCTGCCCTATCTCGACATCGACCTGAAGTACTACGACCTCGGCATGGAACACCGTGATGCGACGCGGGATCAGGTGACCATCGATGCGGCCAATGCGATCAAGCAATACGGCGTCGGCGTCAAGTGCGCGACCATCACCCCGGACGAGGCACGGGTCAAGGAATTCAACCTCAAGGAAATGTACCGTTCGCCCAACGGCACCATCCGCAACATCATCGGCGGAACCATCTTCCGCGAGCCGATCGTGTGCCAGAACGTGCCGCGTCTGGTTCCGGGCTGGACCCGTCCTATCGTCATCGGCCGTCATGCCTACGGCGACCAGTACCGCGCCACCGATTTCATCGTCCCGGGAAAGGGCAAGCTAACCCTGCGCTTCGAGCCCGAGGACGGCGGCAAGCCCATCGAGCGCGAGGTGTTCAGCTTCCCCGGCGCGGGCGTGGCCATGAGCATGTACAACCTCGACGATTCGATCCACGGTTTTGCCCGCGCCTGCTTCAACTACGGCCTTGGCCGCGGGTGGCCGGTATACCTGTCGACCAAGAACACGATCCTCAAGGTCTACGATGGCCGCTTCAAGGACATCTTCCAGGAGGTATTCGACGCGGAGTTCAAGGCGGAGTTCGACAAGAAGAAGATCACCTACGAACACCGCCTGATCGACGACATGGTCGCCTGCGCCATGAAATGGTCGGGCGGATTTATCTGGGCGTGCAAGAACTACGACGGCGACGTACAGTCGGATACCGTGGCCCAGGGGTACGGCTCCCTCGGTTTGATGACCTCCGTGCTGATGACACCGGACGGCAAGACGGTGGAAGCCGAAGCCGCGCACGGCACGGTGACACGCCACTACCGCGAACACCAGAAGGGCCGGCCGACGTCAACGAACCCGATCGCCTCGATCTTTGCCTGGACCCGCGGGTTGATCTACCGCGGCCGCTTCGACGACACGCCCGATGTGGTGAATTTCGCCGAAAACCTGGAGAAAGTCTGCATAGAGACGGTGGAAGCCGGCCACATGACCAAGGACCTCGCGCTCCTGATCGGGCCGGACCAGAAATGGCTCAATACCCAGGAATTCCTCGACAAGATCGACGCCAATATGAAGGCGTCAATGAAATAGGGGCCTGCACCCCGAAACCATCGAGGCTCGCGCTATGGCGCGAGCCTTTTCATGAACGGCGGTGTTTTTTTATCCGCGGGACCTCGGCACCGAGGCCTTAGCCCACCCTTTCCATGGCCGCGGCGATGGCGGCGAAAGCGTCCTCGGCCTTGCCGGCGTTCGGGCCCCCGGCCTGGGCCATGTCGGGACGACCGCCGCCGCCCTTTCCACCGAGCGCGGCCGCTCCGGCGCGAACGAGGTCCACCGCGCTGAACCGGTCGACAAGGTCATTCGTCACGCCGACAACGATCGAAACCTTGGCGTCTTCGGCACTGACGACCGCATAGACGCCCGGGCCGCGCTTCTTGAATTCATCCACCATCGACTTGAGGTCCTTGGCCGGGATTCCCTCCAGCGAACGGGTGACGAGGCGCACGCCTGCGACCTCACGGCCGTCCGAAGTCGATGCGCCGCCAGCGGGCGCGCCGCCGCCCAGCGCGAGCTTGCGTCGCACTTCGGTCAGTTCGCGCTCGAGCGCTCGGCGCTCCTCGATGAGCCGCTGAATGCGTTCGGGTAATTCGGTAGGCGCGGCTCGGACCGTCGCGGAGACGGCTGTCAGGATTTCGGTATTGGCCGAATCGTAGGCATCCGCGCCAGCGCCGGTGACCGCCTCGATGCGGCGCACACCCGCGGCGAGCGCTCCTTCCGAGACGATCCGGAAAGCCCCGATGTCGCCTGTACGCCGCACGTGGGTACCGCCGCACAACTCGGTCGAGAAGTTCGCGCCGGCGCCCGTCCCCATCGCGACCACGCGAACTTCATCGCCGTATTTTTCCCCGAATAGCGCCATGGCGCCCGCGGTAACCGCCTCGTCCGGCGTCATCAACCGCGTGGTCACCTCCGTATTGGCGCGGATCTGCGCATTGACGTCTATTTCGATCCGACGGATTTCCTCCGGGGTCAGCCCCTTGGGATGTGCAACGTCGAAGCGCAGGCGGTCGGCGGCAACGAGCGAGCCCTTCTGGGTCACGTGTTCACCCAGGCGCTTGCGGAGCGCCGCATGCAGGAGATGAGTCGCCGAATGATTGGCCCGGATCCGCGCGCGTCTCTCGCCGTCGACACGCATGTCGACGATATCCCCGAGCTTGAGAGCTCCGCGCGTTAACGTGCCGTGGTGGACGTGGACGTCGCCCAGGCGCTTGATGGTTTCGGTAATGGCAAATTCCGCGCCGTCCTTGGTGAACAGCTGACCACTGTCCCCGGTCTGGCCTCCCGATTCGCCGTAGAATGGGGTCTGATTGGTGACGATCGAGGCTTCGGTACCTGCCTCGACCGACGGCACCTCCTTGTCCCCGACAACGATGGCGACGACGCGCCCCTCCGCCGCCTCTGTTTCGTAGCCGAGAAATTCGCTGGCGCCGGTTCGTTCGCGAACCTCGAACCATACCGCTTCCGTGGCGGCATCGCCGGAGCCGCTCCAAGCCTTGCGGGCCTCGGCCCGCTGGCGCGCCATGGCTCTGTTGAACCCTTCGATGTCGACGCTCCGTCCCTCGGCCCGAAGCGCGTCCTGGGTGAGGTCGAGGGGAAAGCCGTAGGTATCATACAGCCGGAACGCGACATCTCCGGACAAGGCCTCGCCCTCGCCAAGCTTCCCGGTCTCATCGGCAAGCAGGCGGAGACCGCGGGCCAGCGTCGCGCGGAAACGCGTTTCCTCCATGCGCAGGGTCTCGGCGATCAAGGCACTGGCGCGGATGAGTTCGGGGTATGCGGCCCCCATCTCTACCACCAGTGCAGGGACCAGAGTGTGCAACAGTGGCTCCTCCCGGCCCATGATATGGGCGTGGCGCACCGCCCGTCTCAGGATTCTCCGCAGCACATAACCCCGTCCCTCGTTGGACGGCATCACCCCGTCGGCAATGAGAAAGCTGACGGAGCGCAAATGATCGGCGATGACCCGGTGGGACACCGCGTGTTCCCCGTCGGGCGCCGCACCGGTCGCCTCCGCCGAGGCTTCGATGAGATGACGCATCAGGTCGATGTCGTAGTTGTCGTGCTTGCCCTGAAGCACGGCCGCTATGCGCTCAAGTCCCATGCCGGTATCGATGGACGGTTTCGGCAGGTCGCGCCGCGTCGTGGCGTCGACCTGTTCGTATTGCATAAAGACGAGGTTCCAGATCTCGACGAACCGGTCGCCGTCGGCGTCCGGCGACCCGGGCGGCCCGCCGGCAACGGACGGGCCGTGGTCATAGAAAATCTCGGAACACGGGCCGCATGGCCCGGTCTCCCCCATCGACCAGAAATTGTCCGCCGTGGGAATCCGTATGATACGGTCGTCATTCAGTCCCGCGATATTCTTCCAGTAGCCGTGGGCCTCGTCATCGGTGTGATAGACCGTGACCATCAGGCGGTCCTTGGGCAAACCCGCTTCCCGGGTCAAGAAGTTCCAGGCGAGCTCGATCGCCCGTTCCTTGAAGTAGTCGCCGAACGAAAAGTTACCCAGCATCTCGAAGAACGTGTGATGGCGGGCGGTATAGCCAACGTTCTCCAGGTCGTTGTGCTTGCCGCCCGCACGGACGCACTTCTGCGAGGTCGCGGCACGGGCGTAGTCGCGCCTTTCGGCACCCGTAAACAGGTTCTTGAACTGGACCATGCCGGCGTTGGTGAACAGGAGAGTCGGGTCGTTGTGGGGCACGAGCGGGCTCGACGCCACGATCTCGTGGTCGTTGCGTCCGAAATAATCGAGAAAAGCCGTCCTGGTATCGCCGGTTCCGGTCATAGCCGTCTGGAGTTGCCTCGAGGGAGCCCGAATGGGCCAAGGCCCATGCTTTTACAGTGCGCTTGGCCACCTGTCCATAACCGGCCCGCAGCGGCCGGAGACGGGAGAACGGGCCGCCGGGATAAGGGAAACCCCCGTCCGGTCAACCGGACGGGGGCTGTCTGATCTCCGTTCCCGACGACGGAGAATATCGCGGGTACGTCCCTCAGGTGGTGCCGTCGTCGGCTATGCCCTCCGGAGAATCATCTTCGCCGTTGCTCAGCATGGCCTCCGAAACCAGGCCGGCGTTGGCGCGAATCGCCTTCTCGATAGCGGCCGCGATCTCGGGGTTGTCCTTGAGGAAGGCCTTGGCGTTTTCGCGGCCCTGGCCGATGCGCGTATCGCCGTAGGAGAACCAGGTGCCCGACTTCTCGACCAGCCCGGCCTTGACCCCGAGATCCAGCAGTTCCCCGGTCTTGGACACGCCCGAACCGTACATGATGTCGAATTCGACGGTCTTGAACGGCGGCGCCACCTTGTTCTTGACCACCTTCACCCGGGTCTGGTTGCCGACGACCTCGTCGCCGTTCTTGATCGCGCCGATGCGGCGGATATCAAGGCGTACGGAGGCATAGAACTTGAGCGCGTTGCCGCCGCTCGTGGTTTCCGGGTTGCCGAACATGACGCCGATCTTCATGCGGATCTGGTTGATGAAGATCACCATGCAGCGCGAGCGCGAAATCGAAGAGGTCAGCTTACGCAAGGCCTGACTCATCAGCCGCGCCTGCAGACCGACATGGGTGTCGCCCATTTCCCCTTCGAGCTCGGCGCGCGGCACCAGGGCCGCGACCGAGTCGACCACCAGAACGTCAATGGCTCCCGAACGAACCAGGGTGTCGGCGATCTCAAGCGCCTGCTCGCCGGCGTCGGGCTGGGAAATAAGGAGATTTTCGATGTCGACCCCAAGCTTCTTTGCGTAGCCCACGTCGAGCGCATGTTCGGCGTCGACAAAGGCGCAGGTCCCGCCCTGCTTCTGGGCTTCGGCGACGACATGGAGCGCCATCGTCGTCTTTCCCGAGGATTCGGGCCCGTAAATCTCGACCACGCGGCCCCGTGGAAGACCGCCGATGCCCAGCGCGATATCGAGACCAAGGGATCCCGTGGAGACGGCTTCAATTCCGTCCACGCCCTGTCCCTGGCCGAGCTTCATGATCGAGCCCTTGCCGAAGGCCCGCTCAATCTGGCCGAGAGCGGCTTCCAGTGCCTTTTGCTTGTCCATGGTGTCCTTGTCGACGAGATGTAACGCGGTCGCCATCGCGGCCTCCTTCCTTATTTCACAGGGGGTAAGCCGTTGCAACCGGTGCCCGACCCCGCATGAAAGCCCTTCCGAAAGAAGCACTGTACATGTTTTGTTCTTTTATACAAGTTCTTTTTTCGTGCGCATATTATATTTCACGTACCCACGCCCATATGTGGGGGTGTAGGCTATGTCTGAGCCATCGCACCCCACTGATTGGGACCAGCCTATGGATTTAACACTTCGCTACAGGGGGCCCCTGCGGTCGAACGCGGGGCCTGTCGATAAGCAAAAAATCCGCCTTGAACTGCATGACCAATTACGGGCGTTTTGGGCGGAGGACCGACGCCTTAAGGAACACTTTGCGGAATGGAAAACCTTGCAAGTGGCCGCGCGGCGCGGCCAACACTTTGAGGTCAAACGTCCAGTTGTGGGGATCAGGAATTTTTATTGGAGGTATCCGCTTCAAGGATACAACTTTGTCCCCTTAATCACTCACGTACACGAACTTCACTGTCACCTGCAAATTCGTCTTTACCGGAAAATAGGGCCTGGAGGCATTCTCTTTGTCGGCGGCGATTTAGACAACCGTCTAAAAACCTTGCTTGACGCGCTGCAGGTGCCGATCTACGAGCAAGACGTTCCCGAGAATGAAAACCAGAGCGAGAGTCCAGAAGATTGGCCGCCGGTGTTCTGCCTTCTGGACGACGATAGCGCGGTTACCAAGTTGTCGATTGAGTCGATAAAATTACTTACCCCCGTTCCTGCCGAATTGGAGCAGCCGGGGAACTACGTTGAAATGGAAATTGACGTAAGAATAGTGCCAGCTACTGCGATCACTGGAAGTTTAGATATGTTATTTCAGTGACTTATCGTTTCCCTTCTTTTCGGGCACGATTCTTTTGAAGGCGCGCTCGAAAGCCTCGCCGCTTTCGTCTGCGCCAAGTTCCTTTGCCTTTTCGACGAACCTTTCGGACTGGCTTTTTTCGTCTCTTTTCCGCGTCTTTGGCTTTTTGCTCTTTGCCATCATCAACGAGTCGTTTGATAGGTGAGCCGCTTGCCGACCACGCCCTTGAGAACATTGTCCGCGCGGGTAGCGTCGTCAACGCCCAAGGCGATGCGGTTATTGTACCTGAAATCGAACTCGTACAGGTAGCGCTGCAAATGCTGTTCGCCGCAATGCTGATAGATGCCCCGCATACCGCGCTTGAAGATGCCGAAAAAGCCTTCAACGGTGTTGGTAGTCACATCGCCACGGGCATATTCCTCTTCGGAGTGGTTTACCCGTTCGTGCTTGGCGAACGCCTTGCCGGGGCGCTTGTAGTGTTGGGCTTCGTCGGTATGGAGGCGGCTTTCCTTCGCCACGTTCTCGGACAGAACCTTGCGGATGGTCTCACCGGTGAGATCGTCAACCTTGATGGAGCGCACCTGGCCACCACGTTCAACAAGGCTGATGACCTTGCGCTTGGTAGCAACGCCGCGCATCTCCACCCAGCCCTTGCCGTTGATGAAAACGCTATCGGGCTTGCCGATGAAGGTTTCGTCGGCCTCAACAATCTTCCCTTCCCCGCCCAGCGGGCCGGTGTTGTTGTCCATAGCCTCGCGGATACGATGGCCCATGAACCATGCGGTTTTGAGGGTGACGCCCAAGGTCCGGTGAAGCTGGTTGGCGCTGATGCCCTTCTTGCTCGAAACGATCAGGAAAATGGCTTGCAGCCAGATATGCAGCTTGACGTGGCTGGCCTCGAAGATGGTCCCGACCTTGACGGTGAAGGGCTTGCGGCAGGCGTAGCACTTGTAGGTGCCTATCCGGGTGCTCTTGCCCTTCAGGGGTGCGCTCTGGTCTACAACGCCGCAATGGGGGCAAACCCGGCCATCCGGCCAGACCCGCGCTTCTACCCATTTGTAGGCGGCTTCTTCGTCGTGAAAGTGGGGCGCGTTGAGTATCGACATGGCTGTTCTCCTTATGAGAACAACCTACCAGTTGGGGCTGGGTACGTCAAGTATAATAGTGCCTTTTTCGTTCTCATTCCGCACCCGGCCTCTCTCTCCCCGATGCCGGGTGCGGCTACTCCTTCATCACTTCCTTCACCTTCCCCGCCAGCTGGTCGAGCGAGAACGGCTTGGCGAGGAAGTGAATTCCCGGCTCGCGCTCGAGCGATTCGCGAAACTGGTCCTCGGCATAGCCGGAAATGAATATGACCTTCATGTGGGGGTAGCGCTCGCGCACGGCACGGATCAACGTCGGACCGTCATGGTGGGGCATGACCACATCCGAAATGACGAGGTCTATCTTCTCGGGCGAGTCGTTGATAACGGCGAGCGCGGCATCGCCGTTCTTCGCTTCCAGTACCTTGTAGCCCTTGTTGCGCAACGCCCGGGAACCGAAAAGGCGAACCGGATCCTCGTCTTCCACCAGCAACACCGTGCCGACCCCCGACAGGTCCTGTACCGGACGCGGTACGCGGGTGGCCCTCTTCGGGGCTTCCCTTGTGGCGGTTTCATCGTCGTGCCGCGGCAGGAAGATCGAGAAGGTCGCGCCCCGGCCGACCACCGAATCGACCTGCACGAAACCTCCTGTCTGGGTGACGATGCCATAGACCGTGGACAGGCCGAGGCCGGTCCCCGCCCCCACCTCCTTGGTGGGGAAGAAAGGCTCGAAGATATGCTCGAGATGCTCCGGAGCGATGCCGGTGCCGGTATCCGCGATCTCGACCTTGACGTAGTCGCCGGGCGGCATCACGTCGGTGCCCCGCCGCACCGGGGTTTCAACGTGGACGTTCGAGGTGCGGATGGAAAGCGTGCCCCCCCGTTCCTTCATCGCATCGCGCGCATTGACGACAAGGTTGATGATGACCTGCTCCAGTTGGACCTGATCCACCCGTACGAGCCCAAGATCGCGGCTGTGAATGACGTCGAGCTTTATGTTCACGCCGATCAACCGGCGCAGCAGGTTGGACAATTCCGCGAGAATATCGGTGATGTTGAGGACCTTGGGCTGCAACGTCTGCTGGCGTGAAAACGCCAGCAGCTGGCGGACGAGATTGGCGGCGCGATTGGCATTTTGCTTGATCTGCATGATATCGGCGAAGGTCTGTTCGCCCGGGCGGTAACGCTGCAGGATCAGGTCGCAGAAGCCGATCATGACGGTCAGCAGGTTGTTGAAATCGTGGGCGATGCCGCCCGCCAATTGCCCGACCGCCTGCATTTTCTGGGACTGGGTGAACTGGGCTTCCAGGCGCCGGTGCTGGGTCGTATCGAACAGGTGGAGAATATGGCCCGACAGGCCGCCGTCCGCACCCTCAAGCCGGGTGATCGACAACGACGCAGAGGATTCGGCGTTGTCCGCGAAACGAACCTCGAGCGGGTTCTGCCGCACCTTGCCTTCGGCCGATTCGGCAAGCAGGAGAGTCAGGACCTCGCGATTTTCGGGAGCAATGAGATCCGTCACCGAACGGCCCACGATGTTCCGTCCACGGCCGCACATGTCGCGGAAGGCCCGGTTCCCGTCGATGACGGCGCCCTTGAGGTCGACAATGGCAATACCGGTGGGACCTTCCTCGAACAGCTGCCGGAAGCGTTGCTCGGACGCATGAAGGGTCTCGCGCAGGTCGCGTTCCGTGGTCAGGTCCCGGACGATGGATCGCGCCTGTAACGTGCCGCCGTCCGGATTCCCGGTCAGGGCCAAGGCAATCGCTGCCTGGAACTCACTGCCGTCGGCGCGCCGAAGGGTCACCTCGCCATGAGCGCCTTCGAACCCCGGGAAAAAGGGACTCCAGGGTTTTTGCGGATCCGCGCCTCTCCCGGCAACGAAATCGGCGAGCCGGTATTGCGAAAGGAGTATTTCCTCCCGGGACACGCCGAGCCAGGTTGCCAGTGTTCCGTTGACGTATTCGAATGCACCCGACGAATCGGCGGAGAAGAAGCCGATCGACGCATTTTCGAGGAAGTCGACGAGCATGGTGCGCTCTTCCGCCAGCGTCTGTTGCACCCGCCGCTGCTCGGTGATGTCCTCCACGCTCCACAGCACGTGGCCGTGGGGATAGCCGAGGGCGAAGCCCGAAACCTTCAGCCATTGCGGCACACCCGACGGGCCGGACAGGCAGATTTGAGCATGGCCGTCACCGCCAGCACGCGCGATTTCGCGCAGAAGCCCGAGCCCTCCGGCGCCTTCGGCGGGCGGCGAGGATGTCGTGAGCTTGGCGAAACGGCGCTCGGGCTCGCCCAGAATCAGGCGGGAAAACGCGGCGTTCCTGTGCACCAGAGTCCCGTCCGGCGCCATGACGGCCCTGCCGCAGGAATCCGATTCGAAGGCCCCCCACAGGAAATGCATGTTGCGCAACGTGCGATGGAGGGAATACGCGCTGCCCAGCAGCAGAAGGAAGATCCCAGACGCGACCGCACCCACCAGCTTTTGCCGCGTGGCGTCCACATCGGCGTGAAACGGCAGCCCGGACAGCATACCGAACCACGGCAGGGGCCCTTGCGGACCGCTCAGCAGCAGCAGGGCCAGAGCTCCCATAGCCGCCGCGAGCACAACCAGGAACCAGAGCATTTTGCTCCGCCACGGACTCCCCGCCGGCAACCACCCGCGATGTGTCTCTATTTGATGGGACGGGGGGCATTCGGTCATGGAGAGACCTGGCGCTTGGGCGCGGTTCGTGCGTGAGCGGTCCCCGCTAGGATGCCAAAGGGAAAGCGCCGCGCCAACTTCAATCGCCGGACGCCGCGGCGCGGCGGACCGGCCTGCGCGCCGGGAACGGAAGGGTTGAACGCCTTGGCACCACCAATGCGCCCCGCGGCGACCACAGGACCGCGCGGCGGCCTGGTCGTCCGATCCCGGCGCGATCGCCCGCTGTGCGCGCCCTAATCGTCGCGCCGCGTGCGCTCCAGCCGTTCATGGCGCTCCTGCGCCTCGATCGACAGGGTCGCGATCGGACGCGCCTCGAGCCGTTTGATGCCGATCGGCTCGTCGGTCTCCTCACAGTAGCCGTAGCTTCCGTCCTCGATGCGTTTGAGCGCGTCATCGATCTTCGCAATCAGCTTTCGGGCACGATCGCGCGTGCGGAGCTCAAGCGAACGGTCCGTCTCGAGGGATGCACGGTCGGCAATATCCGGTTCACGCAGGCCACCTTCCTGCAAATGTTGGAGTGTTTCGGAAGTCTCCGTAAGAAGCTCCTCACGCCAGGCAAGCAGCTTTCTGCGGAAATACTCCTTCTGCCTCTCGTTCATGAAGGGCTCTTTTTCGGTGGGACGGTAATTGCGCGGAAGCTTCACTGCCATGTCCTGAACCCTGCAAAAAATCGGTAAAAAGGCGCGCCAGTATATGGGGGGGCCCGTTCCGTGGCAACCCGGCAGGATTTGATCGTTTTTCCTTATTTTACAACAAGTTGTCAAATTCTTTGTCATACGGCTTCCTGCGCCAACCCCGTCTGGGACGACCTCGGGCCCCCGGGCACAGACAGTGTCCCGACCAGGACGCCGATAGGGTCGCACCACTCCCGTCAGGCGGCACGGTCCCATCGAACCGGTCGCATTCGATTCAGACGCGCGAAACAACCATTAATGCGGCCCCGGTCGGGGACCAGAAAAATGCGGGTTTCCGTGTGTCCCGCGCGCCGGATTCCCGACGGAAAATTAACCCTTTCCCTTAGCGCTTTTTTAAAAGCTTGGGCGCTAATTTTAATCGACGGGAGAGGGCTTTGTGTCGATCTCGGGCGAGCACCTCCGGACGGGGGAGGCGGCATTCAACAGGGATCACAATAACCGTAACGAACGGAGTAAGCGTAGATGCCACGAATGCAGGGTCGGATGTCTGGGCGTGCGGATACCTCCCATGGTGAACCCATGAGTATCGACGATCTTCCGCCCCCCGGCACGAAGCGGTGGGTTATCCGCCGCAAAGCCGAGGTCGTTGCAGGCGTACGTTCGGGGCTGATCAGCCTTGAGGAAGCCTGCGAGCGCTATACCCTTTCCATCGAGGAATTCCTGTCCTGGCAAAGGCTTATAGACAATCACGGGGTCCGCGGCTTGCGCGCGACCCGGATCCAGGACTACCGCGTGCACAACCACTCCGCGGAGTAACGCAACTCCGGCCGAGCTGACGCACGCGTCGCCGCGCGGGAAAGGGACGAAAAAGTCGTGTGCCGGGGTCTGATCCGCGGAGAAGGCACCTTGCACCGATTTCTTTGCCCCGAGCCGGCTTCAAGGCGTCGCGAATGTCGGTCACGGGCACTTTTAGACGACTTGCTCCATTCGTCGTAGAAAGAGGCCCGATCGCAAGATGCACCTCAAGGCGTTCTCGGCAGCCTCCATGTCCCTCGCCATGGCCCGCGTTCGCGAAGCCATGGGGCAGGACGCGATCATTGTCTCCACGCGAAACGGCAATCCTGACGGGAGCGTCACTGTCATGGCGGCGGTAGAGCATGCACCCCTCGATGGAAGGCTGGACGGGATGGGCGACACGGCCAGCGATTCCGTTGCCGACGTTGATGCAATCCTTCAGTTTCACCGCACTCCACGAGAGGTCGCCGATCCTCTCATGGCAGCCGCCGGCGGCCTCAGTGCCTCGAATCACGACCTGGCCGACCCGGTCGCGTTGCTCGCCGGGGCCCTCGACATGCAGGTCGCATTCCGGGCCATCGACTTCAACTCCCCGTCGGGTCCCATTGTCTTGGTTGGATCGCCTGGCAGCGGCAAGTCGGTGGCCTGCGCCAAGATTGCGGCCGCCGCGAAGCGCGCGGGAAAACCCGTCCGCCTAGTGACCGCCGATACGGCACGACCCGGTGCCACAGCGCGTCTTCACGCGTTGGCGACGGATATTTCCGTGTTCGTCGAGGACGCGACGGACCATCTGTCCCTGGCCCGGTTGTCGGTGCCTCGATCAGGAGAAATCGTGATCGTCGACACGGCGGGAGTGAATCCGCTGGATGAGGGAGAATGCGCCGGCCTCGGCGCATGGCTCAAAGACCTTCACGCCAATGTTCTCTTGTCCGTTCCTGCCGGCAGTGACGCGTTCGACGCGGCCGAACAGGCCAATACCTTCGCCGCGCGCGGCGCTACCGGCCTCTTTGCAAGCCGGCTCGATTCGAGCACCCGCTACGGCGGGCTGCTTGCGGCCGCCATGGCGGCTCGGCTCCCGTTCACCCTTTCAAGCATCCATCCCGGGGGCGCTGACGGGCTCGTACCGCTCAATCCGGTCTCGCTGGCGCGATTGCTCGCGGCACGGCACGAGGGTGCACCTTCGCCCTTCGAAAACCTGGTGGAAAAGGACGAGAGAAAGGAATCCTGAGAACACGGCGGGGGCCAACGCCGGACGACAGGTCCTACTTTCGTTGTCCCCAAGCGGAACCCGCCGCCCGCCCGCCGTACGGCGAAGCCTCACTCCCCTCGCGTGCCATGCCGCTCCGAAGGGATTCGGGCCTGGTCGAAATCAGCGCGAAGTTCTCCGGGAGGGCCTTCTGCGGCCTGTTTCTTCCGGCTTGCTCTGCGTGCGGCGTTTTTCGAGGTACTCGGTGCGTTCACGATCACGATTGCGCATGAGGTCCAGCTTCTTGAACTCACCGTAGGCGGCCGCAACCTCGTTCATGGCCTTCGTCATCTCGACTTCTATATCCGCGAGTGATCTGAGAAGCTTTTGCCGACGCTTAAGGACTTCGCTGGCATAATTGTCATAGGCGCTCGCGACCAAAAGGTTTTCGGAAGCCGCCTTCTGTTCGGTACGCATTTCAAGATCCAGCCGCGCAATCTTATCGTGCAGGCTCTGAGCGAGCCGCTCGAGATCGGCCACTTTCCGGCGCTTCTCGTCCAACTTCCATTCCTGGAAGCGAATAACGCTATCGAGACTCTTCATACATCATCCCCGTCGGAGCTCCGCGCCATGGCGGAATGACGAAGAGCCAGGTTTCTGTAATCGTTTCGGGCGCGCGGCACGCCGGCAGGATTTCCCCTGCGGAAGGTGCCGTAGCCGGCAGTCCCGGCCCTGCCATCCTGGCCGGCGCAGGCTCGTCGTCCTGGACGGGGTGGGATTCCCCCGTCCCGTTGTCCCATGAGGCCTCGCCGATCGGGCGGAACCGTACGGCGGACGTGAGTGGGTGCTCGCGGTCCGTACCCGTCCGCCCGAGCAGATGGTCGTTCGGCCGTTTTGGGACGGCGGAATGCGGGGCCTTGGGGAATCCGTCGAAGCGTCGAGGGGACGGCGGTAAAGTGCTGCAAAGGTGCCTCTCGGCCAAGAACTTAAGGGGGTAGCCGCCTTTTCCCTGCAGGGCGCCTTGAACGCCATTTTGGTTCGGAATTACTTAAGCTCAGGTAAATTCGCTCACTTCCCGCAATTTCCGGACCCTCCGAAATCCGGCCGTATGCTAGGCCTTCCGGCATATCCGGCTCCAATTGAAGTTAAAAAAACAGGAATCCGGGCGAGCGTTAAAGACTTTGTTAACTTGATGGCAACCATAATGCTCCATATGGTTAATCAAGCTTGAAGCGGCCACTAGGCCAACAAACGGTATTGAATGCAGCGCCCGGTCTGGCCGGCCGCATGGGAATGTGGAGAAACTCAATGCGCATTCTGCTTGTTGAAGACGATTCACCTACCGCGAAGAGCATTGAGTTAATGCTCAAGTCTGAAAGCTTCGTGGTGGATTGTACGGATCTTGGTGAAGATGGCCTTGAGATAGGCAAGCTTTACGACTACGACCTCATCATCCTCGACCTCATGCTGCCCGATATTGACGGCTACGAGGTTCTCCGTCGGCTGCGGTCCGCCCGCATTACGACCCCGGTTCTCATTCTGTCGGGTCTTAATGAACCCGACAACAAGGTTAAGGGGCTCGGATTCGGTGCGGACGACTACCTGACGAAGCCCTTCGACAAGTCCGAGCTCGTCGCCCGAATCCACGCCATTATCCGTCGTTCCAAGGGCCATTCCGAATCCATCATCCGGACCGGCAAGCTGGTGGTTAACCTCGACACCAGAACGGTGGAAGTTCAGGGCCAGCCCCTTCATCTCACAGGGAAGGAATACGGCATCCTCGAACTGCTGTCCTTACGCAAGGGCACCACTCTGACCAAGGAAATGTTCCTTAACCATCTCTATGGCGGGATGGACGAGCCCGAGCTGAAGATCATCGACGTTTTCATCTGCAAGTTGCGCAAGAAGCTCGCCACGGCGACGGGGGGCGAGAATTACATCGAAACGGTCTGGGGGCGCGGTTACGTCCTTCGCGATCCTTCCGATGAACACAGCGCCGACGAGGCGAAGCCGAACAAATCCTCCACCGTTGCCATCGCCTGACCGCAGGACGTCGTCTACCGACTTTCAGGCACAAAAAAAGCCGGGGCGCTCTCCTGCGCCCCGGCTTTCCTGTTACGGCGTCTCAACGTGGGAGAATCGGGATCGAACCGGTCGCTGACCCGGAATTTCAGGGGAAATTACTGGCCGTCCGGCGTGTCACGATTGGTTCAGGGGAGCCTCCAGGGTAACACGGCCCGCCTGTTCCGTAATCACGAGCCCGCCAACCTGCGCCGCCAGGATCCAGCAGAAATAGGCTATGACGGAACGTGGCGTGAGTTCCGCTACGTCGGCGGTCCCATGGAGCGCCTGGCGCAGCGCAGGGGCGAGGGCGAACCCGGCCCTGGTCGCGCTGACTTCGGCGAAAAGGCCGCGTTCCCGTGATGAAATCCGCACTGCCACGTCCCCACTCCCAGGCAAGAGATCGACCGCCGACATGACCATATTCATGAGGAGCTTGACGCCTAACTGGGAGACCGGCTCCAGGTCGGACGCCATCTTCTCCGGCCAGTCGATGTGAATCCGGCCAGTACCGAAGCAATCCGTGGCACGCTTCCGTGCCTCCTGAAGGCCGAGTGGCGAACCGTCGGTGGCGCGGGCGGTTCCAAATGCAGCGCGAAAGTACTGCAGCAAATGGGACGCCGATGCCGCGCTTTCCCCTATCAGGGCCAAGGCTTCGCCCTGCATCTCGTCTTCGAACTCGGTGATCAGTTCGACGCCATTGCCAACTGCGGATATCGGACTGATCAGATCGTGGCACATTCGGGCACTGATCAATTCGAGAACTCTGAGGTCCAACGTCGACGGCATTCGTGCGTCCTCTCACGTCTTTTCTTGGAACCCGCTCTTTCCCGGGCTGAGCTTCCCCTTTACCATAAGGCGTCGAGCCCTGCGCCGTAAAGGAGTCGAAAGGAGTGGCCCTCACGCCTTCAACGGGCGGATTCCTGCCTGCCCCGGGAGATTTTGTCCGCCATCCTCAATGTCCGGATTGGGGCATAGGACAGGTGCAGTCCGTCGATGGGCATCGCGTCACCGTCAATTTCGAAAACGCCGGAAAACAACTCATCAACGTTGCGGTCGTCGCCCTCGCCCCGGCGCGCCCGGACGCATGAAATTCTGAAGTTTTCAGAACTCCATGCCGGATTCGCGGACCGCCTCGGCGGCAGCCGCGAGGTCATCGTGATGGTTGATGTTCAGAAACGGGTCGAAGGGATCCGTGGAGAAAACCGCTTCGCCTGACTGAACCATGCGTGCAAAATCCATCGCCGCGCTCCTCTTCGATTCGAGGAGGTACCGCTGAAGATCCAGCCGCAGGGACAATGGCCACAAACCAAAGGTCGGATGCGCCCGCCCGCCGCTTGAGGCAATGACGGGGCGCCCCTCGCCTCCCGCAGCATCGCGGAGGCGCGCAACGAGGTCTAACGGGAAAAGCGGTGAATCGACCGGGAATGATGCAAGCCATCTGCTGTCGGGCAGGTTCCGAACCATCCAGGTCATGGCGGTCAAGATTCCCGCCAGCGGCCCTCGTGAAGGTCCGATGTCGTCGCGCAGGACCGGAAATCCAGCCACGGCTTTTACCGCAATTTCGGCGTTGGCGCTGATGATGAGGCGACCCACCTGCGGTACGGCCCGCGCCACGACATGTTCGATCAAGGTGCGCCCGCCCAGCAGTGCCATCGACTTGGAGGACCCAAATCTGGTCGATTCACCGCCGGCGAGAATAACGCCAGTGATTCCGGGCGATTCCGACATTTCCCTTCATAAACTCCCGTGCGGAACAACCGTCCCTTTGCTGAAAAAGTTAACACGCCCCTTGCTTTTTCTACACATATCTCCTTGATCAACTTGACGGATTAGGTCGCGCCCCCCAGAATCTGTCCACTTTTCGGACGGGGCACATCGGGTCAGTTCCGCACCACCCCGGCGTTTCGGCATTGATCGAGTCGGAACACAGTATGGCGGGCGGGGGGAGTCTACCATCAATGAATGCCGCGGAAGCATCGCTCCGGGACCTTTTGCTTGGAAAGGTGGGCGATACGGGATCCTCTGTCCAGTCAAAGGCAAAGCAACGCATCGGTCATGCATCCCGTGCGCCCGATCCGTCCAATGCGACGCACCAGGCCTTGCTGCACGATTTTCTGGATCATGCGCAGCCCCTTTACGTCGCCGGACCTGACGGGACGCTCATCGCCTACAGCCGTGCCTTTGCAGATATCCACGGCGAGTTGTTTGCCGGTCCGGCAAACCTGCCGGACCTCATCGCGGAGGTCCGCAAGCACGAAACGGAAGTTCGCCGAACCGACGCCGTGACCCACGGGAGTTCGACACGTCACTATATGTCACGGCATTTTCAGATCTTCGACGACGGTGGAGAGACGATAGGATTTGGCGGCGTCTACGAGGACGTCTCCGAGCTTGCGAACATCACCCGCAAGGCCGGCGAAATGGAGAACTGGCTCCAGGACGTAATTCGATCCTCGTCCGATTGGGTCTGGGGGATGGATCAGAACAGCAACCTCGTATTTGCGTCGTCCCGAATCTCGGAAATACTTGACGAGCCCGCGCAATCTGTTTTGGAGCGTCACCTGTTCAGCCTTGGCGACTTTGATGCACACGACGAGCTGGCGGCCAAGACGCCGCGGGATATCGAGCAACGCGCCCCCTTCAGGGGACGGATGTTTCTGTTATCGAATCGGCACGGGCAGATTCGTCACATTGTTCTGAGCGGCGTGCCGGTTTTCGATGACTCGACCGGCGCCTTTCGCGGATATCGCGGCACGGGGACGGACATAACCAGCAAGGTCGAGACGGAACGTCTGATGAACGCCGCGACCCAGCGCCTTGAGGAAACATACTCGGAACTGCGCAGGCGCAACGAAGAGCTGCAGATCGCGATGGAACACGCGAAGGTCGCGGACAAGGCCAAGCTCGATTTTCTCGCCATGATGAGTCACGAGCTGAAAACGCCCCTGAACTGCATCATCGGATTCTCGGACGCCGCCATGCAGAACGTGCGGGGCCCCGTCGGCCCCGCCTACGGCGAATATTTCGAAAGCATCCACAAGGCCGGACAGCATCTTCTCGCTATCATCAATGACCTGCTTGACAGCGCCAACCTGGAACGCAGCGACATAGCCGTAAAGATCGGCTCGGAACCGGCGCAGAAACTGATCGAGGAAGCGGTGGCGCTGGTCGACTTCAGCGCGGCACGCAACAAGCTTGACCTCGATGGCCTCAAGCCCAGGACCGACCTGGTCGTGAAATGCGATCACCTGCGCGCCCGGCAGATCATCGTCAACCTGATCGCCAATGCCCTGAAATTCACGCCCGATGGCGGCAAGGTCGGGGTGGACGTCTCGAGGCCCGATGATGGCACGGTCGCGATCACCGTTTGGGATACGGGGATCGGGATTCCCCTGGAGCAGCAGGCGCGGGTCTTTGAGAAGTTCTACCAGGTCGAGCAGAATATTCTGAGCCGGGGCGTCCAGGGGACCGGTCTCGGGCTGAACATTTCGCGGCATCTTGCGCGGCTCATGGGGGGGAACCTCACGCTGGCAAGCGTTCCGGGGAAAGGATCGCGCTTCACGCTGACTTTGCCGGACGCCGGTATCCCGGAGACCCGGAATCGCTGATTTGGGGCATTTTCGGTGCCGCCTCGGGTTGAATCGGCCTTGGTACCCAGGCGAACTCCTCCTATATTGATAACGTTACGATTCATGATCGGCGCCTGTTGATACGATGATTGACCCGTTTGGCCGTCACATAACGTACTTGCGCGTTTCGGTAACCGACCGATGCGACTTCCGTTGCGTTTACTGCATGGCCGAGGACATGACGTTCCTGCCCAAGGCCGAAGTCCTTACCTTGGAGGAACTTGACCGGCTCTGCACCGCCTTCGTCAGCCTCGGCGTCCGCAAGCTGCGCATTACCGGCGGGGAACCGCTGGTCCGCAAGAACGTCATGCAGCTGTTCGAGAACTTGGGCCGGCACCTGCGGACCGGGGTCCTGGACGAGCTCACGCTCACGACCAACGGCTCACAACTCGCTCGTTACGCCAAGGATCTTGCGCGCGTCGGCGTCAGGCGCATCAATGTTTCGCTCGATACGTTGGATCTGGACAAGTTTCGGGAGATTACCCGCTGGGGCGACCTCACCAAAGTCCTCGGCGGCATTGAAGCCGCCCGTGACGCGGGTCTGGCGATCAAGATCAATGTCGTCGCCCTCAAGGGGGTCAACGAGGACGAACTGGACGACATGGTCCGCTGGTGCGGCGAGCGCGGCTGCGACATGACCCTGATCGAAACCATGCCGCTCGGCGACATCACCGGCGACCGCACCGATCAATACCTCCCCCTTTCGATCGCTCGCGCCCGGCTCGAACGGCATTGGACCCTCCAGGACAGCGACCACCGCACCGGCGGACCGGCGCGGTACGTCAGGGTTGCCGAGACGGGCCGGCACCTCGGCTTCATCACGCCGCTGACCCACAATTTCTGCGAGAGCTGCAATCGCGTACGGCTGACCTGCACCGGGACCCTCTACATGTGCCTCGGCCAGGAGGACGCCGCTGACCTTCGGGCGCCCCTGCGCGAGGACCCGACGGATGCATCGGTCCTCGAAGCCATCCATGAAGCCATTTCGCGCAAGCCCAAGGGGCACGATTTCATCATCGACCGGCGCAGCAAACGCCCGGCCCTCGCGCGCCACATGAGCGTCACCGGCGGCTGAGAGCGGCGGGAATTCACACATATGGCAGAGATCCTGGGGCTCGGCCTAAGCCACTTCGGCGGCTTCATGTTTTCCGACGAAGAGATGTCGAGCCGAATCAAGGCGCGCCTGGTCGACGGGTCACTGCCGCCGAGTCTGGACCACCCGTCGAAATGGCCCGGTCCCATGCGGGACGAATGGGGCAACGACGAAGGCGCGAGCTTCGCGCATCGGCATCGTGAGGAATATTTCGGCGGCCTCGACCGGGTCCGGAAGGCGCTCGACGAGTTCCGTCCGGACGCCGTATTCATATTCGGCGATGATCAGTACGAATGTTTTCGCGAAGATCTGGTACCCCCTTACTGCGTCTTCGTCGGTGACGAATTCGAATCGAAGCCCTACCTGCGGGCGCGCGGCCTCGGCGGCGACACGCCCAACATCTGGAATGACCCGTTCGACACCGTCATCAGGACTCCCGGCGCGGCCGATGTCGCGCGCTACGTCCTCAATGCCCTGCTCGCACAGGATTTCGAACCGGCGTACAGCTACAGGCTTCCGCACCAGGACTACCTCGGCCACGCCTTCACCAACACGCTGATGTTCCTGGACCACCGGCGGACCGGATGGCGGTACCCCATCGTGCCATTTGCAATCAACGCCTACGGTTCGTCGCTGATTCGCGCCAGGGGCGGCATCGTCGAAAAGGGTGGAAACAACGGAACGGCGCGCCTGCCGGACCCTCCCGCCCCGTCGCCCCGCCGCTGCTTCGAGATCGGGCGTGCGCTGGCGCGCATCGTGAGAGACTCGCCGTGGCGTGTGGCCTTCATAGCGACGGCGAGCTTTTCCCATGCCTTCCTGACCGAAAAGAATTTCTTTTTCTATCCCGATATGGAATCCGACCGGCGACGCCACGCGGAACTTGCCGCCGGCGAGTATCTGAAATGGCGCGCCCTGACCGTCCCCATCCTCGAGGATGCGGGACAGCACGAGCTCGTGAACTGGTGTCCGATGGTCGGCGCGATGGAAGAGCTTGGCCAGAAGCCGGCCTATTGCGAGCTGATGGAAAGCTATCTGATGAACTCCAACAAATGCGTGGCGATCATACCGCCCGCGTGATGCGGGGCGGCGCCGAACGGGGGACCCAGGCATGACCCGCAGACCCATCGCACGTGCGGTCGTGCATCCGGACCATGGCCTACGATAGGATCGCCTTCGTCGCCGCCGACATCCCGGCCGCCAGGGACGCGGAACGGCAGCTCATCGCCCGCTACGGAACCTGCGATCCGCTGACGGCGGACGTCATCATTCCGCTGGGCGGGGACGGTTTCATGCTCGAGACCCTGCACCACTTCATCGACAGCAGCATTCCCGTCTACGGCATGCACCGGGGCTCGATCGGGTTCCTGATGAACAATTTCGAGGAGGAAGGCCTCCGCGACCGCCTTGCGTCCGCGGGTGTGGTCACGCTCCGTCCCCTGCGGATGACCGCTACGACCATCGATGGAAACCGGCACGATGCCCTTGCCATCAACGAGGTTTCCCTGCTTCGCGAATCGCGCCAGGCGGCCAAGATCCGGATCGAGGTCGACGACGTGACCCGTCTGGAGGAACTGATCTGCGACGGCATCCTGGTGTCCACGCCGGCGGGCAGCACCGCCTACAACCTGTCGGCCCACGGTCCCATCATTCCGCTCGGCTCGAACCTCATCGCGCTGACCCCGATCAGCGCCTTCCGGCCGCGACGGTGGCGCGGCGCGCTCCTGCCGTCGTCGGCCAAGGTCGCGTTCGAGATACTGGAAGCGGAAAAGCGGCCCGTCAGCGCCGTCGCCGACTACACCGAAATCCGCGACGTCCGCAAGGTCGAGGTGACGGAGGACCCGACCCATCGCCTCACGCTGCTGTTCGATGCGGAACACAACCTGGAGGAACGCATCGTAAGGGAACAGTTCCTTCCCTGATGTTTCACGGGCCTGGAGGCCTGAAACGATGCCCGGCGTCACCCACGACAAGCTCGATCTTCTGGCACGGCTGATCGGCTACGATTCCGTCAGCGCGCGGCCGAACCTCGCCCTCATCGGCTTCATCGCCGATTATCTCTCCGGCTTCGGGATCGAAGGGAAGATCCTGAAGGACGCGACTGGCAGCAAGGCCAACCTGCTGGCGACGATCGGGCCGCAGGCGTCCGGCGGCCTCATGCTGGCAGGTCACACCGACGTGGTGCCGGTCGAGGGCCAGGACTGGCGCAGCGACCCCTTTACCGCGACGCGCCGGGACGGCCGCGTCTACGGGCGCGGGGCCTGCGACATGAAGGGCTTCATCTCGGTAGCGCTGTCGCTGGTGCCGGAGCTCGCGCGCGCGACCCTCACCCGCCCCGTCCACCTCGCCTTCACCTATGACGAGGAAATCGGCTGCTTCGGCGGGGCGGCCCTGGCCGAGATCATTGCCCGGATGGACCATCCGCCCGGATTCTGCATCGTCGGCGAGCCGACCGGCATGAAGGTCGTCAGCGGCCACAAGGGCAAGCTGTCCATCGACGGCCATGTGCGCGGCGCCGAATGCCATTCGGCCTACAACGACCGGGGAGTGAACGCGGTCGAGATCGCGGCGGAGATCGTCGCCCGCTTCCGGACCCTGCAGAAACGCCTGGCAACGGAGGGAACGCGGGACGAACGGTTCGACCCGCCGTTCACGACCGTCCACACCGGCGTGATGTCCGGCGGCGTCGCCCGCAACATCGTGCCGCGCGACTGCCGCTTCGAGGTGGAGATCCGCAACCTGCCCGGCGACGACCCGATGGACCTGCTGCACGCCATCGAAGCGGAAACGGTCGAGCACCTGCGCGTGGAGATGCGCCGCGTATCGCCCGACACAAGCATCCGGCTCGACGTTCAGTCGTGCATCCCCGCTCTCGCGCCAGGCGACCCCGACGAGATCGTGCGCCAGGCCCTGCGCCTCTCGGGCACGAACCGGCCCGGCGTCGTCAGCTTCGCGACCGAGGCGGGGCTCTACCAGCGCGCCGGGGTTCCGGCCATCGTGTGCGGCCCCGGCGACATCGCCCAGGCGCACCGACCCGACGAATACGTCGCCGTCGAGCAGCTGGAGAAATGTGAAGCCTTCCTGCGCGGGATGATCCGGAATCAGCAGTCCAACCCGAAGTGATGCCGGGCGCGTTCCCTACTCCAGGCGGACGTTCTTCGAGAAATCGTAGCCGGGCCGCGACTCGCAAAAATACTTCCACGAAATCGCGTTGGCGTCGCGCTTCGGATCGAACAGCCAGGACAGGAATTGGAGCTGCGCCGCCCATCCGGCCTCCGCCTGCTCGCGCCGATAGCGGCCGGGCATGGTGTCGTTGAGCCAGCCGTGCGGCGCGTCCTTGAACACGTGGATCTCGTAACTCTTCTTGTTGTCCTCGAGGTAGTTGCGGAAGCGCCGGACATCGTCCAGCGAGATGATGTGGTCCGCCTCGCCGAAGGAGCCGAAGACCGGGCAGTCCACATCGGCGATCACGTCGGCGAGCGGGCGTGGCTGGTATGTGTTGGTCTCCCACTCCCGCTTCGACGCCGCCCCGTACCACACGAGGCAGGCGGAGATCGGCCGCACCGCCGCGAGCACCAGCGGATGCCGCCCGGTCTGGCACACGCCCTTGACCGCCACCCGCGCCGGGTCGGCGCCGTCCACGCCGCCGATGGCGTCGATCGCCGCCGAGAGATCGCGGATCGCGTCGTCGTCGGTGATATCGCAGCGCGCATCGCCGCGGTGCAGCGCGTCCTGGTCCGGGTGGCGGAAGAACACGTCGGGCGCGATGCAGACGTAGCCATCGCCGGCGAAACGCACCGCCAGGTCCCTGGTGTGCTGGACGAGGCCGTAGCGTTCGTGCATGAGGACGACGCAGGCGTGCTTCCCCTTGGCCGCCGGCCGGGCGACGAAGGCGGGCATTCCGCCGTCGCAGGTCACATCCTGGGTGATGACGTTCTCGGCCTGGGTGACGGTCATGGCGATTCCCTTTTAGCGTGTTTCCGAAGGTGCGCGACGTGCGACGGGTTGCCCGCATTGTGGAAACTTTGGCCGGCCTTTGCAACGCTACGCGTGTTCCCGGAATCAAAAAAGCGCCGCCGGGGATTACCCGGCGGCGCAGGCCACGCGTCGGACGCGCGGGGGGCAGGAGAGGCAGCGGCGCCGAACGGCGCGCGGGCGGAGGATCAGCTCATGCGATGAATTCCCTGTAGTTGAGGACGAAAGCCGGCACGCTTCCCGCACCGCCCACCCTGAAATGTTGTTTCCAGTAACGGCCCAGTCCGGCGATATCGTCGGCGGCAGGCAGAGGCTCGGCACAGCGCAGGTAGATGATCCGCGCCATGGCGGTGGCGATCACGTCGGTCTCGGCGGCACGTTCGTCGCCGAAGTTGCGCGCGACGGTGTCGGCGAAGTCGTTCGCCGTCGCGGCATCGACGCTGGTCGCTTCCAGGTAGCGCGTCGCCGCGCCCTCGATGCCGAGGCTCAGCGTCGCGGCGCCGCCGCCCGACGACATCGCCTCGGCGGTGAAATGCCCGCCGAGGACGCGGGCGCCCCTGGGCAGGCGGACGAGGGTGATCGTGTCGCCCGTGGCCACCCCGCCCCCCGGCGTGGTGAACGACCAGTAGGCGACGCGCACGCGGCCGTGCAGGGCGCTCGCCTTGGCGAGGACGACCGGCGTCGCGTCCTGGCCGGCGATCTGATCGGATTTGTGTTCGGCCATGATGTGGCTCCTTCAGTTCGGGTTCGGTGGGGCTCAGGCTTCGACGCAGGCGACGGCGACCACCTTTTCCTCCTCGAGGCGGGTGGCGCCGATGGCCATGGAGTAATAGACCTGGGTGGCGTAGTTCTTGTCGGCCCGCTCGTCGACGCGCGCGACCGGCGACTTGCCGAGGGCCAGCGCCACGCCGTCCTGGGCCCAGGCGACCACCGTGCGGTCGCCCGAGCCGTCGAGGCCGAGGCGTTCCGTGCGGATGAACCTGAAGCCGAGGAAGGTGTCGATCTCCCCCTGGGCCAGCGCCTTGACGGTGTTGAAGTCCGACGACTTCACCTCGGTCGTGTTCAACAGGTCCGTCACCTGCTTCGAGGTGAGCGCGAGGAAGCGCGAGATCGATTCATCGACGTCGTTGCCGTCGAGGATCTCCTTCGCCGCCAGCAGCTTGGCGATGGTGAGGCCGGTCGCCGACGCCGCCACCATCTGCCCCGCCGGCAGGGCGACGGTGCTCGAGCCGTCCACGCCGGCGTGCGCGGTGCCGGTGAAGGCGGTGATGATCTCGTCGTCCATGGCGCGGCCCATGGCCCAGGCGCCGGCCTGGGCGTAGGGGCTGGCGGGATCGACCAGCATGCGGACCTTGTCGGTGTCGTCGATCAGGTCGGCCCAGTCGTAATCGACCAGGCTGACGCGCCGGCGCGAATGCGGCGTGTCGAGCTGGGGCGTATCGGCGTGGCGCGAGGAACGCTTGCGCGCGGCGACGGCGCCGACCCGGTCGATATAGGCGTTCTTGCCGGTGACCGGCTCAACCCGGACCGCGGCGCGCAGGCGCGATCCCTTCTGCTGGGACAGTTCGAGCACGTTGCGCGAGTAATGCTCGACGAAGGCGGTGGTGATCTCCTGGGACATAGGTGTCTCCATTGCGTGCGGGGAACGGATGGGCGGAAACGGCGCGCTCCCCGCCCCCCGGCCGGCGCACGCGAACGCACGCCCGCGCACGCGATCAGCGCGCGGGGCGAGAGGGCACGGTGCAACCTGTGGGGGAACGGACGGTCCTCGCGGAAACGGCGCGACCCGGCCCGGCTACGGGCGTCCGCCGGACCGCGGTGGCGGCTGTCCGGGTTTGGAAAAAAGAGATGATTTAGGTTTCACGGGCGGACAACCCGATAAGGACTAAATAGACTGTTTAATCGACGCAACGGTAAGCGCTTGTTCTTTCAATAAAAATGCACCCTACGTTCTAATTGCGATGAGTTTTTTGAGGCGGCGCTCCAATCCCGAATCAACCCCAAAATCGGCATGGCGCGCGAGACGTACTTTCATCGCTCCTTCTGCATCCCTCAGATTTGCGATTTGCTTCAGACGAAGCATTAACAAAGGAAGAAGGTAATTCTTGCCTGAAATAAATCTAATTCGCTCAGCTACATTCGAAGGTAACTTCTTTCGAATCCGCTTTTCAAACTTCGTGAGTTGACTCCGAGAAACATGCTTCAGAATTTCTGATTCAACAGCTTTAGTATGTTTAGAAATTTTCTTGGACGAAAGAGCCCGCTTATTGTGCCGCCCCTCGACAAACATCATTACATTCCGAGACACAGTTGGAATATCTACGGGACTTCCCATCACATCGAGAAACTCAAAATTTCGGAGAAGCAACGCATTGCGTAGTTGCTCCTTCAACTTATCGTCTGTTTGTTGAAAGTGAAGGTAAGCTGTAGCGGCAAGATCGGAGGCTTCGTCCAAACTGTCCGCAAGCGACCCCGCAAAAATGTTGCGTCGTGGACCGCCTCGAAATCGCCTGGGCAGTCGAGTAGCTCCGTCATTTACGATCTCGGAACGACGTTCAATTCCGAGATACATGGGAGTGGGGAGTGACTTGAGGGCCGCACATACCGGATGGTCTGCGCTAATCGAAATCTGCGTCTGATAGTACGCGTAAAACAAATCGTGAAATTTATATTGTGGTTCGGTAGGTGGCATTTCAAACCTTGGAATGAAAAGGTCATCGGCCACGCCCTGGACCGAAAAGTAATGCCCTTTTTGATCCTGCCAACTTTTAATAGCGACTAATTTACCCTCGTGCCTGACTTTGAGCACAACTTCCGCGTAGTCGGTGTAAGCCAAGACAGTTAGGTTCATACTAAGCAAAGCATGAATCGTTCTAACGACCGTTGTTTTTCCCGAGCCGTTAATTCCTATTAAGAACGTTAGGTCATCGAGAAACCGAACCCGAACATTGATGTAACCGTGAATCCCTTTGCCAACGAATTCGACGATTTTCATTTCAGTGGTCTCCGGCAATTCGAGTGCACAGCAAAAAATAGTACCATGGCGCATTTCACCTCTGAAATTTCGCGCTCGGAAGGTAAGGACTGCCAATCGAATTTTTATAGGATTAATGTTACTTTTGCGCCTTAAAGTAGAATTCTTGGCAACACCTTCGCTACTTGTTTTTTACCTAGGCCGGTCCGATATTCCTAGGCGTGCCGAATTACTATAATTTTAGAGGGTCTTATGCTCGCAAAACGCCTGGGCGTCCTGCTCCTGACCTCGGCGCTCGTCGCGCCCAACATCGTCGCCTGCTCGACACGGAGCGGCGCCACCTACACGCCGGACGAGGCCGGCACGGCGATGGAGGTCACCCGCGCCTCCGTCCTGCAGAGCCGGGCGGTGGTCATCGAGGGCCTGCGCAGCGACCAGGCCGCCGGCTGGGGCACCGCCGTCGGCGCCACGGTGGCGGGCGCCGCGGCCTATGGCCTTACGCGCGCCGACACGCCGCTCGGCGTCGCCGTCACCATCATCGCCGCCATCGGCGGCGCGCTGGTCGGCACCATCGCCGAGGAACAGAAGAACAAGTGGCCGGGCGCCGAGTACATCCTCGACCAATCCGACGGTACACAGAAAGCCATCGTCCAGGTGCTCGCCCGCGACGAGACGATCATCCCGCCCGGCCAGCAGGTGGCCATCATCCACGGCCGCAAAGGGTTCTACCGCGTCGTCCCGGTGAAGTAGCCGGACGGCTCTTGCCTTCATATCCACACTAACCGTCAAAATTTGACGCGAAGTCGGCGACGCCGGACGCTTACCCTCGAGGCCATCGAATCCAGGCGCCTCGCCTCTCGGTGGATTGGTGAGGGCCTGGGCTGAGGCGCCTCATCTACCTGATGGACGTAACGCTTATAAATCAATCCCTTGGCAGGGAGCCCCACCATCGAAGCCTTGACAGGCCGCAAAAACCATGCTCTTTCTATAGAAATAATATCATCTAAAAATTTCTGGAGAAAGAGCATGGACGTCACTTCCACCCAAGGCCGGCCCCGCCGGGATCCGCCGACCCAGGCCAGGGTCCTGAGCAAGGCCGTGGCAAGGGCGGCAGCCTTCCTCGAACTGCCCAGCAGGGACCTCGCCAGGATACTGGGCATCTCCGAATCGTCCGTGTCGCGCTTGCGAAAGGGCGAGTACGTGCTGGCGCCCGGCAAGAAGGAGTTCGAGCTGGCGCAACTGTTCATCAGGCTGTTCAGAAACCTGGACGCGATCACGGGCAGCGACGACATCACCTCCCGCTCCTGGCTCACATCCTACAACACCGCGCTGCGGGGGAAGCCGCTGGAGCTCATCCGGACCGTCCAGGGTCTGGCGAGCGCCGTGTCCTATGTGGACAGCCGACGCGCTAAAATCTAATTCGCGGCCGTATTCCGGTCCCGTCTGGCGCATGGTCGAAACGCAGTACATCAATTCGACCAACCGGCTTGCGGACACCCTGGAGGAGCAGGCGATCCTCGAAGAACTGGTGGAAACCAGCAAACCGCCGGTCCCGCCCGACTGCGCGCACTTGGATTTCCTGCTCTACACGCCATTCCGGTACGTGCCGTACCCCCACGGGTCGCGCTTCAGACGCGCCCATCAGCCGGGGGGCGTCTTCTACGCATCCGAGACCACGGACACGCTGGCTTACGAAAACGCCTTCAACACACTGCTGTTCTACAGTGAGTCGAAGGATACGGTCCTCCCGACGAGACCGCTGGAGAGAACGGCGTTTCTGGTCCCATGCGCCACGGCGAGAGGGATCGACCTTACAAAACCGGACCTCGACCGCGATCGGGTGAAATGGACGCGGCTGGCGGACTACAGCCATTGCCAGGAACTGGCCGACACGGCGCGCGAGGGACAGATCGAGGCGATACGGTACATGTCCGTCCGCGACCCCGATGGGGGATGCAATGTCGCCCTTCTCTCATGCGCCGCATTCGCCGCTCATCAGCCGTCGGAGCGGCAGACCTGGCACATGTCCCTCAAACACAGGCTCGTCCAGCTCTGGTGCGAAAGCCCGCGCGTCCGATACGAAATCCCGGTTGATCATTTCGCCCGGGACTCGAGGATATAAGCCGTCGGATTGGTCCTCGCCACGCATTGAAACGTCATACCCCGCGAAGGCGGGGTATCCATATCGGCATCGTCGGCCCGATGGATCGCCCGGATAAACCGGGCGATGACGGATTTAAAAACATTCAGCCGTCGTAGACGCCCTACCTTAGCTGCTTCCAGTAATTGAACTCGTCGTAATCCGATTCCGCGGTGCGCGGCAGCGCCCTTCCCCAGCCCGGCGGGCGCACCGGCTGGGCGAAGGTCAGCGCCAGCGCGTCGCCGAAGTCGGGCGACGGCAGGCCGCGGGCCTTCATGTCCTCCTTGCTCTCGAGGCGCAGGCGGCCCGAATCGTCGAAGGCGTATTCGGGCTGGGCGAGATCGTCGGCGAGCTCGCGCGCGTCGGCCGGCAGGCATCCGCCGGCACGCAGCCAGTCCCGCGCCTTCGACCACATCTCCGCCCGCAGGTTGGCGAAGCGCTGCGGCTCCATTGCGCGGGCGCCGGCGTTGACATCGGCGACGCGGAAGCCGAGCGCGCGCAGCCGGTCCACGACGCCCGCGCCGACGCCGGCGCCGTCCACCAGGATGCCGTCGGGACGCAGGCGGTTGGCGGCCTCCGCCACCAGGGCGGCGAGGCGCATGGTGTCCACGCCGCGATAGTGCGCGAGGTGGACGATGGCGGGACCCTCGCGGGCGAGGATAACGGAAGCGTCGTCGCCGAAGCGGGCGACATCGACGCCGAGCACCAGCGCCGCCTCGCCGTCGAACGCGGGCTCGCGCCCGCGGGCGGCTTCGATCAGCGCCTCCGGGATGAACTGGGCGAAGCCGGCGCGCGGGAAGACGCCGCGCACGCGGACACGGACGAAATCCGAATCCTCGCCGTAATCCTCGACCCAGCGGGCGATCTGCGCCTTGTCGGCCTTGCGGGCGGTGCGCGAATCGACCGCCACGGTGCGCCAGCGGTGGCGGAAGCGGCGGAAGCATTCGCGGAAGCGGCCGCTCACCCGGGTCGGGTTGCCGAAGGCGAACCACATGGCCCCTTCGGTGACCATGGCGCCCTCGGTCACGTCCCAGATCTCCTCGGCGATGGCGGAAGCCTCGTCGAAGACGACGCAGACGTGGCGGTCGTGGGTGCCGGCGAAGCCTTCCGGCCGCTCGCGCGACCACGGCACCGCGGCGGCGAACCAGGTCTCCGGGTGCTGGCGGAAGGCGAAGCGGTTGGTCGTCCACTCGAACCAGTGGCCGACGCGGCACAGCCGGTGCCACTTGGCGAGCTCGCGCCAGGTCTTGTTGCGGAGCTGCGCCGCCGTGTTGGCGGTGACCACCACCTGGGGGTGGTCGCGGGTCGCCATGAACCACAGCACCAGCCAGGCCGACAGCGCCGTCTTGCCGACCCCGTGGCCCGAGGCGACGGCGAAGCGCGCCGGGCCCTTGCCGGCACGCAGCGCGTCGCGCACCGCGGCGAGCAGTTCGCGTTGCCAGTCGTCGGGTCCCGTCTCGCGCGCCAGCGCCCCCTCGCCCCAGGGGAACACCGTCTCGACGAATTTGAGCGGATCGTCCCGGCAGGCGGCGACGGCGCGGGCGAGCGCGGCGTCGTCGGCGTGAGCTTCAAACCTCATACGGCGGTGTCGGACGGCGAATCGATGCCGTCGCCTTCGCGCGCTTCGTCCGATCGTTCGGCATCGTCGGGACTCATGAACTGGCCCATCTCGTCACGGCGCCAGTTGTTGGAGATGATCCCGGCGACGTCCGCGGTCCCGTCTGTGCCCTCCCGCTCGCCTTCGTGGGGCATGAACAGGAGCGAAGCGATGCGGTCGGCCGCGCGGAAACGGAGCGCGGCGTCGACCTTCTTGTCGCGAGCAATGTCCGCCAATACGGCGACGATGCTGCAATTCGCGTTCTTGAGTTGCCTGGCAATCGTCTTGTTGGTGATCCAGATGAGCGGCGGCCCGCCCGGGTTTTTGGGCATGCGTGCGCGTCGCCATTTGCCGGTGCGGGGTGGCGGCATGGGAACCTCCGTGCGGTCAGCGGCTACAAAAAACCCCGCCGGAGCGGGGCTAGCTTGAATGGCACCTAAAATTTGTGGAAAAGTCGGCTCCGTAAATTTCGAGCATTCTGCTGGAATGGCAAATCATTCAAGGGATTGGTAGCAGTTTTCCCTGTGGAAACATAACGGGAACATTCGGTTTACACTTTCCCCTGAATTATGTAATCCATGTTTTCGGCAGTCGCCGTCCTTTACGCCTTTCCGGGCCGAGCCTTTAACGCCGGGCAACCGGCCCGGGAACGGAGGTGATGAGGATGGCTACAAAGATTGGACGTGACGCCCGTAATGGGCGTTTCATTCCGGTCAAGGTGGCACAGGGCCGCAAATCCACTGCGGTTGTTGAGACCATCAAGCCGACACCTAAGAAGAGCAAATAACGCTCTGATTAGGTTCTCGTAACCTGGCGGCGACTGCCACCAGTTTTAGTTTTTTGTAGATTTCTGTTGAATGGTGGGACTTGGCAGCGTCTTGAGCGCTGCAAGTTATCTCTCGAAGAAACCAGTGTTTTGAGAGGTTTACGCACTTTCGTCACGCTGACCCTATAACTAGTATACCGAGGGCGCGGGAGACGCAACATTTGCATGGTGTTCGACTTAGACGCGACATAGAATGATCAAATTCCGTGCAAGCGGATACGAAGTTCAGTGGGTGGACGGCCCTGCCAGGGGTCGCCCAAATGTTACCTTTCCGGGTGCTGAACTGGAGCGGCGTGCAGCAAGCTGCACCCGCCGGTAGCGTGAGCCACCCCACGCTGCTGCCTATGGTTGGTGGGGGTGAGGGTTGGGAGCCCAGTGTCCTCTGCCCAGGGGTCGCGACCGGGTTCGATTCCCGGCACCTCCACCAGCCACTCTTCACATCTCTTAAACGATTTTGCCTCCCGAAAGTTGCTGATTCCTTAACAGAATTTTGAGTTATCCACAGAATTCACAGCAACTGTCTAAGTGGGCATAACACAACATTTTGTAGCGGCAGTCCAGAGTGTTTCTTCACTCTGGCTGAAATCCCAGAATTTCTGGCCTTGTAGTTCCTGTGGACGCCACCGACCGGCAACGCTATTTGGGATGCTCGCGATCCGCCTCGATTGTATAGATATACTTACGTTATTTTCTAAACTTTGTCAACCTGTCTTTCGTCGTCACCCGATCCGGGGATTCGCGCCGGGCCTGCACACCCTGGGCGAAGGCGGCGGCGATGGCCGCTTCCGGCGCGAGGGACGCATTGAGGCGGCGGCAGATCGCGGCCAGCGCCTCCCCCTCCACCCGCCGCAGCGTGGTGTGGGAACGGCCGTCGAGGTCCTCCAGCCGCCGCCAGGGGATACCCGAGGCCCGGGCCCAGGCGATGCGCCGGGGCGCGTCCTCGAGCCACAGCAGCCACAGCACCGCGGCGTCGGCGCGGCTGACCGCCGCCGGGGACGGCGTCGGCGGGCGCAGGCGGACGCTGTCGTAGCCGTAGGCCTCGAACCCCTGGCGCACCACGTCGGGCCAGTGCGCCATCAGCCCCGCGGGCCGGTCGCGCAGGCCGAGCGCCAGCGCGCGCAGAACGGCGGCGGCCTCCTTCAGCCGGGCGCGGACCTCCGCCGCGCCCCAGAGATGGGACTCCGTCCCCGCTTCCACCCCTGTGCCGGCAATCCTGCGTGTGTCGCTTGTCATCGAATAATTCCTCCCTCCGAACCGTCTCCGCAGCACGAAGACGCGTGCTGCGGGTACGAGCAAAGGTAATTTATACTAACGTATATTGTCAAGTTTTCCCGTGACATGGGTCAGCAAAACTAACATAATCGGGAAGCCATGAACGTCCTCGGCCCCCGCATCCGCGACGCCCGCGAACGGGCGCACCTGACCCAGCAGGCGCTGGGCCGGCTCTGTGGCGTCAGCCGCGCCGCCATCGCCCAGTGGGAGAACGGCACCACCTCGCCCAGCCTCGCCCACCTGCAGCGCGCCGCCGACGCGCTGGGGGTCTGGGTATCGTGGCTGACCGGGGAGAACGAGGGCGCCGGCCCCGCGGCGCCCGGTGAGGCTTCGGGGTCGGCGCCGGGGCCGCGCGGGCGCGGGGTGCCGGTGATCGACTACGTCGCCGCCGGGACCTGGGACACGGTGACCGACCCCTACCCCCCCGGCCGCGGCATGGAGCTGCTGGTGACCGAGCGCAGCGCCGGCGGCGGCAGCTTCGCCCTGGTGGTGCGCGGCACCAGCATGGAGCCGGAATTCCGCGACGGCGACAAGATCATCGTCGATCCCGACGCGACGCCGCAGCCGGGCGACTACGTGGTCGCCAAGCTGGAGCGCGAGGACGAGGCGACGTTCAAGAAATTCCGCCCGCGCGGCAGCGACGCCGCCGGCCAGCCGGTCATCGACCTGGTGCCGCTGAACGAGGACTGGCCGGTGCTGCACATCGACGCCGCCAACCCCGGACGCATCGTCGGCACGATGGTCGAGCACCGCCGCTACCGGCGGCGGTAGGGGGCCTGCCGCCCTGGGCGGCAATATCCTGACGCACCCGCCGCATCCGGCGGCGGTAAACCCCACCGCCGAGGACGGGAATCTCCGCCGGTTCCGCGCCCATCCCTATCAGCCTGAGATGACGTCGATCTCCTCGGCGCTGCCGCCGAGCTCGGCGATGAGGGTCGTGAGAGCCGCCACCGCGGCGGCGAGGCGCACCGCGTCGGTGCCGCGCAGCACCAGGCGCACGCTGGGGCCCGCCTGGTGCATGTGCGGGTAGCTGCCGATCTCGAGGTCGGGAAAGTCGTCCTGCAGCCGGGCCAGGCGCCCGGCGATACGGCCCTCGGGCAGGTTGCAGCGCACGGTGCGGGAAATCAGCGGCTCGCCGCCGACGAGGCGGTGGCGCACGCTCTCGAACATCGCCTGCATGATGCGCGGCACCCCGGCCAGGACGAAGACGTTCTCGACCTGGAAGCCGGGCGCGGCGCTGACCGGGTTGTCGATGAGCACGGCGCCTTCGGGCGTATTGGCCATGCGCCGGCGGGCGGGGGTGAAGTCGCCCGCCGCGTAATGACGCTCGAGCCGGGCCAACGCTTCGGGATGGGCGACCAGCGGGCGGCCGAAGGCGCGGGCGACGGCCTCCGCCGTGATATCGTCGTGGGTCGGGCCGATGCCGCCGGTGGTGAAGACGTAGTCGTTCTCCGCCCTGAGCTCGTTCACCGCGCCGGCGATGGCCTCGAACATGTCGCGCACGATGCGCACTTCGCGCAGACGCACGCCCAGCACGTTGAGCCGCTCTGCGAGATACGCCGTGTTGGCATCGCGGGTGCGCCCGGACAGCACCTCGTTGCCGATGATGACCAGCGCCGCCGTAACCACGCGGGGGGCATCGGTGCCCCCCGCCGTGCCGGCCATGCCGTCTTCACCGCTCATGCGTCCCGTCCCATGCCGTTCCTTACCCCTGGGTCGGCCCCATTAGTAGCCCCGGAAACGCGGCGGAAACAGCCGTTTCCACACCTCCGCCGATCACAGGTGTATGGAATCTTAAGCAAATGGAAACCTATTCAATGCCAACCTGCGGCGTGGGTTATTTCCCGTGGGGGGAGGCCGTGAATCGGATTTCGGAAAACTACGGCGGAATTCGATTCAAATTCGATGCGACGGGATCGTGCGAACGGCCCGGTGCCGCAGGCGGACCCGCAGGACGTATCGCCCGGACGGACCGGGCCGCAACAGCAACCGCTTTTACCGCCCCGACGCCCGGGACGGAAGCCTAAGCCAAGGGCCGCGTCAACCGTATGATCACTCCTGTCCGCAAGCCGCGCACGCCGGTCGCGCCGAAACCCGCCTCCGCCCCGGCCGCGGAGCCGGGGTCGCCCCTTTCGATCCTGCTTCTCGGCGGCGGGTCGGACGCCCTGCGCGACATCGAATCCCTGGTCGCCGAAGGCGGCGCCACGGGCAGCAACGTGAACACGATCGCCGGGCTCGCCGAGGCCGCGCGCGCCGTCAAGGATTTCACCTACGACGCGGTGATCTTCAATATCGACGCGGGCTACGACCGCGCCTCCACTTCCCTCACGGGCGTCATCGAGCTCCTCGATGAGGTCCCGATCATCATCCTGTCGTCGGAGGACGACCAGCGTCTCGCCGTCGATGCGCTGAATGCCGGCGCGCAGGACTACCTCGTGCGCGAGGAGGTGGACGGCCATGCGCTCGTCCGCTCGGTCCGCTACGCCATGGAGCGCAAGCGCACCGAGCAGCGCCTGCAGGCGATGCTCAACTACGATACGCTGACGCGCCTTCCCAACCGCGAGCTGCTGCTCGACCGCCTGACCCAGTCCATCGCCACGGCCACCCGCCAGGAATCGAATGTCGCCCTGCTGCTGCTCGACCTCGACCGCTTCAAGCTGGTCAACGAAAGCCTCGGCCAGGACTTCGGCGACAAGCTCCTGTGCCGGGTTGCGGCCGAGGTCCAGACCTGCATCGGCGACAGCGACACGCTCGCGCGCCTCGGCGGCGATGAATTCGTCGTCGTCCTCAGCGGAATCAGGGGCGCCCAGGATGCGGCCAAGGCGGCAACGAAGATCCTGCGCAAGCTGAGCACGCCTTTCGTCATCGACGGGCACGAAGTCTTCGTTACGGCGTCCATCGGTATCAGCCTGTTCCCGAACGACGGCCTCGACAAGAACGCGCTCATCACAAACGCCGACGTCGCCATGTACCGGGCGAAGGAAAAGGGGCGCAACCACTTCCAGTTCTATGCCTCCAGCATGAATGCGGCGACCGTCGCAAGGATGGCGCTCGAAAACGACCTGCGGCGCGCGGTGGAACGCAACGAGCTGGTGCTGCACTACCAGCCGCAGATGAAATGCGCCAGCGGCGAGATTTTCGGCTTCGAGGCGCTGGTCCGCTGGCAGCACCCGGAGCTGGGCCTCATCCCGCCGGTCCGCTTCATCCCCCTCGCCGAGGAAAGCGGTCTCATCGTGCCCATCGGCGAATGGGTGTTGAACGAGGCGTGCCGCCAGAACAAGGCGTGGATCGATTCCGGCGGCAAGCCGATGATCGTGTCCGTCAACCTGTCGAGCCGGCAGCTGCATCAGGAACGGATCCTCAAGACGGTGACCGACGCGCTGGGGTCGTCCGGGCTCGATGCCCGGTACCTGGCGCTCGAAATTACCGAGAGCTGCCTGATGCACGATCCCGACGACGCGGTGGTGACGCTCAGCCTGCTCCATAACATGGGCATCAGCGTATCGATCGACGACTTCGGCACGGGGTATTCGTCCCTCGGCTACCTCAAGCGATTCCCGCTCGATGCGCTGAAGATCGACCGGGCGTTCATCAGCGAGGTCACGGAAAACCCAGAGGATGCCGCGATCGTGCGTGCGATCCTTGCCATGGCCCATGCGCTGCGTCTCAAGGTCGTCGCCGAGGGCGTCGAGACCGAGAAGCAGCTCAGGTTCCTGCGCAAGATCGGCTGCGACGAGGTTCAGGGATACCTCCTCTCGAAGCCGTTGCCCGCGGACGACTTCGCCGCCCAGTTCGTGAAGCCCGGCAACGACTGACCGCGGCGCCGTCGGCCCCCCGGCGAACCCCTGCGCGGCGCGATTGCATCGTGCCCGAACCGCCGCTACGTTCCTTCCGCCATGAAGTTCTCTCCGCCCCTCGCGCGCGGCCGGCTGGTCCGGCGCTACAAGCGATTCCTCGCCGACGTCACGCTGGCGACCGGGGAGACGATCACCGCCCATGTCGCCAATCCGGGGGCGATGACGGGACTGGCCGATCCGGGGCTCGAGATCTGGCTGTCGAAATCGGACAATCCAAAGCGCAAGCTGGCGTGGAGCTGGGAGCTCGCCCGCGTCGGCCGCTACCTCGTCGGCATCAACGCGGGGCTGCCGAACCGGCTGGTGGAAGAAGCACTCGGCCTCGGCATCATTCCCGAGTTGGCGGGTTATGCCGGGCTCCGGCGCGAGGTGCGCTACGGCACCAATTCCCGCGTCGACTTCGTGCTGTCGGACGGGAGCCGCGAGGACTGCTACGTCGAGGTCAAGAACGTGCACCTCAAGCGCGGCCCCCTGGCGGCGTTCCCGGATTCGGTGACGGCGCGCGGCACCCGTCACCTGCAGGAGCTTGCCCGCATGGCCGCAGCGGGATGCCGCGCGGTCATGCTCTACGTGGTGCAGCGGGCCGACTGCAATGCCTTCACCATCGCCGGCGATATCGACCCGGCCTATGCCGAGGCCCTCGCCCTGGCCCGCCGCCGGGGCGTCGAGCTGCTGTGCTACACCTGCACGATCCGCACCACCGGCATCCGGCTGGTAAAACCGCTGCGGATCACTATTTAACGGGTGCATATCCACGGTTGCATAAATTCCTGCGGCGCGGCATCGCCGCACGATATATCTTGAGGCCATGAACGAGTTTCATCCCTACCAACCCCGTCCCGCCGATGTCCCGTCGCGGCCGCGTTCCGGCGCCGGCGCGCCGCCTTTCACTCTGCACGGGCGGGAGGACTTCACCGCCATGCGCAAGGCCGGCCGCATGGCTGCGGAACTGCTCGACTACATCACGCCCTACGTGCAGCCCGGCGTCACCACGGAGGAAATCGATCGCCTCTGCGCCGACTGGACCGCCGCGCGCGGCGCGGTTTCGGCGCCGCTCAACTACCGGGGTTTCCCGAAGTCCATCTGCACTTCGGTCAACCACGTGGTCTGCCACGGCATTCCGGATTCGGCCAAGCGGCTGCAGAGGGGCGACATCGTCAACATCGACGTGACCCCGATCGTCGACGGCTGGCACGGCGATTCCTCGCGCATGTATTTTGTCGGCGAGCCCAAGCTGCGGGCGCGGCGCCTCGTTACCGTCACCTATGAATGCCTGATGCGCGCCATCGACATTATCCGGCCCGGTCGGACCTTCGGCGACATCGGCCACGTGATACAGAGCCATGCCGAATCCCATCATTTTTCCGTCGTGCGCGACTTCTGCGGCCACGGAATCGGGCGGATTTTCCACGAGCCCCCGAACGTGCTGCATTACGGTGAGCGCGGAACCGGCCTGTCGCTGCGCGAGGGCATGATCTTCACGATCGAGCCGATGATCAACGCCGGCCGCTACGACGTGAAGATCCTTGCCGACGGCTGGACGGCGGTCACCAAGGATCGCTCGCTGTCCGCACAGTTCGAACACACCGTTGGGGTGACCGCACATGGATGCGAGGTGTTCACCCTGTCCCCCGCAGGATACACCTGCCCGCCGTATCCGGTCTGACGCGGATGGCGGTGCGCGGTGGCGGACGAAAAGCCCCATTACCTCGGCCATCGCCAAAGGCTCCGCGAGCGCTTCCTCAAGGACTTCGGAAGCAGCCTCCCGGACTATGAGCTCGTCGAGCTCCTGTTGTTCATGGCCCAGCCGCGCGGTGACGTGAAACCGCTGGCCAAGGCGCTGATCCGCCGCTTCGGCTCCTTCGCCGAACTGATCGCCGCCGATCCTGATGAAATTCGCAAGGTCGCCGGCGCCAAGGACTCCGCCGTCGCCGCGCTCAAGGTGGTGCAGGCCGCCGCCCTGCGGCTGTCGCGGACGGACCTGATCGGCAAGCCGGTTCTCGGCTCCTGGCGGCAGCTGCTCGACTACTGCCATGCTGCCATGGCGCGCCAGACGCGGGAGCAATTCCGCGTGCTGTACCTCGACCGCAAGAACGCGCTGATCGCCGACGAGGTCCAGGCGACCGGCACCGTGGATCACACGCCCGTCTACCCGCGGGAGGTGGTCAAGCGGGCTCTCGACCTCGGCGCGTCGGCGCTCATCCTCGTGCACAACCACCCCTCCGGCGATCCCACGCCGTCGGCCGGCGATATCGAGATGACGGTAGAAATACGGGACACCGCCGTGCGCCTCGGCATTGCGCTGCACGATCACGTCATCATCGGCCGCAAGGGCCACGTCAGCTTCAAGAGCCGGGGGCTGCTTTAGCCGGGCCGTTGAGGCGGAACAGGAGCAGCCGCCCCTCGATCGCGCCGCCCTTCTCTTCCCGTATCGTGGTGTTCTCGCGGGCGATCTCGATGAAACCGTGTGCCGCCGCAACGTCCCGCATGTAGGCGTCGGCATGGGCGTAGCGCCCGCTCGGCCGCAGCACGTAGCCCTGGCCGTCGAAGAATTCCGTCGAGACGCAGAACACCGCGTCCGGCGCGGCGGCGGCGGCGCTGGCGGCGAAGATATCCGCCGCGTCGCCGACGTAGATCAGCACGTCGGTGCAGACGAAGAGATCGAAACGTTCCCTCGTGCCATTAAGGAAAGCGACGACATCGCCTTGGGCGAGGTCCTCGTAGATGCCCTTTTCCCGCGCCCGCTTGATCATTTCGCCCGAAAGGTCGACGCCGGCAAGATGGCGGGCGAACGGCCGGAAGGCCTCGCCGGACAGGCCGGTGCCGCAGCCGAGGTCGATGGCGTGCTCGAAGGTCGCGTCGTCGCCGATAGTCCGGCGCAGAAGATCGGCGAGCCGCATGGGCACCTCGTACTTGAGGGCCTTGACCAGGTGCCGATCGAAATCCGGCGCGTAGCCGTCGAACAGCGCCGCGGTATATTCGGCCGGCGCCGTCTTCGTCGTTTCGCCGGTGAGCGCCGCCAGCATATGCCGCGCGCCGCCGTGATCGGGCCGATGGCGCAGTGCCTCCCGGTAACACGCCACTGCATCGTCCACCCTGCCCAGGTCGCGCAGGGCGTTGGCGAGGTTGTTGTGCGCCTCGGCATAGTCCGGCCGCAGCTCGATCGCGCGGCGGTAGCTCGCCACCGCGTCGTCGAACCGCCCCGACTGGCGCAGGGCGACGCCGAGGTTGTTGTGGCCTTCGGCATAGTCGGGGCGCAGCTCGACGGCGGTGTGGCAGCTCGCCACGGCGTCCTCGATCTGGCCGCGCTCGCGCAAGGCGACGCCGAGGTTGCTGTGCGCGGCGGCGAACTTCGGCGCAAGCCGTACCGCGGCGCGGTAGCTCGTGATCGCGGCAACGAGATCGCCCTTGGCGCGCAACGCGGCGCCGAGGTTGCTGTGGGCGGCGGCAAAATCGGGCGCCGCGCGGATGACCGCGCGGTAGTTCTCGATCGCCTCGTCGAGGCGGCCGAGCCCCTGCAGCGCGATGGCCAGATTGTTGCGCGCTTCCACGTGGTCGGGTTTGAGGTGCAGCGCCTCGCGGCAGGCGGCGACGGACTCGTCCAGTCGCCCCAGGGTCCTGAGTCCCGTCCCCATGTTGCTGAAGGCTTCTACGTGATCGGGCTTGATCCGGATCGCCGCCCGGCAGGTTTCGACCGCCGACGCAATCTTGCCCTGGCCCGCGAGCGCCGCGGCGAGAATGTCGTACAGCGCGACGGCCCTGGGATGACGGGCCAACTGGTCCCGCGCGCCGGCCTCCGCTTCCGCATGCCGCCCCTGGTTGTAGAGCGTCGCCAGGCGGCGGATCGTGTCGGGGCTGGGCCGGGAATCGTTGCTCACCGCAGGTCTTGCCGTTCTGTCCGGAACATGCGCAAGCGTAACGCAAGCGGACAGGCGGGTCCAACGCATCGCGGCGAACGCCCCTGCCCACTTTGGCATCGCGGTTCCAAACCGGCGGGTTTGATGTAAACTGCGCCGCCTCGATGACCTGCCACCGCCGCCGCCACAGGACGCCATGATCCCCCGCTACGCCCGCCCGAAGATGACCGCCATCTGGGAGCCGGAGAACAAGTTCCGCATCTGGCTCGAGATCGAGGCCCATGCCTGCGACGCGCAGGCCGAGCTCGGCGTCATCCCCAGGGAGGCCGCCCGCGCCGTGTGGGAACGAGGTGCCTTCGACATCGCCCGCATCGACGAGATCGAGCGCGAGACCCGGCACGACGTCATCGCCTTCCTGACCAATCTCGCCGAGCACGTGGGCCCGGAGGCGCGTTTCGTCCACCAGGGCATGACCTCGTCCGACGTGCTCGACACCTGCCTTGCGGTCCAGTTGACGCAGGCCTCCGACATCCTGCTGGCCGACCTCGACGAGCTGCTGGCGGTGCTCCGTCGTCGCGCCATGGAACACAGGATGACGCCGTGCATCGGCCGCAGCCACGGCATCCACGCCGAACCGACGACCTTCGGGCTCAAGCTCGCGGGCTTCTATGCCGAGTTCGCCCGCAACCGGGAGCGCATGGCGACCGCGCAGAAGGAGATCGCCACCTGCGCCATTTCCGGCGCCGTCGGCACCTTCGCCAACATCGACCCGCGGGTCGAAGCGCATGTCGCGAAGAAGATGGGCCTCGCGGTCGAGCCGGTGTCCACCCAGGTCATCCCCCGCGACCGCCATGCGACGTTCTTCACCGCGCTGGCGGTGATCGCCTCGTCAATAGAGCGCCTCGCCACGGAAGTGCGTCACCTGCAGCGGACCGAGGTGCGCGAAGCCGAGGAATATTTCGCGCCGGGACAGAAAGGTTCCTCGGCCATGCCGCACAAGCGCAATCCCGTGCTGTCGGAGAACCTGTGCGGCCTCGCCCGCATCGTGCGCGCGGCGGCGGCGCCGGCGCTCGAGAACGTCGCCTTGTGGCACGAGCGCGACATCTCCCATTCCTCGGTCGAGCGCATGATCGCGCCCGACGCCACGGTCACGCTGGACTTTGCGCTCGCGCGCCTGACCTCGATGATGGACCGCCTCGTCGTCTACCCCGATGCGATGAAGAAGAATCTCGACGGGCTCGGCGGGCTGGTGCATTCCCAGCGCGTCCTGCTGGCGCTGACCCAGAAGGGTATGAGCCGCGAGGACGCCTATGCCGCCGTGCAGCGCAGCGCCATGAAGGCGTGGGAGGAAGGCGGCGACTTCCAGGCCAACCTCAAGGCGGACAAGGAGGTCACGGCCCGAATGACGCCCGCCGAAGTGACTGAGCTGTTCGACCTCGGCTACCACACCAGGCACGTGGACACGATCTTCGCCCGCGTGTTCGGCGCCTGACGGCATGGACCCGCACCGCATTCGCACCCTCGCGCGCGAGCTGCCGGAGCTCCGCATCGGTCCGGACACGACCGAGGAAGAAGCCTTCGCCGCGATGCGAATGCTCGGCTCCTTCAACCAATGCCTGCTCGGCATGGTCCGGTTCTCCGGGCAAACCCCGTGGGAATGGCATCCCGACGACGAATTGCTCTGTCTCGTCGAGGGGGAGGTCGAGGTGACGTTGCTGCCCACCGAAGGCGGCCCGGCGACGATCACGGTGATGGCGGCGGGCGACATCCTGATCGTGCCGAGGCAAACCTGGCACCGCCAATTCCCGCGCCCGTCCGCGGCGCTGGCGTTCGTGACCTCGTCCGAGGGGAACCGTCATTCGGAAGCGGAAGACCCCCGCGAAACCGCGTGACGGATGGAAGACAGCCGCCACTTGTCATCATGCCCGCCCCCAGCGGGACGGTCGCCGAAATAGCCCAAAAAAGATGCCCCGGCCGAGCCGGGGCAGGACGCAACGCGTATCTCGGTCGCGATGCCGCCTATTTCTGCACCCCGACAATCTCGGCGCGGGCGACGGACTGAAGCTCTTCGAGCTTTTTCTTGATGTCGGCCGCGCCCAGTTTCACGCCCTTGGCCGACAGGTCGGCGAGAACCTTTTCGATGACGTCGTCGTCGCCGGGCCGGTCGAAATCGGCGGCAACCACGTCCTTCGCGTAAGCGGCCACGGCATCGCCGGCGAGACCCATCTGGCCCGCCGCCCATTCGCCGAGAAGCTTGTTGCGCCGGACCGTGATCCTGAATTGCGTCTCCTGATCGACCTTGTACTTGGCCTCGAATCCCTTTTCCCGATTGTCAAAACTGCTCATGACGTAACTCCTGGCTTCCGTGAGGGGGATCTGGCGTCCGTTTTGTCGTGATGCCATTCTTATAGCGAGACAGGCCCAGTGATGGTATCGAAAGTTTATGTGCACGGTCGTCATTCTGCATCGTCCCGGCCACGACTGGCCGCTCCTTCTCGCCACCAACCGCGATGAAATGGCCGACCGGCCCTGGCGACCGCCCGGGCGCCACTGGCCGGATCGGCCCGACGTGGTGGCCGGGCTGGATGAACTGGCCGGCGGATCCTGGCTCGGCATCAACGATACCGGCGTCGTCGTCGCCATCATGAACCGGGAAGGCGCACTGGGCCCGGCCGCGGGCAAGCGCTCGCGCGGGGAGATCGTGCTGGAGGCGCTCGACCACGCCGACGCGTCCCTTGCCATCCGCGATCTGAAGGGCCTCGACGGCACCGCCTATCGCCCGTTCAACCTGATCGTCGCCGACAACCGCGACGCGGCGTGGCTGCGGTCCGCCGGCGACGGCTCTATCGTCGTCAAGTCCGTGGCCGCGGGCCATTCGATGATCACCGCACGCGAAATGAACGACATGAGCCATGCGCGCATCCGGGCCTACCTGCCACGCCTCAAGGCAACCGCGGACCCCGACCCCGCCGCCGACGACTGGGGCGACTGGGAAACCCTGATGGCGTCCACCGAATCCACGCCGGACGCCGGGCCTCGCGGGGCCATGGCCATGGCCCCGATCGACGGTTACGGCACGGTGTCGGGATCGCTGATCGCCCTGCCCGCGCCGGGCGTCGCGGCGCGGCCGATCTGGCGGTTCTGCCCGGGGCGCCCGGGAACCGCGCCGTATCAGGATGTAGGGTTCTGAACGCGGTGACAGCCCCAAAATATTGGGGGCCGGCCGGCCGGGGCGGCGTGGACTCGCCCCCGCATTATGCTATACATCTGCTTCGTTTCGTTCCCGGCGCCCTGCGCCGGTGTCACCTCTGCAAGGCCTGCCATGAACCGCCGTAAACAAATCTACGAAGGCAAGGCCAAGGTTCTGTTCCAGGGGCCCGAGCCCGGAACCATCGTCCAGTACTTCAAGGACGACGCCACCGCCTTCAACAACAAGAAAAAGGGTACCATCACCGGCAAGGGTGTCCTCAACAACCGCATATCCGAGCTGCTGATGGTGCGGCTGGGCGAAATCGGCATCCCGACCCATTTCATCAAGCGGCTCAACATGCGCGAGCAGCTGGTGCGGGAGGTCGAGATCATTCCGCTCGAGGTGGTCGTGCGCAACGTCGCCGCGGGCACCCTGTCCCAGCGCCTCGGCATCGAGGAAGGCACCATGCTGCCGCGCTCGATCCTCGAATACTACCTGAAGAACGATTCCCTCGGCGATCCGATGGTGAGCGAGGAGCACATCTCCTGCTTCAGTTGGGCGACGCATCAGGAGCTCGACGAAATCGTCAACATGGCGCTCCGCATCAACGATTTCCTGTCGGGCCTGTTCCTCGGCATCGGCATCCGCCTGGTGGATTTCAAGATCGAGTTCGGACGCTGGTACAACGGCGACGACATGCGTGTCGTGCTCGCCGACGAGATCAGTCCCGACTCCTGCCGTCTGTGGGATCTCAAGACCAACGAAAAGATGGACAAGGACCGCTTCCGCCGCGATCTGGGCAAGGTCGAGGAGGCCTACCAGGAAGTGGCGCGCCGCCTCGGCATCCTGCCGGAAAGCGGCCCGTCGGACATTCAGGGCACCAAGGCGATCCAGTAGGGCGATGCGTGCACGCGTTCATGTCACGTTGAAACGGGGCGTTCTCGACCCGCAGGGCAAGGCCATCGGCAATGCCCTGAAGTCGCTGGGTTTTTCCGGGGTCGGCGACGTCCGTCAGGGCAAATACATCGAACTTGAGATCGACGAGACCGACGCCACGCGCGCCCGCGCGCGGGTCGGCGAGATGTGCGAGAAACTTCTCGCCAATACCGTGATCGAAGACTACCAGATCGACCTCGACCAGTAGGTATAGTCGCGATGATACGTGATTTCCGTGCGATGTGGCGGCGCTTTACCGCCGGGAGCCGCGCATGAAGTCCGCCGTCATCGTCTTTCCCGGCTCCAACTGCGACCGTGACATGCAGGTGGCGCTGGCCCGGATCACCGGCACGCCGCCGGTCATGGTCTGGCACCGGGAGACGGACCTTCCCCGGGTCGATCTCATCGCGGTGCCGGGCGGGTTTTCCTATGGCGATTACCTTCGTTCCGGCGCCATGGCGGCGCATTCCCCGGCCATGACCGAAGTCCGCAAGCGCGCCGCCGCCGGCGTCGCCGTGCTCGGCGTCTGCAACGGCTTCCAGATCCTGACCGAGGCCGGGCTCCTGCCCGGCGTGCTCATGCGCAATGCGTCGCTGCGCTTCATCTGTCGTGACGTCTATCTGCGGGTCGAGGATTCGCGGGCGCCCTTCACCACCCGCTACAGGACGGGCCAGGTGATCCGCATCCCCATCGCCCATGCCGACGGGAATTTCTTCGCCGATGCGGAAACCTTGAAGCGCATCGAGGGCGAGGGCCAGGTCGCCTTCCGTTATTGCGATCCCAATGGCGAGGTCACCGCAGCCGCCAATCCCAACGGGTCGCTCGGCAATATCGCCGGCATCCGCAACCGGGCGGGAAATGTCCTCGGCATGATGCCGCATCCGGAACGCCTCGCCGACCAATTGCTTTCAGGGATCGATGGCCGCGCCATGTTCGAAGGGCTGAGCGAGGCGCTGGGATGACCGCCGCCGCGCCCGCCATTACCCCCGACGTGGTCAAGGCCCACGGCCTGAGCGCGGAGGAATACGCCCGCGTGCTCGAAATCATGGGGCGGGAACCCAACATCACCGAGCTCGGCATCTTTTCCGTCATGTGGTCCGAGCATTGCTCCTACAAGTCGTCGCGCAAGTGGCTCCGGCGCCTTCCCACCACGGCGCCCTGGGTCATCTGCGGCCCCGGCGAGAACGCCGGCGTCATCGACATCGGCGACGGCCTCGCCTGCGTTTTCAAGATGGAAAGCCACAACCACCCCTCCTTCATCGAACCCTACCAGGGCGCGGCCACCGGCGTCGGCGGCATCCTGCGCGACGTCTTCACCATGGGCGCGCGCCCCATTGCGAACCTCAATGCGCTGCACTTCGGCGCCCCCGACCACCCGAAGACCCGCCACCTCGTCGGCGGTGTGGTCGCCGGCATCGGCGGCTACGGCAATTGCGTCGGCGTTCCCACCGTTGCCGGGTCGTGCGATTTCGACCCCGGTTACAACGGTAATATCCTGGTCAATGCCATGACCGTCGGCATCGCCCGCGCCGACCGGATCTTCTACGCCGCCGCCAGCGGCATCGGCAATCCGGTGGTCTACGCCGGTTCCAAGACCGGGCGCGACGGCATCCACGGCGCCACCATGGCGTCCGCCGAATTCGACGACACGGCCGAGGCCAGGCGCCCGACCGTGCAGGTCGGCGACCCGTTCACCGAAAAGCTGCTGATCGAGGCGTGCCTCGAACTGATGGCCGAGGACGCGATCATCGCCATCCAGGACATGGGCGCCGCCGGGCTCACCTCATCGTCCTTCGAGATGGCGGGCAAGGGCGGCGTCGGCGTCGAGATCGATCTCGACCGCGTCCCGGTGCGCGAGGACGGCATGACGCCCTACGAGATCATGCTGTCCGAAAGCCAGGAACGCATGCTGATGGTGCTGAAGCCCGGCCGCGAGGACATCGCACGCCGCATCTTCGAGAAATGGGAGCTCGACTTCGCCGTCATCGGCCGCCTGACCGACACCGGGCGCATGGTGCTCAAGGCGCGCGGCGCGGTCGCCGCTGACCTGCCCATCGCGCCCCTGTCGGAAGCGGCTCCCGTCTACGACCGGCCGACCACCCCGACGCCACGGCCCGCGGTCCTCGACGCCGCCGCGGTGCCGGCGCCGGCGAGCGTCATGGGTGCGCTCGAGACTCTCCTTTCATCCCCGGACTTCTGTTCCCGGCGCTGGATCTGGGACCAATACGACCACATGGTCATGACCGACACGGTGGAACGGCCCGGCGGCGACGCCGCCGTCGTCCGCATTCACGGCACCGGCCGCGGCCTCGCCGTCACCACCGATTGCAATCCGCATTACTGCGGCGCGCACCCGAAGACGGGCGGCGCCCAGGCTGTCGCCGAATCCTGGCGCAACCTCACCGCGGTGGGGGCCCGCCCGCTCGCGATCACCGACAACATGAACTTCGGCAATCCGGAACGGCCGGAGATCATGGGCCAGTTCGCCGACTGCATCGAGGGGATCCGCGAGGCCTGCCTCGCGCTCGACTTTCCGGTCGTCTCCGGCAATGTCTCCTTCTACAACGAGACCAACGGCAAGGGCATCCTGCCGACGCCGACGATCGGCGCCATCGGCCTGATCGACGATCTCTCCCGGCGTACTTCCGTGCCGTTCAAGGCGGCGGGGGAGGATATCGTGCTCATCGGCGCGACGATGGGGCATCTCGGCTGCTCGGCGTATTTGCGCGAGCTGCACGGCAGGCGCGACGGCGCGCCGCCGCCGGTCGACCTTGCCGCCGAGCGCGCCAACGGCGATTTCGTGCGCGGCGAGATCGTCTCCGGCGCCGTCACTGCCTGCCACGACCTGTCCGACGGCGGCCTGCTGGTCGCGGCCGCGGAGATGGCGATGGCGTCCGGTCTCGGCGCCACGCTCACGCCGCCGCCGGGGGCGCCGGCGCTGCACGCCTTCGCCTTCGGCGAGGACCAGGGCCGCTACCTGGTCACCACCGCCGACGGCCCAGCCCTTGTGTCACGGGCGGAAAAGGCCGGAATCCCGGCCACCGTCCTGGGCCGGACCGGCGGCGCGGAATTGACACTGAAGGGTGCCGGGACCATATCTGTGGTCCAGCTGAAGGCCGCCTTCGAAGGCTGGCTGCCCGCCTACATGGGCGACGGCGTGGCCTGAGCCCGCTAGAATGCGGCCACGCGGCCGAGGAGACCGACCATGGCGATGGACGCCAGCGAAATCGAACGCCTGATCAAGGCTGCCCTGCCCGACGCCGAGGTGCGCATCGACGACCTCGCCGGCGACGGCGACCATTATGCCGCCCATGTCGCCTCGTCCGCGTTTTCCGGCCTCCCGCGTGTGCGCCAGCATCAGCTGGTCTATGATGCGCTCAAGGGCCGCATGGGCGGCGAATTGCACGCGCTGGCGCTGACCACCAGCGCCAAGTAAACGTTTAACCGGCCCGCTCTCGGGCCCCGAGAGGTCATCACATGAGTGAAAATCAGGCTTTCCAGAAGATTCAGGGCGAGATCGACGCCAACGACGTGGTGCTGTTCATGAAGGGCACCCCCGTCTTCCCGCAGTGCGGGTTTTCGGCGACCCTGGTGCAGGTGCTGTCGCTGATGGGGGTCAAGTTCAAGGGCATCGACGTCCTCGCCGACGGCGACATCCGCGAAGGCGTCAAGGCCTTCTCCAACTGGCCGACCATCCCGCAGCTCTACGTCAAGGGCGAGTTCGTCGGCGGCTGCGACATCGTGCGCGAGATGTACCAGTCGGGCGAGCTGCACGAGCTCTTCGCCCAGAAGGGCGTCGCCGTGACCGCGGCATCCACCGGCGAATAGGCCGCCGCCACGATCGTCGCCCCTGTCGCCAGTATCATCGACACGGCCCCGTCAACGGCCGGTCCAGCACGGAGGAAGCGTCATGAAGGCAAAGGCACTCGACCGCTCGGGCGAAGACCTCGGCAATATCGTCAATTTCGGCCACATCAACGTCCAGGTGCCAGACCAGCGCCTGGCGACGGCGTACTACGTGACGGGGCTCGGCCTCACCCGCGATCCCTACCTGATCACTGGCACCAACAACATGTGGATTAACGTCGGCCAGAGCCAGTTCCACCTGCCGACCAAGTCGCCGCAGGTTGTGCAGGGCGTCACGGGCCTGGTACTGCCCGACCGCGACGCGCTGCTCGAGCGCCTGGGCCAAGTCAAGGGCGAGCTCAAGGGCACGAAGTTCAGGTACCGGCCCACCAACGACGCGGTCGAGGTCACTTGCCCGTGGGGCAACCGCATCGACTGCCACGCGCCGGACGAGGCGCATTTCGGCCGCACCAAGCTCGGCCTCGCCTATGTCGAGTTCGACATACCGAAAGGCGCGGCGGAAGGCATCGGCCGCTTCTACCGCGAGGTCTTCCTCGCCTCCGTCGACGTGATCGAATGGAAGGGCGCGGCCTGTGCCCGGGTCGGCGTCGGCGAGGACCAGTATTTCTACTTCCGCGAAACGAGGAAGCCACGCGTGCCTTACGACGGCAACCACATCCAGTTCTACATCGCCAATTTTTCCGGCCCCTACCGGCGCCTGTTCGACATGGGCGTGATCTACCAGGAATCGGGGCCGCACCAGTACCGCTTCAAGGACATCAAGGACCCGGACACCGGCAAGGCGGTCTACACCCTCGACCACGAAGTGCGCAGCATGCGCCATCCCATGTACGCGCGCCCGCTGGTCAACCGCAATCCCGCCCAGTCTCTGCGCGACTACGACCCTGGTGCCGAAAGCCTGCACTGGACGGTGTAGCCGGCGCCGCACAGCGCCACCATGCCCGCGTGCCAAGCGCCGCGTCGCCGTAAGCAACGGCGTCCATCCCCCGAAACAAGAACAAGGGAGAGCTTCATGACGACATTCCACTCCATCCGGGCGGTGGCCGCCGTCCTCGCCGCCGCGCTCGTCTTTCCCGCCGCCGGCGCGGGCGCGGCCGACGGCGACTTCCTCAAGGGCAAGAAAGTCTCACTGCTGATCGGCGGCGGCAGCGGCGGCGGAGTCGACGTCTCCGGGCGGCTGTTCGCGCGCCACGTGGTCCGCCACCTGCCCGGCGCCCCCACCATCGTCGCGCAGAATCACCCGGCGGGAGGCGGCATCATCGTCTATCAGACGCTCGCCAACGTCGCCCCGCGCGACGGCACCACCTTCGCCACCTTCGCGGCGGGGCCGCTCACCCTGCCCCTGTTGCGCGACCAGAACGTCAATTACGACGTGCGCAAGTTCACCTGGCTCGGCCGCATGTCGGACGACGCCAACGCCTGCCACACTATGGCGGGATCGAAGGTCCGCACCGTCGAGGATGCACAGAAGATCGCGATCAACGTCGGCGCGACCGGCGTCACGGCGCGCACCGCGACCGTGCCGCTCATGCTCAATGCGGCGATCGGCACGCAATTCCACGTGATCGCCGGCTACAAGGGCTCCGAGGGTGTGCTGCTCGCGCTCGAGCGCGGCGAGGTCGAGGGCCGTTGCGTCAGCTTCAACAGCATCCACGTCACCCGCCCCGACTGGATTCCCCAGAAGAAGATCAACCTCCTGTTCCAGACCGGCCTCACCAAGCATCCCCGGTATCCCGACCTGCCGCTCGCATCCGAGGTCGCGAAGACGCCAGAGAGCCGCAAGCTGCTCGAGTTCCTGGGCCAGACTCTAGCGGTCACCAACCCGTTCGCCCTGCCGCCGGAGGTGCCCCCCGACCGCACCGCCCTGTGGCGCAAGGCCTTCGACGACACGGTCCGGGACCCCGCGTTCCTCGCCGAGGCGAAGAAGCTCCGGCTCGAGGTCGATCCCGCCCCGGGCCCGGTGGTCGAGCGCCTCGTGAACGAAATCTACGCCACGCCGCCGGACATTCTGGCGATCGCCAAGGCCTCGATGGCCAAGGGAAAGGCAAAGAAAAAGGCGAAGAAAAAGAAGAAGGAAAACTAGCGGGTTGCACACGCGAAAGGGGGCCCCGTCGGGGCCCCTTTCCGGAGGGATAAAATTGCCCTTTATGCGGCCAGCTTTGCGCCCGCCAACGCCTGCGCCACCTCGGCGACGCGGCGGCCCAGGTATTCCGCCGTGTCACGGTCACTCTCGATCGGCGCGATGTCGGGCCCTTCGTCGGTGTTCGACTGCGCCATGGCACCGAGGAAGGAGCCGATGCGGTTGAGGTCGTCCGCGCTCCCGGTGCTCGTACTGTTTCCCGGCATCAGGCCGAGGCTCACCCAGATCATCCCATGCTGGGCCGCGAAGATTGCAAGCTGAACGAGCGTGTTGAGCTTGTCGCCCGAGAGCGAGCCGGAATTGGTGAACCCGGCGGCGATCTTGTTACGCCAGCGGCCGTCAGCCCAGGCTTTCGAGCTCCAGTCCATGAAGGCCTTCATCGGCGCCGACACGCTTCCCATGTAGGTGGGGGCGCCGAAGATGACGGCATCGGCGTCGTCGATGTCCGTGGCGTGGGCCTCGGCCTCCTCTACCGGGATGAGCGCCACGTTGGTCCCTTCGACCGACCTGGCCCCGAGAGCCACGGCCTCCGCCTGGACCTTGGTGTGGCCGAAGCCGGAGTGATAGACGATGGCGAGGTTGGTCATGGTGTTGCTCCTTTCGCGACGGCGCCCGGAGCCACTGGCCCCCTCAGGCACATACTAATGTTGACGCGTACAGTGGTTATTTTTCGTAAGTAGTTACTTTCAGAAACCACAGCCTATATGGAGCTCTTGATTTCTTTTGTAAAGTAGTTATATTTTAGTAACCACTTACCGACGGGAAAGTCCGATGCGCCAACGTGCCCCCGAATGCCCGCTGGATTCACTCCTCCGCCTCCTGATGGGGCCGTGGACGACGTACATCCTCTGGGTCCTGCGCAGCGAGGGGGAGACCCGCTTCGGCGCGTTGAAGCGGAAGGTCCCCGGTATCTCGGCCAAGGTGCTGACCGACCGCCTGCGGAAGCTCGAGGATGCCGGGCTGATCACCCGCCATCACGCGCCGACGATTCCGCCGACGGTGAGCTACCGTCTGGGCAAGCGGGGCGAAGAGCTGCGCGACGTGCTCGATGAGCTGAACGCGATCTCCGTGCGCTGGGGCGAGGAGGACTCGGCCAAGCCCGCAGCGGAATGAAAGATCCCCATCCACGCGGATCGCAACGCATGACATGAAAAGGGCCGGTCCATCGGGCCGGCCCTTTCCGTTTCGCGGCTGTAGCCCCCGCCTTAGCGCGAATAAAACTCGACGACCAGGTTGGGTTCCATCTGCACCGGGTAAGGCACCTCGGCGAACTGGGGCACGCGGACGAGCTTGCCCTTCATCGCCTTGTGATCGACCTCGAGGTAGTCGGGCACGTCGCGTTCGCCCGAAGCGGTGGCCTCGAGCACGATACCGACCTCGCGCGACTTCTGGCGCAACTCGATCTCGTCGCCCGGCTTGACCATGTAGGATGGGATGGTGACGCGCTTGCCGTTGACCAGCACGTGGCCATGGTTCACGAACTGGCGCGCGGCGAAGACCGTGGGCACGAACTTGAGCCGGTAGACGACGGCGTCGAGCCGACTCTCGAGCAGGCCGATCAACTGTTCGCCGGTGTCGCCGCGGCGGCGCACCGCCTCGACGTAATAGCGGTGGAACTGGCGCTCGCCGATGTTGCCGTAGTAGCCCTTCAGCTTCTGCTTGGCCTGCAATTGCTGGCCGAAGTTGGAAACCTTGAAGCGCCGCTGGCCGTGCTGGCCTGGCACCGTTTCGCGCTTGTTGAAGGGGCTCTTGGGACGGCCCCAGAGGTTTACCCCGAGGCGGCGGTCAATCTTGTGCTTCGACGTCTGTCGTTTGCTCATGTCTCTCTCTGTGCCCGAGTTGATCTGGTGTTATTCTTGTCCCGCCTGCGCCGCGCCCGTTGGACGCGGTGCTGGGCCCAGGGGCCCCGGCCGGGAAAGTGGCGCACTATAGCGGCCGAAGGCGGAAAGTCAATTACCGGGGCCGGATCGCCCCTTGGTCCGGCTCCCCTTCCCTGAACTCTTTGATTTTCCGAGGCTTCCCCGGCCCTTGCGGCCCCCGGCCAGGGCCTTGACCACGCCGCGGAGCGTGCGCACGTCCTGGTCGGTGAGGCCGGCGCGCAGGAACATCGTGCGCAGGTTCCGCCGCATGCGCGGTGCCTTTTCCTCCGGCCAGAAGAAGCCGACGGCGTCGAGTTCCCCCTCCAGATGCGCGAACAGGCCCGCGATCTCGCCCTGGGTCGCCGGCGTCCCGCCTCTGCCCCCCATGCGCGACGCCGGGTTGGCCTTGCCCATCGCCGCCAGCCGCCATTCGTAGGCGACCAACAGCACCGCCTGGGCGAGGTTGAGCGAAGGGAACTCGGGATTGAGCGGGACCTCGATGATCGCGTCGGCGCGGGAGACGTCGTCGTTCCCGAGCCCCGTGCGCTCGCGCCCGAACAGGATCCCGACGCGCCCGCCCCCGGCGACGGCGGCAATGATCTCCGTCGCCGCGGCGCGCGGCGTCAGCACCGGCTTGCGCATGTCGCGTGGGCGCGCCGTGGTGGCGTAAAGGCGGGTGAGGTCCGCCGTCGCCGCGCCGAGACCGTTGGCGATGCGCGCCGCCTCCAGAACCGAAGTGGCGCCGGCCGCTGCTGCGGTCGCGCGGTCGTTGGGCCAGCCGCCGCGCGGTTTCACGATCCGCAGGTGAACAAGCCCGCAATTGAGCATGGCGCGGGCGGCGAAGCCGATGTTCTCGCCCAACTGGGGATGATCGAGGATGACCACCGGCTGGTCCGCCGCCCCCGCGCGCAGCGCCGCCACGCCCGCCTTGCCGGCGCGGCGCGACCGCGGCGGGCGCCGCGGCACGGGATCGGGCGCGCCGGTGGGCCGCGCGTTCGGCGGCCTAGGTGCGCGCACCCGTGGCGAAGAGCTTGTAGGTGATCGCGTCATTGAGCGCGTTGAACGAGGCGTCGATCACGTTGGTGGACACTCCGACGGTGGACCAGCGCCGGCCCTCGGCGTCGGCGCTTTCGATGACGACGCGGGTGACCGCCTTGGTACCTTCCCCCGGGGTCAGGATGCGGACCTTGTAGTCCACCAGCCGCATGTCCCCGAGCTCCTTGTAGGCCGGGGCCAGCGCCTTGCGCAGGGCGTTGTCGAGCGCGTTGACTGGGCCGTTGCCCTCCGCCACCGTCATCGTGTGCTCGCCCTTGACCTCGACCTTGATGGTCGCCTCCGACAGCGTCACCAGACGGCCGCGCGCGTTCCAGCGCCGTTCGTCCAGTACCCGGAAGGAGGTCAGGCGGAAGTACTCCGGCACGCTCTCGAGCGCCCGGCGCGCCAGCAGCTCGAAGCTCGCCTCGGCGCCGTCGTAGGAATAGCCCTCATACTCGCGGGACTTGACCTCCTCCACCAGCTTGCCGATGCGCGGGTCGTTGGCCGGGACGGCGATGCCGGCCTCGCGCAGCCGCGACACCAGGTTCGCGCGCCCGGCCTGGTCGGAGACGACGATGTGGCGCGCGTTGCCGATCGTTTCCGGCGGCACGTGCTCGTAGCAGCGCGGGTCCTTCTCCACCGCCGAGACGTGCAGCCCGCCCTTGTGGGCGAAGGCGGCGCTGCCGACGTAAGCCGCGTGGCGGTTGGGCGCGCGGTTGAGGCGTTCGTCGAGAAGGCGCGACGTATGGGTGAGCCGCGTCAGCGCCTCCGGCGCGACCCCCGTTTGGTAGCCCATCTTCAGCATCAGGCTCGGCAGCAGCGAGACGAGGTTGGCGTTGCCGCAGCGCTCCCCCAGCCCGTTGAGGGTCCCCTGCACATGGCGCGCGCCCGCGCGGACGGCGGCGAGAGAATTGGCCACCGCGTTCTCGGTGTCGTTGTGGCAATGGATGCCGAGGCGTTCGCCCGGCACGTGTTTCGCCACCTCGGTGACGATGCGCTCGATCTCGTCGGGCAGGCTGCCGCCATTGGTGTCGCACAGCACGATCCAGCGCGCGCCGGCCTCAAACGCCGTGCAGGCACATTTAAGCGCGTAGTCCGGGTCGGACTTGTAGCCGTCGAAGAAATGCTCGGCGTCGAACAGCACCTCGTCCATCTTCTGCGCCGCCAGCGTGACGCTGTCCCCGATCATCTGGACGTTTTCGTCCCTGTCGATGCCGAGGGCGACCTTGACCTGGAAATCCCAGGTCTTGCCCACCATGCAGACGGCGCGGGCGCCGGTGCTGAACAGCGCGACGAGGCCGGGGTCGTTCCCGGCCGAGCGCCCGGCGCGCCGGGTCATGCCGAAGGCGGTCATGCGCGCGTGCTTGAGCTTCGGCAGGTCGGCGAAGAAGGCGTCGTCGGTCGGGTTGGCGCCGGGCCAGCCGCCCTCGACGTAGTCGATGCCGAGGTCGTCGAGCGCGCGGGCGATGGCGATCTTGTCGTTGACGTTGAAGTCAACGCCTTGGGTCTGCGCCCCGTCGCGCAGCGTCGAGTCATAGAGATAGACGCGCTTGTCTTCAGCCATTATTCGCGTCTCCACTCGGTCGTACCATCCGGCTTGTCTTCAAGGACGATGCCTGCGGCACTAAGTTCCTGACGAATTTCGTCGGCTCGCGCGAAGTCCCTATTTTTTCTTGCTTGGACACGCGCTTTAATTTTATCCACGATTGTCTTTTCAGACGGAATAAACTTTACCTCTACACTTGCACCGAACTTTATTCCTCCACTTGCAACATAATCATACACGCGCGGAGCCTGTTTGAACCAGGCTTCGGGACTGTCTTGCAGAATGCCAAGAAGCTTTCCGCTTGCGCGCAGGATTTCAGCGTTCATTCGCAGACCACTCAAATCATCTGCCGCGTCCGCAGCAAATACCGCGTCGGCATCTATGCCTAGCCGTGACAGCGCCATTGGCGTGTTGAGGTCGTCTTTGAGCACCTCAACAATGTCGGGAGACGGATCAGCGGGATTTAGGGCACTCGCATTTTTCTGGAAATCAGTGAGTTGGAGACGATCATCCGCTAGTTTCAGCGCCCGGTACCAACGATCTAGGTTCGACTTCGCCTCCTTGAGGCATTCGTCAGTGAAGTCGAGAGGTGCGCGGTAATGGGTCTTGAGCAGGAAAAGGCGGATCGCCTCCCCCGGCGCCTTGGCGAGAAGGTCGCGCACGGTAAAGAAATTGCCCGCCGACTTCGCCATCTTCTCGCCGTTTACGGTGAGGTAGCCGTTGTGCATCCAGAAGCGCACGAAGGGTGCGCCGCCGTGGGCGCAGGTCGATTGCGCGATCTCGTTCTCGTGGTGCGGGAAGATCAGGTCGAGGCCACCGCCGTGGATGTCGAAACTGTCGCCGAGATGCGCCTCGCTCATGGCCGAGCACTCGATGTGCCAGCCCGGCCGCCCGCGCCCCCAGGGGCTGTCCCAGCCGGGTTGGTCCGGCGTGGACGGCTTCCACAGCACGAAGTCGGACGGGTCCTTCTTGTAGGGCGCGACCTCGACCCGCGCGCCGGCGATCATCTCCCGCCGGTCGCGGTTGGCGAGGCGGCCGTAGTCCGGCATCGACGGCACGTGGAACAGCACGTGGGCCTGTCTTTGCCCTACCGCTTCGCTGCTTGAAGGCGCGTCGGCAACATAGGCGTGATTCCCCGCGATGAGCTTCCCGATCATGGCGATCATCGGGGCGATATGTTCCGTTGCCCGCGGCTCCACGTCGGGATCGAGCGCGCCCAGCGCCGCCATGTCGTCGTGGAAGGCCTTCGTTGTTTCGGCGGTCAGCCGGTCGATGGCGATGCCTTTTTCGCGGGCAGCATTGATGATCTTGTCGTCCACGTCGGTGATATTGCGGACGTAGGTGACGCGCGCGGGCGGCGGATAGAGCGCCTTCAGGACGCGATAGAGCACGTCGAAGACGACGACGGGCCGTGCGTTGCCGATATGCGCGCGGTCGTAGACCGTCGGCCCGCAGACGTACATGCGCACGTTGCCGGGGTCGAGGGGGACGAAGTCCTCCTTCTTCCGGGTCAGCGTATTGTAAAGGCGCAGTGTCACGTTCCTCGATCCTTCAAAATTCATCGTCCTATACAGGGATACACGGGGTAGCAGATCGGCCGCATCGGGTCCACCTCACCCTATGCCATGGCCGTCGCCGGCGAAGCCGTTGGTGATGGGATAGCGGCGGTCGCGTCCGAACGAACGGCGCGTGATCTTGACCCCCGGCGGCGCCTGCCGGCGCTTGTACTCGGCGATGTTGACCATGCGCCAGACTCGCATGACCGTTTCGCGGTCGTGGCCGCGGGCAACGATGTCCCTGATCGCCATCTCGCCCTCGATGAGAGAATAGAGAATGTCGTCGAGCACGTCGTAGGGCGGCAGGCTGTCCTGGTCGGTCTGGTCGGGCTTGAGCTCCGCGGAGGGCAGGCGCGTGATGATGTTGGCGGGAATCACGGTGCCCGGCGCACCGAGGCCGCCGACCGGCACATGGGCATTGCGCCAGTTGCTGAGGGCATAGACCGTCGTCTTGTAGACGTCCTTGAGCACCGAATAGCCGCCGCACATGTCGCCGTAGAGGGTGGCGTAGCCCACCGACATCTCCGACTTGTTGCCGGTGGACAGCACCATGTGGCCGAACTTGTTGCTGAGAGCCATCAGGGTGATGCCGCGGGCGCGGGCCTGGATATTTTCTTCCGTCGTGTCGGCGTTGGTTCCCGCGAAAACGTCCCGGAGCATGGTGCCGAACGCGTCCATCGCCGGACCGATGGAAATGGTGTCGAGCCGCAGGTTCATGTTGCGCGCCAGCGCCGCCGCGTCGTCGAGGCTTTCCCGCGATGTATAGGGCGACGGCATCATGACGCAACGCACCCGCTCGGGGCCGAGGGCGTCGGCGGCTACCACCGCCGAAATCGCCGAATCGATCCCCCCCGACAGGCCGAGGAGTACCCCCGGAAACCCGTTCTTGTTGACGTAGTCGCGCAGGCCAAGGACCATCGCCTGGTAGATCGCCGCCAGCGGCTCGAACCCGGCGGTAACGGCGCCGCCTTCGGGCGCGAGCGCGCCGTCGCGGCGGGCGAGGCGCAGGGTGGCGAAGCCCGGTTCGAATTCCCCGAGGCGCTGGACTGTTTCCCCACCCGCGTCGAGGGCGAAGCTGCCGCCGTCGAAGACCAGTTCGTCCTGGCCGCCGACCTGGTTGACATAGACCAGCGGCAGGCCGGTTTCCCGCACCCGTGCAACCGCGAGCCCGAGGCGCTCGCCCTGCTTGTCGGTCTCGAACGGCGACCCGTTGATGACGACGAGGGCTTCCGCCCCGTCCTCGGCCAGTGCGCGGGCGGGCACCGCCGTCCACATGTCCTCGCAGACGAGGATACCGAGGCGGACGCCACGGCAGGTCACCGTCTGCGGCAATGGCCCTGCGGCGAAGACGCGCTTTTCGTCGAACACACCGTAATTGGGCAGGTCGTGCTTGACCGAGACCGCCGCCACCTTGCCGCCGTCCAGCAGCAGCGCCGCGTTGGTGCAGCGCCCGTCCACCCGCCACGGCGCGCCGACCAGCAGCGCCGGGCCGCGCGCCGTCTCCGCCGCCAGCTCGTGCACGGTGTCGGCGACGGCGTCGAGAAAGATCGGCTTCATCACCAGGTCTTCGGGAGGATAGCCGGAGACGACAAGCTCGCTCGCGACCACGAGATCGCAGCCGGCCGCCTCGCCCTTCGCACGGGCTTCGCGCAGCAGGCGCAGGTTCCCCGCCAGATCCCCGACCTTGGGATCGAGCTGGGCCAGTCCAATCAGCAGTCCGTTACTCATAACGTCGTCTCATGCAATTCAGATACGCCAAAACCGTCTTGCTTAGGGGTAGCCGCGCGTCCGCGCGGCGGCGGAGACGTTCCCCGCAGCCCCAGGCACCGGAAAACGTCCGTGTCAGGAAGCAGCCTTAATTCGCGACGCGCCGTTGTGCTGACGTTCCTTCTTCAGCATCTCGGCGATCACGAACGCGAGCTCGAGCGCCTGGTTGGCGTTGAGTCGCGGATCGCAATGGGTGTGATAGCGGTCGGCCAGATCGGTTTCCGCGATGGCCTGGGCGCCGCCCATGCATTCGGTCACGTTCTGGCCGGTCATCTCGAAATGGATGCCGCCGGCGTAGGTGCCTTCGGCCTGATGCACCTCGAAGAAGGCGCGGACTTCCTTGAGGATGCGATCCACATGGCGCGTCTTGTAGCCGGTCGAGGATTTCACCGTATTGGCATGCATCGGGTCGCACGACCAGACGACGACACGGCCCTCGCGCTGCACCGCGCGGATCAGCGCCGGCAGCTTGTTGCCCACCTCGTCGGCGCCGAGGCGCACGATGAGCGTCAGCCGGCCCGGGTCGTTGTCCGGGTTGAGCAGGTCGATATTGCGGATCAGGTCGTCGGGCTTAAGGGTCGGGCCGCACTTCATGCCGACCGGATTGCGCACCCCGCGCAGGAACTCCACCTGGGCGTTATCGGCCTGGCGGGTGCGGTCGCCGATCCACAGCATATGGGCGGAACAGTCGTACCATTCGCCGGTTAGCGAATCGATGCGGGTCAGCGCCTGTTCGTAGCCCAGCAGCAGCGCCTCGTGGGAAGTGAAGAAATCGGTCTCTCGGATCTGCGGCGTGGTTTCGCTGGTGAGCCCGCAGGCCTCCATGAAGCCCAGCGTGTCGGCGAGCCGGTCCGCCAGTTCCTGGTACTTCTGGCCCTGGCGGCTGTCCGCGACGAAGCCGAGGTTCCAGCGGTGCACGCGATGCAGGTCGGCGAAGCCGCCCTGGGCGAAGGCGCGCAGCAGGTTGAGCGTCGCCGCCGCCTGGCTGTAGGCCTGGACCATGCGATCCGGGTCCGGCCTGCGGGCCTCGGGCGTGAAGTCCATGCCGTTGATCATGTCGCCGCGGTAGCTCGGCAGGGTAACGCCGTCGCGGGTCTCGACATCTTCGGAGCGCGGCTTGGCGAACTGTCCCGCCATGCGGCCCACCTTGACCACCGGACAGGACGCCCCGTAGGTCAGCACCACCGCCATCTGCAGCAGCACGCGGAACATGTCGCGGATGTTGTCGGGCAGGAATTCGGCGAAGCTTTCCGCGCAGTCGCCGCCCTGGAGCAGAAAAGCCTTTCCGGTCGCCACGCGGCCGAGATGATCCTTCAGCCGCCGCGCCTCGCCGGCGAAGACCAGCGGCGGGTACTTCGACAGCTTCGCCTCCACGGCCTCGAGCTTGGCCGCATCAGGCCATTCGGGCTGCTGCAGGATCGGCTTCGAGCGCCAGCTCGACGGTGTCCACTTGTTGGCGGCCATGTCCGCTTCCAGATCGTCCATTCCACTCGGGCGCCCACCGCCCGAAGCGCGGTTTATACGCCGCTTCGCCCGGGAATTCCAGTCAATCGGACCGTTTTGTCCACAGGCGGTGCCGGTCCGCACGGTCGGCGGCAGTCAGCATTTTTCATTCAAAATCAATATATTAAGAAAGGGGCGCCGAGCCGGATCCGCAGCAGGTGCCACCGGTGGTCCGCTTCGGGCCAGCCCCCTACGGGGTGCGAGCGGGCGGAGCCCGCGTGCGCTCCCCTGCGCTATTCGCTCTTCTTTTTCTTCTTTTTCTTACCCTTCTTGCGGTACGCGCTCGTGTCGCTTGCGGCGATCGCCTTTTCCACCACCTGCGCCGGCCGCTTGTAGAGCCGCTCGATCAGCTCGTGGATTTCCTCGCCCGCCATCGGCAGCGTCAGGTCAATGCGGCGCTTCTCGGCATCGGCGAGAAACTGCTTGTCCGTGAGCATCTTGTTGAATGAGGTCCTGAGAATCTTGGCGACGTTGTCCGGCGTTTTGGGCGGCGCCAGGAACGGGCGTCCCATCTGCTGGCGCGCAAACACCAGCTCGAGCACCTCGCGCTGCTCGTCGGTCTTGGCGAGTTCCGGAACGTGAGGCACGTCCGGAAACTTCGGGTGCTTCACAAGCGCAAGCTGGGCCAGAACCTTTACTTCCTTCTTCGGGATCCAGTCGGGCTTCGATGAGATGATGCTGGAATAATGATAGCTGCCGGTTCCCTGCACCTCGCCGCGCTCGATCGCGAGCGCGATCTCGCCGGTGCTGCCGTAGCCCGCCACGATCTGGAACTTGGTGCCGAGAACGCGATTGAGCACCAGCGGAAAGATCACATTTCCCGAAGTCGGTCCGCCGCCACCCACGATCATGGGCCGCTCCAGAAGGTCCGTGAATTTTTCGAATGGCTGGGTGTGATAGGCGAGCACTAGGCCGACCTCGCTGTTGAGGCTGCCGATCCAGACGTACTTGCGCGGATCGAAGCGGATACCCTTGGTCTTGAACAGTTCCGCCGTGGCCGTGCCGCCGCCGACGGTCCCGATGTGTGTCCCGTCCGGGGCGGCGACCTCATACAGGAAATTCGCCGCACGCAGCGTGCCGGCACCGATGTGGTTCTGCGCCACGAAACGCGGATTGCCGGGAATGGCGCGCTGGTAATGCGGAATCATGAAGCGGGCATACAAGTCGTATCCGCCGCCCGGCCCGCCACCGACCGCCATGTTGATGGTCTTGCCCTTGTAGAAGGACTGTTCCGACTGCGCCTGCGCCTGCGCCGGTGCCACTGTTATCGCCAAGGCAGCCATCGACAAAAGAAGAACTGAGCAAAAACGCAACGCGCCACCTTTCGACCACAACATATTCAGCCCCCTTTTCATATTCCCGGAAAGCGCTCGAAATACGCCTCCGCCGTTAAAGTTCCGCCCGGCAACGGGCTATTCTGAACACGCCTGTTCGGGAAAACATTTTCCAATCCATCGAGGCGCTGCGCGCGCCCCAAGAAAGCAGCCCTCGTCACGCCGTAACCGGAGTCATCTCCATCGGCGTCTTGAGCTCGGTGCCCGGCGCCAGCTCGATCCCCGTCATCTCGCGCGCGATGTCGTCGTGGATCGGCCGCCGCCCCTTGAGATCGAGCCAGAGCCGGAGCAGGTGGCGCCGTCGATCGGCCTCGGGCCAGTCTTCGTATTTCGTGCGCGCGTGCAGCGCGACGTGATTGAGAACGAAGGAAATGTCCCCCGGCTTCCAGTCGATGTAGAGCGACAGCTCGCCCGACAGATGCTGGTAGCAGTCGATGGCTTCCTGCTGCTTGTCGGTCAGCTTCGGCACACCGGGGAGCTTCTGGGCGCGCTTGATCGTGCTCGATGCGCCGCGCGCGGTGAAGTAGCCGTCGGTGACGCTGAACACCGGCTGGCGGTAGAACGGGTCCTCGCCGGCCGGTACCTCGCCGCGCCGGGTGCGGTAGAAGCGGAAGGTCAGTCCCTCGGCCAGGTCGGGACGGCGCTTCAGCATCTCGTTGTACACGGTGATCGAGCTGACGATGCGGTGTTCGCCGCCGGCCCGGGCGCCCCGCAGGCACATCAGGGAAAACGCGTCGCAACTGTCGGCATGGAAGCCCAGTGCGTTGGCCGAATTGTAGCCACGCCCGGTCGGCGCGTTGATGTCGCCGCCCGCGTTCTTGACGTGCTCCAGCAGATGGCCTTTGGCATTCTGCGGCGTCGCCTCTCCGACATAGGTCGCGAGCCCCCACTGGGCGATGGCGTTCTGGAACACGCTGCGCCCTTCGGTCGGCAGGCCGCGCAGGAAGATGAAGCCGCGGCCGTCCATGACCTCGCCCATCACCGCCTCGTCCATCGCCCGGCCGAAGCGCGGCAGGTCGAACTCGTCGCGGGTGACGTCCTTGAGCGCGATGCCGCTTTTCTCCACGCGCGCGACGGCGGCGACGATTTCCGCCACCTCGTCCTCGGCGAGCTGATAGACGAAGGACAGGTTGTCCCTGAACTCCTCCGCCCGCCAGGCGGCAGGGTCGACCACCGGCCGGCCGAGCGTCGCGGGTGCGCGGCCGCGCGGGGCGGGGACGAAGGGGTTGTTGGCCATGACCGTTTCCTCCGGCGTTCGCGGCGCGCCCGCCGGTCTAGTTCGGGCAGGCGACCGTGTTCTTGATCTTGTCCGCCCCAATATAGACCGAGATCAGGACCACGGGAACATCCCCCACCGCGCGCCCGGCGTGGCACCAGTCCACCGCCTCCAGGAAATTCTGCCCGGCGGTGTAGGTCTTCCGCCCCCGGACGCCGTAGTCCACCTCCAGCGTGCCCGACAGGATATAGGCGTAGAGCGGCACCGGATGCTTGTGGAGGATAGTCGCCGACTTGGGCGGCAGGGTGATGCGGTAGGCCCGCACCTCGGGCGTGCCCGCCGGATAGGCGAGCGAGCCGCCCAGCACGTCCGCCGACGCGCTTGCCATCGGCAGTTCGACCGCGGTGACGTCCCCGGTGGCCATGGTTTCGTCGGCGCGTACCGACACAGACGGCGCGACCGCGACCAGCGCGGCGAGGCCAAGTCCGCAGGCGATCTTCATGGGTTCCCTCCCCGTTGCGCTCAATTCGTCGTCTTCTGGTACATCAGGACCAGCTCCTCCGCCGTGGTCGGATGCACCGCCATGGTGGCGTCGAACTGGGCCTTGGTCACCCGCGCCTTCACCGCGACGGCGAGCGCCTGGATGATCTCCGGCGCGTCGAGCCCGACCATATGCGCGCCCACCACGCGGTCCGAGGCGTGGTCGACCACCAGCTTGACCAGCACGCGCTCGGGCCGGCCGGAGATCGTGTGCTTGAGCGGGCGGAAGCGGGCGCGGTAGATATCGACGTTGCCGAAGCGCTCGCGCGCCTCCCCCTCGGTCAGGCCGACGACGCCCACCGGCGGCTGGGTGAAGACGGCGGTAGCGACGTCGGCGTGGTCCGGCTTCGTCCGCGTATCGTGGAATAGGGTGTCGATCAGGCACATCGCCTCGTGGATGGCGACGGGAGTGAGGTTGACGCGCTCGGTGACGTCGCCGATGGCGCAGATGTTGGGCTTCGTGGTGCGGGAATACTCATCCACCACCACGGCGCCGCGTGCGTTCAGCGCCACGCCCGCCGCGTCGCAGCCCAGCCCTCTCGTGCTGGGATCGCGCCCCGCCGCCATCAGCACCTGGTCGGCGACCAGCGTATCGCCGTTGCGCAGGCGCACGTGCAGGCCGTCGGGCTTCTTGTCGATCCGTTCGAACACGGTCTCGAAAACGAAGGTGATGCCTTTGGCCTCCAGTTCCTCCTGCACCGCCGTGCGCACGTCGTCGTCAAAGCCGCGCAGCACGCCGGTGCGGCGGTAGACGACCGTGACCTCGGCGCCGAGGCCGTTGAGGATACCGGCGAATTCCAGCGCGATATAGCCCGCCCCGGCGATCGCCACGCGCTTCGGGAATTCCGGCAGGTCGAAGATCTGGTCCGAGGTGATCATCAGCTCATGACCGGGGATCTCGTGCATATAGGGACGCCCGCCGGTGGCGATCAGGATGTTCTCCGCCGTCACCCGTTCGCCGGCAACGTTGATCGTATGCGCGTCCTCCAGCACGGCGCGGCCGCGCAGGATGCGCACCCCGGCCCCGGCGAGGTTCTGCACGTACAGCCCCTCGAGGCGCGCCAGCTCCTTCTTCTTGGCGGCGACGAGGCGCGGCCAGTCGAATCCCCGGACCTCGACGTCCCAGCCGAAGGCGCGCGCGTCCTCGATCTCCTCTCCGAAGTGGGAGGCATAGACATAGAACTTCTTCGGGATGCAGCCGCGGTGGACGCAGGTGCCGCCGACGGTCCAGTCCTCGGCGATGGCCGAGCGCTTGCCCAGCGCGCCCGCCAGGCGCGCGGCGCGGACCCCGCCGGAGCCCGCGCCGATGGTGAACAGGTCGTAGTCGTAGGTGGCCATGGCGGCGGCGATCCGCGCGGTCTAAGCGCCGATGCCGCCCATGCACAGGTACTTGATCTCGAGGAATTCCTCGATGCCGTATTTCGAGCCCTCGCGGCCGACGCCCGATTCCTTCATGCCGCCGAAGGGTGCCACCTCGGTCGAGATGATGCCCTCGTTGATGCCGACGATGCCGTATTCGAGGCCTTCCGCCACGCGCCAAACGCGGCCGATGTCGCGGGCGTAGAAATACGAGGCGAGGCCAAATTCCGTGTCGTTGGCCATGCGGATGGCGTCGGCTTCGGTCTTGAAGCGGAACACGGGCGCGAGCGGCCCGAAGGTTTCTTCCCGCGCGAACAGCATCTTCGACGTGGCGCCGGTGACCACCGTCGGCTCGAAAAACGATCCGCCGAGCCTGTGGCGCTTGCCGCCGAGCGCGACCTTGGCACCCTTGGCGACGGCGTCGGCAATGTGCTCCTCGATCTTTTCCACCGCCTTGAGGTCGATCAGCGGCCCCTGGGTCACGCCGGGTTCGAGCCCGGGACCTACCTTGAGCTTCTTCACCGCGGCAACGAGCTTCTTGGTGAATTCGTCATAGACGCCGTCCTGCACCAGCAGGCGGTTGGCGCAGACGCAGGTCTGCCCGGTGTTGCGGTATTTCGACGCCAGCGCGCCCTGGACCGCGGCATCGAGATCGGCGTCGTCGAAGACGATGAACGGCGCGTTGCCGCCGAGCTCGAGCGACAGTTTCTTCACCGTGCCTGCGCACTGTTCCATCAGGAGCTTGCCGATTTCGGTCGAGCCGGTGAACGACAGCTTGCGCACGATCGGGTTGGAGGTCAGCTCCGCGCCCTGTTCGGCGGCGGAACCGGTGATGACGTTGAACACGCCGGCGGGAATGCCCGCGCGCTCCGCGATCTCGGCCAGCGCCGTGGCTGAAAAGGGTGTCTGCGACGCGGGCCGGCAGACCACGGTGCAGCCCGCCGCCAGCGCCGGCGCCGCCTTGCGCGTGATCATGGCGGAGGGGAAGTTCCATGGCGTGATCGCGGCGATGACGCCGACCGGCTCCTTGGTGACGACGATGCGCCGACCGGGCACGTTCTCGGGTATCGTATCGCCATAGACGCGCTTCGCTTCCTCGCCGAACCATTCGACGAAGGAGGCCGAGTAGACGACCTCGCCCTTCGATTCGGTCAGGGGCTTGCCCTGTTCCAGGGTCATGATCGTGGCAAGGTCGTCGGCATTGGCGATCATCAGCTCGTAGAACTTGCGCAGGATGGCCGCGCGGTCCTTGCCGGTCCTGGCGCGCCAGGCGGGAAAGGCGCGGGCCGCAGCCTCGATGGCGCGGCGCGTCTCCGCCCGGCCCAGCTTCGGAACGGTGCCGAGGATCGAGTTGTCCGCCGGGTTGTTGACCTTGATGGTCTCCTTGCTCGCGGCGTCGATCCACTTGCCGTCGACGTAGCATTGCTGGCGAAAAAGCTTCTTGTCCTTGAGCTTCATGGCATCCTCGTTTGAGCGGAAAAGGGGCCGCGCGCGGGCCCCCATCGGAATGGCGCCAATATACCCCCCGCCCCCCGGCCTGTTAACCGGGATTCGGGGTTTTACGCGGCTCCCCGCTTCCAAAAAACAGCCGTGCGGGCGGGTTCCGCACGGTTCGGGCGCTTCACGGGAATTTCTCGCCTATCCGGCAGTCACCGGACGGCGCGGAACGCTTCGTCCCCGCGAATTGCCCCGGTGCCTCGCTCAGGCCGGGGCCGATTTGGCCTTGCGGGACCTCATCCTGCGCGCCGCGGCCTTGCCCGTACCCCGCTCCGCAGGCGGCGCGGCCCTCGCCTGTTTCGCCGCCGTCTTGCGGGCGATGTAGCGCTTGCCGCCGCCGGGCACGTTCGACTGCGCCCCGCGCGCGATGGCGAGCGCACCCGCCGGCACTTCCTTGGTGATCACCGAACCCGCCCCCACCACCGCGCCGTCGCCGACCGTGACCGGCGCGACCAGGGCGACGTCGGAGCCGATGAAGCTGCGCGCGCCGATCCGCGTCACGTGCTTGTCGACGCCGTCGTAGTTGCAGGTGATGGTGCCGGCGCCGATATTGGCGTCGGCGCCGACGCGCGCGTCGCCGATATAGGTGAGGTGGTTGATCTTGGCGCCGGCTTCCACCTTCGCCGCCTTGATCTCGACGAAGTTGCCGATGTGCACGCCGCGGCCGAGGTCGGCGCCGGGGCGCAGGCGCGCGAACGGGCCGATGATGCAGTCGTCGGCGATGCGCGCGCCCTCGATATGGCAGGACGGACGGATCTCGACATTGGCGCCGACGCGCACGCCGGGACCGAACCAGACGTTCGGGCCGACCACGGT
>WHSO01000162.1 GCA_009380075.1 Alphaproteobacteria bacterium | reverse complement strand
TTTTCGCCACTGGGCGGCCTCGTCATCGTACGCCGCCGTAAAGTCCGGGTGGAACGGACAGGCGGCAACGGCGTCGACGGCAACATCCTGGGCGGCGAGCTGGCGCATCATCTCCGCCTGGACCGCGGCGAAATCATCCCATCCGAACAGACCGCGGGCGATTCCGGACTGGTTGGTTACAACGGCCACGGCCCACCCTTTCTGCCTTGCCTGCGCAATCAGCGAGCCGATACCGGGCCTCAGCGCTATCTCTGCTGGATCGCGGATGTAACCCCGATCCTCGATGACCACGCCGTCCCGATCTAGAAAAAGGCCGGGACACGGGACGTCGCGTCGGGCGCTGAGCAGTTCGACCCAGACGCCGGGGGGTTCCAGAGGCCGAGCCGCCGGCACGTCAGGCCGCGGGAATGGGGAGATGTCTCATGCGCTCACGCTACCGCAGTCCGGGTGAATCTCCTCCACCCGACTGCTCTCTATATCTGTCCCGCCGCCTTCGCGGCCCGTCGGCGGGCTATGTCAGGTCGCGGCCGCGACCGAGGCGACCGGAAGAGTCACACGCATCTTCCGGCCGAGCATGTCGAGCAGCAGGATCACCCGGTCCTGGTCGTCGAAACATTCGAAGAAGCCGCTGGCGCCGGCCAACCCGCCTTCGACGACGCTGACGGCGTCGCCCTTCCTGTACGGGTTCACCATGCGCAGCGGCACGAGCCCGCGCTCGTCCTCGCGGGCGCGGATGGTCTCCACCACCCCGTCCGGCACCGCCGCCGGGCGTTCCCCGTTGCAGACCAGCGCGCTGACGCCGATGGTCGACCGCACGGCGCGCCAGCGCGCCTGGGCGATGTCCATGGCGATGAACAGATAGCGCGGAAACAGCGGGGTGGGGCGCAAATCCGTCTTGCGCGCATGCCGCCACCGCTTCAGGTATTGCGGCAGGTAGACGGTGATGTCCTGACGCTCCAGGTGGAAGGCGGCCTTGCGCTCGCTGTTGGGCTGGGTCTGGACGACATACCAGGTCATGGCGCTATTCCGCGAGCGTGGGGCGGGTGCGGGATATGCGCAGCATCGGCGGGGCCAGCAGGCGGTCGCGCGGCACGTAATCGACAAGCGCGTCGAACATCGCCTGCGGGTTGCGCATGTCGCAGATCATCACCGCGCTCACCGCGCCGAGCTGCTTGAGCTGCGGCGCGACCGGCAGCCCGGCGAATGTCGCGCGGTTGATCCGGTCGTCCACGATCCCGACGATCTCCACCTCGTGGTCCTGCGCGCACAGCACGGCGATCTCGGTCAGATCGCTGGCGCCGGCCAGGGCGATGCGCCGCCAGCCCCGCTGCTGGCAGTCCAGGATCAGCGCGGTGCACTGCTCGCGCGCGCCGCGGAAGAAATTGAACGAAATGGCCAGATACTCGGCGGTGAGGCGGCTTTTCTCCGCGAAGCCCTTGGGCGTTAGGTAATAGGCATAGCGGTTGGCCGGCACGTGCTGTGCCTTGATCAGGCCCTTGCGGACGCAGCGCTTGAGGTATGCGTTGGCAAGCCCGAGGGCGATGCCCAGCTCGCCGGC
>WHSO01000093.1 GCA_009380075.1 Alphaproteobacteria bacterium | reverse complement strand
ATCGAAATGGGCCTCCTGCGGGGTCGCATTGCCGGCACGGCCCCGCGAACAGACGAAATCCCGCAAGGCGCGGTCGTTCATGTCCATGGCCCGCCGCCAGCTTATCCCCTGCGGATCGAGCCCCAGTTCGTTGCCCCAGTAGATGTGATTGTCGGCAAGCGCCGCCAAAAGGTTGTTGGCGGCGGCGATAGCGTGAAAATCGCCGGTGAAATGGAGGTTGATGTCCTCCATCGGCACGACCTGGGCATAGCCGCCTCCCGCCGCGCCGCCCTTCATTCCCAGGCACGGTCCGAGCGACGGCTCGCGCAGGGCGATCATCGCCTTCTTACCGATCCGGTTGAGGGCATCCCCCAGGCCGACGGTGGTCGTCGTCTTGCCTTCCCCGGCCGGCGTCGGCGACGTGGATGTCACCAGGATCAGCTTTCCGTCGGGGCGTCCGGAAAGGCTCCGGATGTAATCCAGCGTCAGCTTGGCCTTGTAGTGGCCGTAAGGGATCAGGTGTTCCGGCCCGATACCCAATCGATCCCTTGCGAGATCGAGAACGGGGCGTAAGCGGGCATTGCGGGCGATTTCGATATTGGACTTCGGCGTGACGGGTGTCATGGGACCTGGTGGGATCTTGTCGGGAGAACAACTTATTGTAATAAAATAGAAATTCTCATATCGCCGGTGCCGGCCTGCGACCGTCGGGAAGCTGCAGCCCCCGGCCCGAAGAGAAGCCGGTGCGCCGCTGACCGCGATCGCCAACGCGAGCCCGGCGATGATCCTCTGCCTCACCAATCAACACAACCACCATTCGGGCTCATCCTTCGTCCCCGACGTCGGGCATCGGTCGTTCCGGCTAGGTCCTACCGGGACCGGGCGCTGGTCTGTCCAAACCCTGCCAAATTTTCGCCATATTGTTTCCTCGTCCGGCCAAACGGTCTAATATCCCCTCGATGAGGGGTCATGACGGGCCCCGAAACGGTTTCAGGACAAGCCATGCCCGGACTAGCGGCGTCCGTCTCGAATGCCCCGCCCTGCCGTGCCGCGCGCGCGCGGAAAGGCATCGGCGCGATCCCCTTCCGGTTCCTGAGCCGCATCCTGACTGGAACCGCAGTCCTTGTCGCCGTCAGCACGGGGCCGGCCGTCGCGCAAACCGATTTCAGCGGTGAAACCATCACGGTCTACGCCGGCGGCCAACCGGGCTCGGGCGTCGATGTCTTCACCCGGACGTTCATGCGGTATTACGCCAAGGCGCTTCCCGGCCAGCCCACGATCGTGATCAAAAACATGTTCGGCGCCCGCGGCACGGAGGGGGTCGCCTACGCCTACAAAAACGGCGCTACCGACGGAACGACCCTGACCACCATGGCCAGCGGCCCGATTCAGGAGGCCGTCTTCGGCGGACGCAAGCCGGCCTACGACATCCGCGAGTTCAAGTGGGTCGGCAGTCTCGCTATCGGGCAGAGCACGTGCTTTGTCTGGCACGACAGCAAAATCAAGAGCGTCGAAGACATGATCAACAATCAGGTCACCGTGTCGGCGACCGGATCGCGGTCCAATTCGAAGCTGCTTCCGCTCATGATCAACCACACCACCGGCACGCGGATGAAACCGGTCGTCGGCTATGGCGGCGCCGGGTCGGTGCTCGCGGTGGAACGGCAGGAAGTGGACGGACGCTGCATCCCCCTCGATACGCTCGAGGTCACCTACCCTGACTGGATCGGCCAGAACCAGGTGCGCTTCCTGATCGATGCATCGTTGACCCCGAACGAGAGGCTACCCGAGGGCACACCCAACGTCATGAACCTGATCGAGGATCCCAAGGACAGGCTGGCGATGAGGTTGTTTCTTCTGCCCGCCGAAGTGACGATTCCTTACGGTCTCGCGCCGGAAACGAACCCGGAGGCCGTGGCGACCCATCGGACAGCCTTCCGCAAGGCGGTAAGGAATCCATCCTACCTCGCCGATGCAAGGCGTCATAATCAGGACATCCGGCCCAAGAGCGGCGAGGAGGTTACGGCCATCATCGAGGAACTCTTTACCGCGCCTCCCGACATGATCCGCCGCGTCAAGAGATACATCGGCGACAACACCGTCGCCGGCCGATGCCAGGGCAACCTGTGCCAGCGGCCCAAGAAGAACCAGGAATAGCCCGGACCACCCGTCAGCCGTAGAGCGCCTTGGGAAGCCACAGCGCAAGCTGCGGGACCAGCGCCAACACCAGTAGCGCCAGAATCTGGATCAGCACGAACGGTATGATCCCGCGATAGATGTCCTGCGTCCGGACTGTGGCCGGCGCCACGCCCCGGAGATAGAACAGCGCGAAGCCGAACGGCGGCGTCAGGAAGCTGGTCTGCAGGTTGACGGCGAACATGATACCGAGCCATACCGGATCGACCCCCAACAGAAGAAGTGGCGGCGCGACGATGGGCACGACCACGTAAATGATCTCGATGAAATCGAGGAAGAATCCCAGCACGAACATGGTCGCCATGACGACGGCGACGGCGCCGACCACGCCGCCCGGCAGGTTGTGAAGAAAATCCAGTACGAGGTCGTCGCCGCCGAATCCCCGGAAAACGAGTGAAAACAAGGCCGCCCCGATCAGGATCACGAAGACCATGGCCGTGATCGACAACGTCGCGCGCATGACTTCGGCGAGGATACCGGCGCGGTGCAGACGGAAAAACGTCGTGGCGAGTCCCCAGGCCAACACCGCCGACAGGATGACGGCGACGACAATGCCGGCTTGTTCGAGTCCCGTCACGCGTTCGCGGCCGAGGCGGAGATCGACGAAGCCGGTCAGCACCAGCAACCCGATCATGGACAGCACCGCCGCATGAACCGGCAGGCGCGCCGCCGGGTCCAGGCGCCGCACCGCAAGGAGCCCCGCCCCCGCCGCACCGACGGCCGCCGCTTCGGTGGGCGTGGCGATGCCGCCGAGGATCGAGCCCAGTACCGCGATGATGAGTGCGACCGGCGGCAGAAGAACCCGCAGGATGGCACGGGTACTCGGCTCCGGCTCGCCTTCTTCGGCCGCAATCGCCGGCGACGATTCCGGCCGCAGGACGGCCAGACCGATCTGGTAGATGAGGTAGAACCCGACCAGCATCAGGCCGGGAAACAGGGCCCCGGCGAACAGGTCGCCGACGGAGACCGTTTCCGGGGAGAATATGCCACGTTTCAATTGGGCCTGCTGGAAGGAGGACGACAGCACCTCGCCCAGCAGCACCAGGACGATAGACGGCGGGATGATCTGGCCCAGAGTCCCCGCCGCACAGATCGCGCCGGTGGCAAGCTTCGGATCGTAGCCCCGCTTCAGCATGACCGGGAGGCACAGGAGCCCCATGGTCACCACCGTGGCGCCGACGATCCCGGTCGAGGCGGCCAGCAGCGCCCCGACGGCGGTCACCGCGATACCCAGACCGCCAGGCCGCTTCCCGAACAGCCGGCCCATGGTTTCGAGAAGGTCTTCGGCAACCCTGGAACGCTCCAGCATGACCCCCATGAACACGAAGAGCGGTACCGCGATCAGCACCGAATTGGTCATGCGTCCGAAAATCTGCGGCACGAGGGCACCGAGAATGGCAAAATCGAACGCGCCGAGCATGTTGCCGACCACGGCGAACACGAGGGCCGACCCAGCGAGGGTAAAGGCGACCGGATAGCCCGCGAGGAGAAAGGCGCAGGTGCCCCCGAACAGGGCAATGGCGAACACATCCCTCACCGTGCGGCGTCCGTCCTGCCAAGCAGCACGAGTGCCGCCGACGCCGCCATCGAGACGCCCTGCAGGACCATCAATATGCCAAAAACAGGTATCAGGGATTTCAGCACGAAGACGGCGGGAATTCCGCTCGTTTCCGGCGACCGTTCCAGCACCGCCCAGGATTGCGCGACGTAGGGCCAGCTCTTGACCAGGATCAGGAGGCACACCGGCCACAGAAAGAACACGGTGCCGAACAGGTCGACCCGCGCACGGTCGCGTGCGGTCGCCTCCCGATAAAACACGTCAACCCGCACATGGCCGTCGTGCAGCAGGGTATAGGCGGCACCCGTCATGAACAGGGTGGCGTGCAGGTAGACGATCGATTCCTCGACCCAAATCCACCCGACCCCGAAAACATAGCGCAGCACCACGGCGAGGAACTGGACGGCGACGAGGGCGAGCGCCGTCCAGGCGACGGCACGGCCGATACCTTCGTTGACCCGGTCTATCGCGCGCGCGATCGATGCGAGCGCATCCTGAATCTCAGCCAATGTTGCAAGCCCCCCGTGCCGTTACCGGAGTATGACCGAGCGGCCGGAATCTGTATAGGCTGGCTCCGCCCGGCCCTTGTTGGTTATCCTCGGCCCGGGAGGAATCATCCAGGTGAGTGTAATCCTCGACGACATCCGTGCCGCCGCCCGCCGTATCGAGGGCAAGGCCGTGGTGACTCCGTTGCTCGAATCACCGCTGCTCAACCAGAGGCTCGGCTGCCGTGTCCTGGTCAAGGCGGAAAACCTGCAACTCACCGGCTCGTTCAAGTTTCGCGGCGCCTGCAACCGCATCATGCAACTCGACGCCGCGGCGCGGGCCAGGGGCGTGGTCGCGTATTCCACCGGAAACCACGCGCAAGGGGTTGCCGCCGCTGCGCGCGTGGCGGGTATCGGCGCCGTCATCGTCATCCCGACGGACGCGCCCGCGATCAAGAAGGAAAATACCCGCGCCTGGGGCGCCGAGCTCGCCTTCTACGACCGCGAACACGACGACCGCATCGCCATCGCCGAACGCATCGCGCGTGAACGCAGCGGTGCGGCCCTGATTCCGCCGTTCGACCACGAACAGGTGATCGCCGGACAGGGCACCATCGGGCTTGAGATCATCGCGCAGGCCGCGGCGCTCGGTGCCGTGCCGGATGCGGTCGTCATTCCCTGCGGCGGCGGTGGACTGACGGCCGGCATTTCCACCGCCGTCAAGGCGCTTTCTCCCGCGATCGAGGTATTCATGGCCGAACCGGCGGCCTATGACGACACCTGCCGGTCCCTCGCCGCGGGCGAACGGCTCGCGGTCGATCTTCGCCCCGGCCACGCGACCACGTTCTGCGACGCGCTGACCGCCCCGATGCCCGGCGAAATCACGTTTCCCATCAACCGCCGCAACGTCACCGCGGTCCTGACGCTCAACGACGATACGGTGTGCCGCGGGATACATTCCGCCTTTGCCTATTTCAAGCTGGTGCTGGAGCCGTCGGGCGCCATCGCACTGGCGGCAATCGTGGCGAACGTTCTCGGGCGCGTCCGCGATATCCACGGCAAGACCGTCGTCGCCGTCGCCTCGGGCGGCAATGTCGACGCCGCGGTTTTTACCGAGGCGCTGAAGCGCGGCGCGCCCCGCACCTGAGCGCCGCCGGGCCGCCCATCCCGTCATGACGGATGGGCGCGCAGGCGATGCCCGGTTGAAGGCCGACGGTCGACCAGGTCGCGCGGACGGATCAGCCGTTTATGACGAGGCGGTCATCGTCGGGTTCCTTGACCGACGACGTGATCTGCGCCGGCAGCGCCGAATGCTCCTTGCGCCGGCACTGGCCTTCGAGATAGGCGCCGCGCTCGATCGACAGGTCGTTGTGCACGATGTCGCCGATGATGCGCGCCGTGCGGCCGAGGTCCACCGAGTCGGCGGTGATCTGCCCGTGCACCTCGCCGCGGATCAGGACGTTGTCGGCGGTGATCTGACCCTTGGCGGTAGCCCCTTCGCTGACGGTCACCGAACGGGCGCTGATGTCGCCCTCGATGGCGCCGTCCACCTGGACGTCGCCCCCGGAGATGAGATCACCGACCACGCGCATGGAAGGGCTGATGAGGGAGGGCACGCGGTCCTTCCCATCCTTGGAGGAAGTCTTCGCCGCAGTCTTAGAATCCTTTGAGAACATATTCACCTGCCTGAAGGAATTTCATGGGGTTTCGCGGCCGGCCACCGACCAGCACTTCATAGTGGAGATGGGTGCCCGTCGAACGTCCCGACGTGCCCATTTCTCCGATCTTCTGACGCAGTTCCACCTTCTGTCCTTTCTTGACCACGGTCCGTCGCAAATGGCCGTAGCGGGTGCGCACGCCCATGCCGTGATCGATTTCGACCATGCGGCCGTAGTTCCCGCTCCAGCCGACGCGGACGACGACGCCGGGCGCCGTTGCCAGGATCGGGGAGCGGCTTATCCCCGCGAGGTCGACGCCGTAGTGCGTCGCCCAGCGGCGGTTGAAGGGATCACGACGCTTGCCGAACCCGCTGGCAAGGTAATAGTGGTCGGACGGCGCCGACAACGGCAGGACGTGGGCGAGCTTCCGCATCTCGCCGAGCCAGTCGAGATTCTGGTCGAGACTGCCGAAATTCAAGGTCTCGGCATGCTGGCCGCCGAAATCCTGGGTGGAGGCGATGAACGGACCGCCGATACCGGGCGGCGCATCGAGCCCGATGCGGGCGAACGCCGCATCGACGTTGACACCGGTGGACGCGATCAGGTTCTTGACCTGATCGACCTTTTCCTTCGTCCTCTCCGCCATGCGTGCGGCGACGCCGCGCTGGGAACGATTGAGGACGACGAGCTGCTCCTCCAGTTTGCGGATGCCATCGACCAGCTGGTTCCGTTCGCGGCCCATGCGGATTCGATCGGCGGTGGAAAGCTGCAGCCGTTCCTCGATGTCGAGGCGTTCGCGCGCGCTACGGCCTTCCGTCCGCGCCGTGCCCTGCAGGACGGTTTCGAGCCTGCCCAATTGGACAAGCATGTCCTGGCGGGCCGCGTCGAGGCGCGCACGCGCATCCTCGCGCTGGGCGCTTCCGGCGGCAGTCGTCGCTTCGGCCGCGCGCAACGAGTCGCGATCGATCAGCGTGACGAGGTACGCATGCTTGGCTTCGATCGTGCGCGCGAGTTCGACAAACCGGGTCTGCGAACGATCGACGTCGGTCCGAAGGGTGCGCAAGGCCAGCTTGAGGGAGCCGATCTCGCGCTCCTTGGCGGCGATGATGCTACCGCTTTCTTCCCGCGTGGCCGATTCATGCAGGTACCAGCCAACAGCAGCGAGAACAAGGACGAGAGCAACCGACTGGGTACGCCAGCCGAAAGTGAAAGCGCGCACCCGGCCCGTGGACCGGAACAGGATCTGGCGTTCGGCGAAGGCTGCACGCAGGGCACGGCGCGTAAGGCGCCAGAGACGACGTGCGAGTTCCCTCCGTGAGAAAGGCAAGGTCAGGCGGATCAAAACCCGTTCCCCCATAAACTTGTCGCAGGTCCAATTCGCCTGTTCTGTGCCGGCGCTTGAATTTTCGGGTATCCGTCCCGGGCCTTCGACGGCCCGATCGCCTCCCGAGGCATCACGTCGAAGACAGGACGACGGTATCAACCTTAATTCCGCACTGGCAAGATGGTTACGTCTAAAATACCCAGAAAATCAAAGGCTCTTCATGATCAACGGCGGTCTCAACGGCCCCCGCCATCTCCTCGGCCGGCAAGGACTTTTCGACTCCGCAGCCATACTGTCGTCGCACCGGTTAAGAAAAGAAGAACGACGCCCACCACGAAGAAACTGGCGCGGAGACCGAAGGCTTCGGCGATCGCCCCCATCGCCACCGGAATGACGAGAGACGCGAGCCGGTTGACCGACGTCCGCAAACCAACGCTCTTGCCCTGTTCCTCGCGCGGGATTGCCCGCGACAACAGGGTCAGTAACGTCGGGAATCCGAGCCCCACGCCGACGCCGTACGCGGCGGCGGCGGCAAACAGGAGAACCACGGACTCCAGCAACGGGGTCAGCGCCATGAAGACGATCGTCGCCGCCGTCGCGGAAATGAGCAGCCACAACGTCGGAATCCGACGCTCCAGCGGCTGGATCAACGGCGGCGTCACGGTCGCGAGAAAATTGGCGGTGCCGAGAAGCGCGCCGATCAAGGTTTCCCCCAGGTGAATCTCGCCCAGATAAACGACGTAGAACGATGTCTGCACTGATGCGTTTGCTATACGGATGAACGTCAAGATCATCACCATCATCACCACCGGCACGGCGCAAAGACCGATGGCCGAACGATAGTCCGCGAGCCTCGGCAGCAGGTCGCGAAAGCGGGTCGCCGGCGCGGGGTCCATTGCCCGGTCCTCGGGCACAAGCAGGGTGAAGGCGACCATCAGCATCGCCCACAGGCAGAGGAACCCGAAGGCGAGATAGGTGCCGAGATGCTCCGCGACCGCGCCGAGCAGGAGCGGTCCGGCAAAGCATCCCCCGTTGGAGAAGAACACCAGACGGCCGGCGGCGCCGGCGTGTCCGCGCATGTGCCGGCCGTAGAAGGTCTGCGCGCCGACCCAGCACAGTCCCTGGGCGAGGCCGAACACAGCCTGCAGGCAGAGAATCGCCGCGAACCACGGCATCAACGGATAGGCCGGAAACAGCGCCGCGGCGGTGATGGCGACGAACAGCGTCACCCGCCGCGGCCCCAACCGGTCCATCAGCACGCCGCCGTGAATCGACAGCAACAGCGGCAGGAACGAACGGATTCCGATGGCGAGTCCGACCATCAGCGGCGTCGCACCCAGGGACACCATCCATAACGGAACCAGGATGGAAGCCATCGGCACCATCGACAGGCTGAAGAACGCCGTGCCATAGATGCCGATGGCGGTCCGCTTCGGTGCCGGGCCGCCCTGCCTGATCCCTGCGCCGGCCGCCGTCCCCTGTTTTTCGTTGTTGGGGTCCATGTCCGGCCGCTCCGCGCTGTCGTCTGGCCGGGATGGCCGGGGAAACCGCTCATAGCGCACCTTGTCGGCAGCGCCTAGAGACAACCGAAGGAATTCATTTTTTCCAAGGAATCGGCCGGTCTTGGCCGGAATATCCCTAGCGGGCGGAGACGGAATCGGTTATGAACGAGGGCCTGCCCCAATCCGGCCCGGCACATCGACGGGGACGGGGTCGCAAGCCGGATTGCATAATATATTATGTATCCTGTCCCGTCCGACTGGCGTTGCGGAGAAGACGACGTGTCCGAAAATACCCTGGGGTCGAAGGAAACCAATACCTACGTTGCGCCCGGCACCACCGGCCATAACCTGGGCAAGGAGATGGTCTGGGAACGCTGGCAGAAGAAGCGCACCTTCGTCCGCGCGCTGGAGGGCACCTACGGCGAGGTCTACAAGAGCCTCTACGCCCAGCCCCGGGTCTATCCGCACTCCGACTGGAAATGGAAGGGCGGACCGCAGATGTACGGCAAGACGCCGATCAATCCCCAGCAGGTGGAAATCGCGCAGTCT
>WHSO01000092.1 GCA_009380075.1 Alphaproteobacteria bacterium | reverse complement strand
TTCTCGTCGCCATGGCGCTGGCCCTGTTCCGCCTCTATGCGGGCCCGAGCCTGTACGACCGCGTCCTCGCCGCCAATTCCTTCGGCACCAAGACCGTTCTGATGATCGGCGTCATGGGATTCCTGGCTGGACGCCCGGATTTCCTCGACATCGCCCTATTGTATGCCTTGCTCAATTTCATCGCCACCATCGCGGTGCTGAAGTTCTTCCGTTACCGCACGCTCGGCGATGAGCTCGAACAGGGCAAGGGAAGCGGCGAGTCATGATCCAGGTGCTCCTCGACGCCACGAGTTGGGCGTTTCTCGCCACCGGTTCCTTCTTTGTGGTCGTTGGCGCGGTTGGTCTTGTGCGCATGCCCGATTTCTATACCCGGATGCATCCCGCCGGGGTGACGGATACCCTCGGCATCGACCTGATCCTCATGGGATTGATGCTGCAGTCGGGTTTTACCCTCGTGACCGTGAAGCTCTTGCTGATCGGCGCCTTCCTGTTCTTCACCAGCCCGACGTCGACTCACGCGATTGCAAATGCCGCGTTCGTCGCCGGCCTCAAGCCGCGCCACGCCGCCATTCCGGAACGGCCGCGACGCCCTGCGTCCCCGAAGGAGGCCGGCGAATGATCGACACCACGATCAACTTCGCGCTGCTCCTGTTCCTGGCCGCGACCGCGTTTTCCATACTCCGGCGCACGACGCTGTTTTCCGTCGTCATGCTGTCGGGGGTGTTCTCCTTCGTTTCGGCATTGCTGCTCGTGCATCTCGACGCGGTGGACGTCGCCTTCACCGAGGCCGCGGTCGGCGCCGGCATTTCCACCGTGCTGATGCTGTCGACCCTGGCGCTCACCGCCCGCCACGAGGCGCCAGCGTCGCGTTCCCGCGCCCTGCCGCTGATCGTGGTATTCCTGACCGGCCTGGCGTTGATCTATGGGACGCTCGACATGCCGCACTTCGGCGACCCGAGCGCGCCGGTCCACACCCACGTTGCACCCCGCTACATCACCGCCACCGCGACCGAGATCGGCATTCCCAACATCGTCACCGCCGTGCTGGCAAGCTACCGGGGCTTCGACACCCTGGGGGAAACCACCGTCATCTTTACTGCGGGCATCGGTGTCCTGCTGCTGCTGGCGGGCACGATCCGCGAGCCCACCGGTCTCAGGATCACGGCCATGGATCACCACCTCGTGTTGCGCGTCGTCACCAAGGTGCTGATCGGGCCGATCCTGCTGTTCGCCCTCTACGTCCAGTTCCACGGCGACTACGGGCCGGGCGGCGGGTTTCAGGCCGGAGTCATCTTTGCCGCCGCGTTCATCATCTACGCCCTCGTGTTCGGTCTCGAAGCGGCACGCCGCGCCGTCCCCGGCCGCGCCGTGCGCTGGATTCTGGCGGCAGGCGTATTGATGTACGGCGGCGTCGGCGTGGTGAGCTTCTTCTTCGGCAAGAACTACCTCGACTATTCGGCCTTGGGCGCGACCGCGACGGCCGGACAGCACCTCGGCATCCTGCTGGTCGAATTCGGCGTCGGCATGACCGTTTCCGCTGTCATGGTGTCCACCTACTACGCCTTCGCCGGGCAGAATCGTCCCATCGGCGACGAGGAATGGTGATGAGCCTCGACGACGTGCTCGGCCTGTTCAACTACTGGATGGTCATCGTGCTGATGATGACCGGACTTTACATCGTCGTGTCGCGCGGAAACCTGGTAAAGAAGATCGTCGGCCTCAACATCTTCCAGACCTCGGTCTTCCTGCTCTACATCTCCATGGGGAAGGTGAGCGGCGGCACGGCGCCGATCCTGACGGGCAAGCCGGAGGTATATTCGAATCCCCTGCCCCACGTGCTGATCCTCACCGCCATCGTCGTCGGTGTCGCCACGACGGCGCTCGGTCTCGCGCTGGTGGTGCGGATCAAGAATGCCTACGGCTCAATCGAGGAGGACGAAATCCAGACGATGGATCTTGTCGCGGAGAGCGAAGCCGAGACCACGGGGCACCGGCGGTGATCGCGTACCATCTTCCCATTCTCCAAATCGTCGTACCGCTGATCGCTGCGCCGCTCAGTGCGTTCTGCCGGCGTGCGGGCATGGCCTGGTATCTCGCACTTATCATCTGCGCGGCGAGCTTTGCCATCTCCGTCGCGCTTCTGGTCCGTGTCCTCGACGAAGGCCATATCTCCTACCTCCTCGGCAACTGGGCCGCGCCATGGGGCATCGAATACCGGATCGATGCGGTGAACGCTTTCGTTCTTCTGATCATTTCCGGCATGGGGACGATGGTCCTGCCTTACGCCCGCGTCAGCATCGCCGATGAGATCGAACCCCATAACCAGGCCCTTTTCTACACGTGCTACCTGCTGTGCTTCGCCGGCCTTCTGGGCATGGTGATCACCGGGGACGCGTTCAACGCCTTCGTGTTCATGGAGATATCGTCGCTGGCGACCTACGTGTTGGTGGCTCTCGGCGCCAAGCGGGACCGACGGGCGCTGAGCGCGGCCTTTACCTACCTCGTGATGGGCACCATCGGCGCCACCTTCTTCGTCATCGGCATCGGCCTAGTCTACATGGTGACCGGCACCCTCAACATGGCCGATCTCGCCGCGCGGCTGCAGGGACTCGAACAGAACAGGACCGCGCTTGTTGCCTTTGCCTTCATCGTCACCGGAATCGGACTCAAGCTCGCCCTGTTCCCGATGCATCTGTGGCTGCCCAATGCCTATGCCTTTGCCCCTTCCGCGGTGACCGTGTTCATCGCGGCGACCGCGACCAAGGCCGCCGTCTATCTGATGCTGCGCTTCCTGTTCACCGTCTTCGGCACCGACTACAACGTGCTCGGCCTGACGCTGACCTACATGTTTACGCCGCTTGCGCTCGCTGCCATGTTCGCCGCCTCGACCGTCGCCATCTTCCAGTTCGAGATCAAGCGCATGCTCGCCTATTCCTCGGTGGCGCAACTTGGCTACACAGTGCTGGGCATCAGCTTCGCCTCGGTCACCGGCCTCACCGCGACCATGATCCACCTGTTCAACCACGCTCTGATGAAAGGGGCCCTGTTCATGGCGGTGGGGGCCATCGTGCTGCGGCATGGGGCGGCGACGATCGATTCGGTCCGCGGACTCGGACGCACCATGCCTTGGACCATGGCCGCCTTCGTCGCCGGCGGGTTGAGCCTGATCGGCGTGCCGCTGACGGTCGGCTTCATATCGAAATGGTACCTGGTGGCGGCGTCTCTCGAGAGCGGACGCTGGCCCATTGCCGTACTCATCGTGCTGTCATCCCTGATCGGCGTCATCTACATCTGGCGCGTGATCGAGGCGGCGTACCTGGAGAAGCCTCCCGAAGGACGCACTGCCCGTGAGGCGCCGTTGAGCATGCTGATCCCGACCTGGGGGCTGGTCGGCGCCAATATCTATTTCGGCATCGACGCGGAATTGACGTCGCGGGTGGCCGGTGCCGCGGCGCGGCTCCTGCTCTGGGTGGCGCCATGAGCGACGCCGGCCTGCTTACCCTGTCGCTGCTGATTCCGCTGGCGGGCGCGCTGCTGATCGGCCTTACCGGACGGCACCCGAACCTGCGCGAATCGGTGACGCTGGCAACGGCGGTGCTCCTTTTCGCCACGGTCGTGGCCCTGCTGATGCGTCTGAATGCGGGCGCCCTGCCCGCGGTCGTCCTGCACGAGGTCATGCCGGGCCTCTCCCTCGCGCTCGCCGTCGAACCGCTCGGCATGATGTTCGGCCTGATCGCATCGGGCCTGTGGATCGTGAATTCGATCTATTCCATCGGCTACATGCGCGGCAACAAGGAGCAACACCAGACGCGGTTCTACATCTGCTTCGCCATCGCCATTCTCGCGGCGGTGGGCGTGGCCTTCGCCGCCAACATGTTTACCCTGTTCATCTTTTACGAGGTGTTGACGGTCTCGACCTACCCCCTGGTCATTCACAAGGAGACTCCCGAAGCAAAGGCTTCCGGCCGCACCTACCTCGGCCTCCTCCTCGGCACCTCCATCGGCCTGCAGATGGTGGCCATCATCTGGACCTGGGTGGCGACGGGCACCCTCGATTTCACCAAGGGCGGCATCCTCGACGGCAAGATTGCCGCCGGCGTGGCGCCGTTCCTGCTGGCGCTCTACATGTTCGGTATCGGCAAGGCGGCACTGATGCCGTTCCACCGCTGGCTGCCTGCGGCGATGGTCGCGCCGACACCGGTCTCAGCCCTCCTGCATGCGGTGGCCGTGGTCAAGGCGGGCGTCTTCACGGTCATGAAGGTCGCGGTCTATATCTTCGGCGTCGACTTCCTGGCCAGGACCGGAGCTGCGACCTGGCTCATGTGGGTTGCCGCGTTCACGCTACTGACCGCGTCGCTGGTCGCACTCGGCAAGGACAACCTCAAAGCCCGGCTCGCCTATTCCACCGTGAGCCAACTGTCCTACGTCACCCTTGGCGCCGCGCTGGCGACGTCCATGGGCGTGATCGGCGGCTCCATGCAGATCGCCATGCACGCCATGGGCAAGATCACCCTGTTCTTTTGTGCCGGCGCCATCTACACCGCGACCCACAAGACCGAAATATCGGACATGGATGGCCTCGGCCGCGCCATGCCGTTCACCTACGGTGCCTTCCTGATCGGCGCGCTGAGCATCATCGGCCTTCCGCCGATGGGCGGATCGTGGTCGAAATGGTACCTGATCCTCGCCGCAGCCGATACCGGACACCTGATCATGATCGGCGTGCTGATGGTGAGTTCGCTGCTCAACGTCGCCTACCTTCTGCCGGTAGTGGGGCGCGGCTTTTTCGCCGGTTCCGATGCAGCGCCCGCCCATGGCGCCGTTCCCGCCGCGGGCGCCCAGGTCACGACGGGCTCGCGCCTCAGGCGCATCAAGGAAGCGCCGCTGTTCTGCGTCATCCCGCCGTGCCTGACCGCGGCGGGCTGCGTGGTGCTGTTCTTCTACGCCGACCGGCTGTATCGGCTGCTCGAGCCGATCGCAAAGCCATGAGCACAGCGGGATGACGGACGACCGGCACAAGACGCCCTGGATCGAGCGCAAGGGCAACCTGACGTGGATACACCGCGGCCTGTGGATCGCCTGCGCCGGTCTCGCGCTGGCAGATTTTTTCTATCACAAGCACACCGTATTCAGGATCGAGGAATTCCCGGCCTTCTACGGGCTCCTCGGATTCATCGCCTGTGTCGGACTCGTTTTTGGCGCCCGGGAAATTCGCAAGATCCTGAAGCGCGGTGAGAATTACTATGATCGCTGAGCTCCCGCCCGGCCTGATCCTGATCGTCGGCGCGCTGCTGATCCCGCTCCTGCGCCCGCATCTGCGCCCCTATCTCATGCTCGCCCTGCCGGTCGCAGCACTGGTGCAGTTGCTGACGTTGCCGGCCGGCCTTCATGCCCAGGTCGACATTCTTGGCCACTCCCTCGTCTTCCTGCGGATCGACGGCCTATCCTTCGTCTTCGGCCTGATCTTCCTGATCGCCGCCGTCCTCAACGTCATCTACGGCTGGCACGAGGACGATCCGGTCCAGCAGGTTTCCGGCCTGGTCTACGCAGGCGCCGCGGTCGGCGCCGTGTTCGTGGGCGATCTCGTTTCGCTGTTCGTCTTCTGGGAGCTGACGGCTATCGCGTCGGTCTTCCTGATCTGGGCCAGCAGGACCGAACGCGCCTATCGTGCCGGCATGCGCTACCTGCTGGTGCAAATCGGCTCGGGCGTGATCCTGCTCGCGGGAGTCATCCTGCACTACCGTGCCACGGGTTCGATCGCCTTCGACAGGCTCGAGCTGACGGGACTGCCGACGGCGCTCATCCTGTTCGCCTTCGGCATCAAGTGCGCCTTCCCGCTGCTGCACAACTGGCTGCAGGACGCCTATCCCGAGGCCACCGTGGTCGGCACCGTGATCCTGTCCGCTTTCACCACCAAGCTCGCGGCCTATGCCCTCGCCCGCAGCTTTGCCGGAACCGACATGCTGATCTGGATCGGCGCGATCATGGCCGTCTTCCCCATCGTCTATGCGGTGATCGAGAACGACCTGCGCCGGGTCATGGCGTATATCCTCAATAACCAGCTCGGGTTCATGGTCGTAGGCGTCGGCATCGGCACGCCGCTCGCCCTCAACGGCGTCGCCGCGCTTGCCTTCTGCGGCATCCTCTACAAGGCGCTTCTGTTCATGTGCCTGGGTGCCGTACTGTTCCGCGCCGGCAGCGCCAGGGCGTCCGACCTCGGTGGGCTGTGGAAGTCCATGCCGTGGACGACGGGGTTCTGCATCGTCGGCGGGGCGTCCATCTCCGCCGTTCCGCTGTTCGCCGGGTTCATCGCCAAGTCCATGGTGCTCGCGGCAGTGGCCGAGGGCGGTCACTGGATCGTCTGGCTGGTCCTGTTGGCGGCGTCGGCCGGGGTGTTTCATCAGACCGGGCTCAGGATTCCCTATGCCGCCTTCTTCGCCCGGAACCCGGAGATCCGGTGCCGGGAGGCCCCCCTCAACATGCTGGCCGCCATGGGGATCACGTCGCTTCTCTGCATCGCCATCGGGGTCTATCCGGCGATGCTCTACGCCGTCCTTCCGTACCAGGTCGACTTCGCGGTCTACACCGCCAGCCACGTCGTAACCCAACTGCAGTTGCTGGCGTTCGCGGCCCTGGCCTTTTCCATCCTGCTTCGCCACCGCGTCTATCCCCAGGACGTTCCCTCGATCAATCTGGACAGCGACTGGATTTACCGGCGGCTCCTGCCCGCGTTCGTCGATGTCTACCGGGACGGCCTCCGCATGATGCGCTTCCGGGCGATCGCGCGCGCCCAGGTGCGGCTCAATCGCTTCATCGCCGCCGTCTACCGCCATCATGGGCCACAGGGCGTGCTGGCGCGGACCTGGCCGGTCGGCTCTACCGTGCTGTGGGTGGCGGTGTTGCTCTGCGTGACGCTGGTGTTCTATTACATCGAATAGCGGGGGCCGCTGCCGCCGCGCAAGGATCGCGGCCCGATGCACAACCACCTCTCCCTGATATCCGGGTTCAAGACCGTCGTACTGCTGCTGGCCGTGGCCGTATCGGCTTGCGCCCAGGCGCCCGGGGTGCCACCGCCGTGGCACAGCCGGATCGCGGCCGATCATCCTCTCGTCGGCCGCATCTGGCGGGCGTCGGACGGCGCTTTCATCGGCCGGGACCAGCTCGCCGCCGCCCTCGTGGCGGCGGACCTCGTCCTCCTCGGCGAAACCCACGACAATCCCGACCATCACCGCATCCAGGCCTGGGCGGTGGGGCGCCTCGTCGCGGCGGGGAAGCGCCCGGGCATCGCGCTGGAGATGATCCGGGCGGACCAGCAGGATATCGTCGATGCTCACTTTCGCGCCCGGCCGGGCGACGTCCCGGGTCTCGGCCCGGTGCTCGCGTGGGAGCGCTCGGGCTGGCCCGAATGGCGCCACTATGCGCAGGTCATCACACCCGTTGTAGGTTCCAGTTCCAGCCCTGTCGTCCTCGGCGCGAACCTGCCAGGGCCCATGATCCGCGCCGTTGCCCGGGACGGGATCAGGGCGCTTGGTGGCGGCCGCGTCCGCGCCCTCGCCCTCGACCGGCCGATCCCGGAATCGATCCATGATGCGGTCGAGCGCGAGATCGTCGAATCCCACTGCGGACATGTTCAGCCACCCCGGGCGCGGGCCTTTGCAGCTATCCAGATCGCGCGCGATGCGGTACTGGCCGACGGCCTTCTCCGTGCCGCGGACAGGGCGGGGAGATCGGCGGTGCTAATCGCGGGATCGGGTCATGTGCGCCGCGACCGCGGGGTGCCGCTGCATCTTGCGCGGCGCGGGAAGACAGGCGCGATCGCCGTTCTTGCCCCGATCGAGGTCCGCGCCGGCACGGCCACGCCCGCGGATTACGCCGTGGCCTTCGGCGCCTCCCGCCCGCCGTTCGACTTCGTCTGGTTCACGCCCCGACGGGAACGGGACGATCCCTGTAACTCTTTCAATAAGAACTAGTTATATTAACTTCCTAAACGGATATCCGAAGTCTTATCCGCGCGAGCAGGCGCCCCCGCCAAGGACGCAGAAGCGGGCGCAATGGGGGTGGTTGAGCGTCACGGGTTGCGCCGCCTCCGCCAGGGTCCGCCCCAGGTCAAACCGGTGATCGTAGGCGATCAGGGTGCAGGCCAGCACCGTCGGATGCGCGGCGCCCTTGCGCCTGACCACCATGCGCGAAGACGCACACATGACGTCGTCCGGCGCGACACCGAGGATGCCCCAGCAGGCCTCCGTGATCTCGGGCACCTCGGCGGTCTCGTCCATTTCGGGAAACAGCACGAGGCATTCGGGATCCGTACAGTCGAGGTCCAGCCCCTCCGCCGCCATGAGCGCGGCAAAGCCGGCGCGCATCTCGGCCTCGCTCTCGCCCCATCGGGTGCGGGCGGCGATGCGCGGCGCAAAGCCTTCCGCCGCCAGCCATTTCAACCCAGCCAAGGTGGCCCTGAAGCTGCCCCGGCCGCGCTCCTCGTCGTGGCGGGCGGGATCGAAATGATCGACGGAAACCCGGATCACGAGACGGCCGCCGTAGACATCGTGCAGCGCGCGAAGGGCTCGCCGCTTGTGGGTCATGGGCATCATGGCGTTGGTAAGCACGAGGGCGCGGTAGCCGTGCGCCAACACCTCCTCCAGCATCGGCATGATGTCCGGGTTCATGAACGGTTCGCCGCCGGTGAAACCGATCTCCCGGGTGCCGAGACCGTTGGCTTCGATTTCGTCCAGGTAGCCCCTGAGGTCGTCGAGCCGGAAATAGGCCAGGCGGTCGTTGGTCGGGCTCGATTCGATATAGCAGTGCGCGCAGGTCAGGTTGCACAAGGTCCCGGTATTGACCCACAGCGTCGTGAGGGCGCCAAGTGACACGCGGGCGCGGATTTCCCCCTTGGCGGTACGGTACGGATCGGCAAACTTGGTAAAGACACTGTCATCCATGCCCGATTACTAACCTTTCCGCCACACCGGCCCAACACACATTTCCGTTACGGCGCGCCGCCTTCCGGTGCCACGCCTTGCACCGGGGTCAAGGTATGCTAGTGTGTCAGCCGATTTATGCAGCGCATTCGCGAGGAAGCCCATGTCCGAAGAAAAGATTGCCGGGACCGACGAGACCGACGTCTACGTCAAGCCGGGCGAGCCCGGCCACAACGAAGGCAAGGAAATGGTCTGGGTGCGCTGGCAGAAGAAGCGCACCTTCGTCCGTGCGCTCGAGGGCACCTACGGCGAGGTCTACAAGAGCCTCTACGCCCAGCCCCGGGTCTATCCGCACTCCGACTGGAAATGGAAGGGCGGACCGCAGATGTACGGCAAGACGCCGATCAATCCCCAGCAGGTGGAAATCGCGCAGTCT
>WHSO01000051.1 GCA_009380075.1 Alphaproteobacteria bacterium | reverse complement strand
GCTACGTCGACGACGTGCAGTCCATGAACATCGCGCACGGCTACGTGCTGCGCTCGCCGCACGCCCACGCGAAGATCAAGTCGATCGATCGCACGGCGGCGCTCGCGGCGCCCGGCGTCCAATGCGTCCTCCTCGGCACCGATCCCGAGGTCGCTTCGCTCGGGCTCCAGGCCCCGCGCATGCCGCGCAAGCAGCGCGACGGCTCGCCGATGTTCGTCTGCCCGCAACCGCACCTCGCCAAGGACACGGTGCGCTATGTCGGCGACTATGTCGCCTTCGTCGTCGCCGAGACCCAGTACCAGGCCATGGACGCCGCCGACCTCGTCGCCGTGGACTACGAACCGCTGCCCTCCGTTACCCGGACGGCGGACGCGATGAAGTCAGGCATGCCCGCGGTATGGGACGAATGCCCGAACAACATCGCCTTCGTGCACACCGGCGGGGACAGGGAGAAAGTCGCCGCCGCCTTCGCCGCCGCCGCCCATGTGGTGAAGGAGGACCTCGTCATCAACCGCGTCGTCGCCGCGGCGATGGAACCGCGCGCCTGCGTCGCCGACTACAACCGTGCCGAAGACCACTACACCCTCTACACCACCACCCAGGGGGCGCATAACTACCGTTCGGGGGTGGCGGGCAAGGTCCTCAAGGTGCCCGAAAGCCGGGTGCGCGTGATCGCCCAGGACGTGGGCGGCTCGTTCGGCATGAAGTCCGCCGTCTACAACGAAAACGGCCTGGTGCTGCTGGCGTCCAAAGTACTCGGGCGTCCGGTAAAATGGACCAGCACCCGGGCCGAGGCGATCCTCTCCGACAGCCAGGGCCGCGACAATGTGGTGACGGTGGAGCTCGCCCTCGACAAGGACCACCGCTTCACGGCGTTGCGTGTCACCTCGGTCGCCAATCTCGGCTGCTGCCTGATGCAGGGGACGCTCAACCCGCCGGTCAACAACATCGGCGGCATCGCCGGGGTGTACAAGATTCCGGCCATCTGCGTCGATGTCACCGGCGTCTATACGAACTCGGTGCCGACGCGGCCCTACCGCGGCGCCGGGCGTCCCGAGGCGTCGTTCATGATCGAGCGCATCATCGACGCCGCCGCCGACCAGACCGGCGTCGATCCGACGGAACTTCGCCGCAGGAACTACATCCCGCCCAGGGAGCTGCCGTACAAGACGGCGCTCACCTTCAACTACGATTCGGGCGAATTCGAAAAGAACATGGATCTCGCCCTCAAGCTCGCTGACTATGCCGGGTTCGAGGAACGCCGCAGGCAGGCCCGCGGACGCGGCAAGCTCCGCGGCTTCGGCCTGTCCAATTGCATCGAGAAGGCCGCGTCGCCGGGCGTTGAAGGGGCGGAGCTGCGCTTCGACCGCGGCGGCACGGCGACGCTGTTCGCCGGCTCGATCACCACCGGCCAGGGCCATGAAACCGTGTTCAAGCAGATCGTCTGCGACCGCCTTGGCCTCAGGTTCGCCGACGTGCATTACGTCTGGGGCGACACCGACAAGGTCGCCTTCGGCCACGGTTCCGGCGGCTCGCGCTCCTCGGCGCTGGGCTCCTCGGCGGTGCTGCTGGCGACCGAGAAGGTCATCGCCAAGGGCCGGAAGATTGCCGCCCACGCGCTGGAGGTCGGCCCCGACGACGTCACTTTCGCCGACGGCGTGTTCTCCTCGCCGAAATCGAACAAGACGCTGACCATCAAGGACGTGGCCAAGCTGGCGCTCAACCCCAAGGCGCTGCCGCCGGACCTCGAGCCGGGCCTGCTCGAGCAGGCGGTCCACGTCGCCAAGGCGGCCAACTACCCCAACGGCGTCCATGTCTGCGAGATCGAGGTGGACGAGGAGACCGGCCAGGCGCAGATGGTGAACTATTGCGTCGTCGACGACGTCGGCACCGTGCTCAACGTCAATCTCGTCCACGGCCAGGTCCACGGCGGCATCGCCCAGGGCGCGGGCCAGATCCTGAAGGAGGACATGGCCTACGATCCCGACACCGGCCAGCCGCTGACGGGCACGTTCATGGACTACGCCATGCCGCGCGCGTCGGACTTCCCGAAGATGACCGTCACCTGCAACCCGGTGCCGACCAGGACCAACCCGCTCGGCGTCAAGGGCGTGGGCGAAGCCGGCACCGTCGGCTCCATGCCGGCCGTCGCCAATGCGCTGGCCGACGCGCTGTCGGTCCTCGGCATCCGCAACGTGCCGATGCCGGCGACGCCGGAACGCCTGTGGCGGCTGATGAAGGACGCGAATTCACGCAAGGCGGCGGAATGATCCTTTCGCGGTGACCGAAGGCAGACTCGGCGCCGGGACGCGGGCCGGCTTACGCCGCGTTGGCCGGCCGTCCGGCGGGGACGGGGGCGGACAGGCCTGTCGCTTCGCACCAGTAGCTGGTGTCGTAGAAATGCTCCGCCGTGTGGTGAGGCGGCGGATAGACGCCGAGCTCGATGCGCAGCTCCATGTTCTTGCGGATGGCGTCGGGGTTGATCGCACCCTTGGGCACGACGCGGTCGTAGGCGTGCTCGGCCCGGTCGCGGGTGAGCTTTTCCTGCGTCATCAGGAGTCCGAGGGTCTCCTCCTTGTTTTCGGGTTTGAGCAGCCAGTCGGTCGATGCCGCCCAGGCGCGGATGAAGCGTACGACGATGTCGCGGTGGTCCTCGACCCAGGAGCGTAGCCCCCAGCCACAGGCGAGCGGCCAGTTGGGTACGTAGTCCTCGCCGCGTCCCAGAAGCACGCCGCCCTTGGCCAGCACCGTGTCCGATGACGGCGGCGTCAGCATCGCCGCCTCGACCTTCCCGGCGAGGAAGGCCTTGGCGCGTTCGGGCGTGTTGCCGATGATCTCGACCCGGTAGTCGCTCTCCATCAGCCCGTGGCGGCGCATCATCTTCATGCGTATGAGGTCGAGGTTCGAATCCCCCGGATCTCCCGCCAGCAGGCGCCCGCGCAGGTCCTCGATGCGTTTGATGCCGGGCTGCCCGATGAGGCTGACGCCAAGCCCTTCCTCCGCCTGCATGAACAGCACGTAGTCGACGTGATCCCGCGTCGCCCGCGCGATCATGGTGTCGGCGGAGGAGAGCGTCATGTTCCACCGGCCCTCGGCCATCTCTTTGTTGTGTTCCGGCGCGAGCTTGGCAACGTGGAATTCGATCTCCAGCCCCTCGCGGGCGAAAAAGCCCTTTTCGTCGGCCACCACATGGGGCGGGCGGCGCGAATAGCCGCTGACGGTCACGTGATCCATGAAACCTCCCTCCGCGCCTCGGCGCCCTGTTCCTGCCGCGCCCCGGCGCGGACTTCCGCTCCACAGGTTAGCAAGGTTCGGACGTGAGGAACAATGCGGCCGGCCCGTCCAGCGCCCGCGCAATCCGGCATGGCCCGGCTCCGGGCGGCCGTCTCGGGGCGTCACCCGGCGCAGCGCCGGCTTTCGTGTTCTCCTCGAACGGCCCATCGGCTAGGCTTCGGGACGAGATGAGGGCCGGGACCGGCCAAGAAGGGGAATGGACGCATGGCGTCCGGAGATCTCGGAGCCGGGGAATCGCCGGCAGATTCCGGTAGCGAGACACGGCCGTCCGGTTACCGGTGCGGGGACGTCCTTCTGCCGGTCTGGCCCGACGGGCAGGAAGTCAAGATTTACTGTGACGGCGTCGTGGCGCTGACACGGTTCGCGGATACCGCGCACTATCATCAGCGGCTGGTCGACAAGGTGCTGGCGATGGAATCGTCTGATTCCCATGCACGGCGTTACTTTCGGGGCGCAGGCGGTATCAAGGTCTACGACCTTCCTGCCTGGGGAATTCCCGAAGCCGAACTTCTTCATGCCCGGGCGCTCGAAATGTTTCGGCGCGCTCTGAAAACGCCGAAGGCGCAGGTCGACGTCTGCTGGGCGAACATCTTTCGCGACGGCGATTTCATCATGCCGCACAGCCACACGCGCTCGAGCGAAAGCATCGTGTATTTCCTCTCGAATGGCGCGGAGGATCGGGACAACCCTCTGAACGGGCGATTTTCGGTTGTCGATCCGCGCCTGGAGGAATGCTGCAAGGACCAGGAAGGGCGCATGACGACCCCGTGGGTGCCGCCCCAGACGCCGGGTGTGATGATCATGTTCCCCGCAGCGATCCTCCATTTCGTCAATCCCCACCGCGGTGAGCAGCCGCGCATCTCCGTCGCCTGGAACATCAGCGAGGACAAGCTGCCCGGAGCGCCGATACCCGATGGGGCCGGCCCCGTCGTCTGACCGAAGGGCGCAGCGGGGCCACGGGCCCTGGCGGCCTTCGACACGGGAAGGGGACGTCCTCGCGTGCGCTTGCTTTTTGCGGGAGCCGGCCCCAGAATTTTGCCGGTTCAACACGGGGGGAGAGCGGGCATGTCGAGGGTTGCCAGGGGTTTCGCGTTCCCGTTTGCGCTTGCTCTCGCCGCGATCGGGCTGTTCGCGGCCGCGGCGCTCGCGAACGAAGGCAGCAAGGACAGCCGCGATCGGCTCGACGGGCCGCGCGATTTGAGCTCGTGGGAAAGTTATCTCACACTGCTTCTCGCCGACCGGAAGCCGATCGAAATACACCACGTCGTGGTGATCGATTTCGCCAATACCGCCTTTGCCGTTCCGCTGAACAACTCCGTCTTCGGCGACAACGCCGACCGCATTTCCGGCCTCAACCGGATTCCCGTCATCGGCGGGCTGTTCGGCGACCGCCCCGACCGCGACGACTTTGCGAAGGGCAAGGAAATCGGCAGCGTCTACCGCTACGGCAATGCGTTGATGGTGATGCTCAACCCGCAGATCCTGGAGGTCCAGAGCTCCTCGACGACCGACCTGGGCCTCGACGAAAAAGCGTTCGACGACATGCTGGACAAGGCCTTGCGCGAGGGCGTCGCGGTGCCGCGGTCGCAGACGCCCATCGCGATCCCCGGCGGTGAGCCGATCGCCCTGGGCGGCGTGCGGGTAGCGAACCGCAGCATCCTGTTCGACATCCGCGGCGACCGGCTGGTGCGCGACGACCCGAAGTCCGGCGTTCCGATCCTGGGGAAAATCCCGCTGCTGGGCGGCCTGTTCCGTAACAAGGTGGGCGACGCCTACCGCGACAACGACCGGCTCATGATCCTGATCTCGCCGACGGTGCTGCGCGGCGAATACGAGTGAGCCGCGCCTATTGATCCGGGTCGAGCCGGGCGAGCCGCGGTGCGACCTCCTCCATGAACAGGGTCCACGAGCGCCGGCGCTGCTCCCACGTGCCCCAGTTGCGCCCGGCGACGATCAGCAGCGTGCCGAAGCCGCCGACCGCGTCGTAGAAATTCTTCAGGCCCGCGTACACCGTGTCGGGACTGCCGCCGAAGAAATCGCCGGACTTCATCAGGCCCACCATGCTCAGGTCGTCGCGGCTGCCGCCCTCGGGGATGTAATGGTCGAGGCGGCCGGTTGCGCGCGGCACGCCGAGGTCGACCTTCGCCATGTCGGCGTAGGCCTGCTTGTCGGTCTCGGCGACATAGACGACGCGCGCCACCCGGGCGCGGCCGCGGCGCACCGGAATGGCGTCGTTGCTCCCGCCCGTGTAGATCGAGAGCATCTGCGCGATCTGTTCGGTGGCGGGATTCCAGCTCATCAGCGGCAGGAAGCCTTTGGCCGCCGCCATCTCCAGCGTGCCTTCGGTGCGCGAGCAGGCGATGCCGACTTCGGGCCGCGGCCGGGTCAGCGGCTTGGGGACGATGTGCCAGTTCCTGCCCTGCCAGATTTCGCCGTCCCAGTCGAAGGGCTCGTGCGCGGTCCAGCACTTGAGGATCAGGTCGATTGCCTCGGCCATCATGACGCGGCGGTCGCCCGGGAGCTCGCCGCGCTGGCCGTTGCCGGTGCCGATGCCGAGGCCGAAGCCCGCGAGGTAGCGCCCGCCGGTCAGGTGGTCGCAGACGGCGACGTCGGTTGCAACCTGGACCGGATGGAAGAACGGCAGCGGCCGGATACCCGGCCCCATGCGGATGTTTTTCGTCAGCGCCGCGGCCTTGCAGATGAACAGGTCGGCCGAGGGCATGGTGTCGGGCTTCTCCCAACTCAGCAGCGTGCCGTGTTCGCTGATCCAGGCCTCGCTCATGCCCAGTGCGTCGGCGTGCACCACCTCGGCGAGGTCCTCGTCGTAGGTCGTTTGCGCGACGGCGTTGCCGCGCTCGCCGTTGGAAAACAGCCCGAATTCCATGCGCTCTCCCCGTGCCTTTCTTGTTCTCTGGGCTTGCATGGTAGGACAACCCGTATCGGCGGTGAAGCGTCTTGAACGCCACCGCCGTGCCCAACGAGTCGATAGTGCCTTCGGCGAAATCGGGGTAGGGTTTCGCAAAAGCCATCGTCAGGCAGGCGGCCCGGGACCAGCCGGGCCGCGCATTACGCCGGGGTCCAGGCCCTGCGAACGGGAGGGGAGAATGATCAAGCGCATCGTCGCCAGCGTATTTTGTGCCGCGTTTCTCTTTGCGACGGGGTCCATTGCGGCCGCGCCGGCTGCCGCCGACGCCGTTGCCGATTTCTACAAGGGCAAGCGCATCACGCTGCTGATCAGCACCACCGCGGGCTCCGGCTACGACCTCTACGCGCGCCTGCTCGGCCGCAACCTCGGGCGCTTCATTCCCGGCAAGCCGGAGATCACGCCCATCAACATGCCGGGTGCGGGCGGCATGGTGACGCTCAACAACGCCTATAACTCGAGCCCCCGGGACGGCACCGTGCTGTTCACCCTGCACTACAGCCTGCCGCTCTATCAGGCGATGGGCGGGCGCGGGGTGAAGTACGACGCGCGCAAGATCATCGGCCTCGGCCGTCTCGTCGCCTCCAACGCGGGGACCGCGACCTGGACCGCGTCGAAGGCGAAGGTGCTGTCCCTCGCCGACGCCCGCCAGCGCGAGGCGGTGATCGGCGCCACCGGCGCGACCTCGAACTCGACCCTCTATCCCTTCATCCTCAACAACATGCTGGGAACGAAGCTGAAGGTCGTTCTCGGCTACGCCGGCGGCGGCCAGGTCTTCCTCGCCATGGAACGCGGCGAGATCGACGGCTTCGGCGCCTATTCCTACCTGTCGCTCAAGGCGGTGAAGCCGGACTACATCGGCAAGAGCCAGGTCACGCCGCTGGTGCAATGGGGCACGGAGCGCGAGGCGGAATGGCCCAACGCTCCCACCGCCATCGAGGCGGCGCAGACCGAGCTCGACAAACAGGCCATGCGCGTCGCCTCGGCCGGCCCGGTCATCGGCTTCTCGTACTTCATGCCGCCAGAGGTGCCGAAGGATCGCGTCGCCGCGCTGCGAGCGGCCTTCAATACCATGATCAAGGACAAGGCGTTCCTGGCCGAGGCGAACAAGGCCAAGATGCCGCTCCGCCCCGCCACCGGGGAGGAGGCGGAAAAGATCGTCGCCAGCGTCATGGGGGCCAAGCCCGAGGTCATCAACCGGCTGCGCGACCTGATGGTTGTCAAGGGCGGCACCCGCTGCCGCGACTACACCGACGCGAAGCGTTGCGCCAAGGCCCGCAAGAAGAGCAAGAAGAAGAAAGAGTCGAACTAGAGCGTCTGGCGACAAGGTTGAAGCAACGGCATGCCCCTCCCCCGACGTGGTCGGGGGATCATCCGGGGCATCTGATGGATTCCCCGCCTGCGCGGGGAATGACGTTCAGGGGGGTGCCGAGGTGACCGCGCCACCTTCCCGACAACCGCTCATGAGGACGTACCGATGACGGCCGAAACGGTCCTGCGCGAAAAGATCGCCACCTGCACCCGCATCTTCGCCATGCAGCAGATGATCGGCCTGTTCGGTCATATCAGCGCCTTCGATCCGGCGACGGGCCGCATCTACATGTGCCCGGGCATGGGCGTGCAGAAGGCGACCGTCGCCGACGGCGACGTGCTGGCGCTCGACCTCGAAGGCCAGGTCCTCGACGGCGATGCCCGCATCCCCGCCGAATGGCCGATCCACACCGTGCTGCACGGCAAGCGCAAGGACGCGCTCGCCGTCGCCCACCTGCACGCGCCGGCGGCGACGCTGTTCTCCCTCGTCGACCGCGCCTTCCGTCCGGTGACCCTGCAGGGCTGTATCTTCGCCGACGGCGTGCCGCTCTACGACCAGCCGCGCCTCGTGCGCACGGTGGAGCAGGGGCGCGAGCTCGCCGGCGTCATCGGCGACGGCCGCGCCGCGCTGATGCGTGGGCACGGGATCGTCGTGGTCGGCCGCGACGTGGAGGAGATGCTGTTAGGCGCCCTGATCCTCGAGGACGAGGTGCGCAAATGGGCCGAGGCCTCGTCGCTCGGCACCGTGCGCCCGTTCAGCGAGGCGGAGGCGAGGAGCTTCGACGCTGCCTCCGATTTCCAGCGCCGTTCGCACCGTTGCTGGGACTACTTCTGCGAGATCGAGCAACGCTGGGACCGCCAGCCGGGCACCGGCCGCGCCGGCTTCGCGTGAGTCCACACGTTGATCATTTTGGCGTCATCGCCCGGCTTGTCCGGGCGATCCATCAAGTGGATGCCCCGCATGCGCGGGGCATGACGTCGTGGGGAGTGTGAGAGGTGCTAATCGCCCTCGGTGGTGGTCGCCAGCTCCACCGAATTGCCGTCCGGGTCCATGATGTAGACGTGCCGCCGACCGGGGAAGGTCGTGTGGCCGTGGGGGGTGCAGTCGTAGTACTCGACGCCGTTGGCGTCGAAATGTTCAAGGGCGCGGTCGAGCTCTTCCGGGCTCACCAGGAAGGCGTGGTGGAACAGCGTCGTGTCGATGTTGAGCGGTCCCTCCTGGTTCGGCCGCCGGTGCACGCCGGTGTGGGTGAGGACGAACAGGTCGTCGCCCGTCTTCATGAACGACATCGTTTTCTTGCCGTTCTGGCGGATCAGCTCGCAGCCCAGCATGTCGCGGTAGAACGCCGTGGCGCGGTCGAGGTCGGTCACGCCGATGGTGATGTGAAGGAAACCCTGGGTCTGGATCATCGCGCTCTCCTGCTTGGGGGCCGTGTTGTTCACGATTGTCCGGTTTTGATTGCAATCTCCTGGGGTCGTCTGCCCTCACCGCAGCTTGTCGGCGATGCCGGGGCCGAGCTCGGCGACCCAGCCGTCCCACACGCGCTCGACGATACGCGGGCTCTCGTGCAGGGCATTCGATATTTCCATCTCCTTGGGCGTGAGCGTGCTCGGCTCGCCGAGGCGGATGGCGTCGAGGTGCACGCGCGCGTTGTCGCGCAGCACGATGGAGCGGAACACCGTCTCGCGGATGGTCTTGCCGACCACCAGGGCGCCGTGACGGCGCAGCAGCATGCAGCGGTTGGCGCCCAGCGCCTTCGCCATCGACACCGCTTCCTCCATCCTGATGACGATGATCTGGGTGTCGCCGAACTCGACCCGGTTGTCCCACACCGGCACGGTCTCCCCCATCATGCCGCCGATATGGGTCACCGGGCCGGGCGGGCGGCCGACGTTGCAGAACGGCAGGATCTCGATGGCGTGGTTGTGGCAGACGCTCATGACGTCGGGCCGCGCCGCATAGACGGCGGCGTGGATGACGCGCTCGGCATAGCCGTTGACGTTGCTGCCGTCGGTCAGGTTGCCGTCGAGGTCGAACTCGTGCAGGTCGCTGGTGGTTACCAGGTTGGGCGCGAGCGCCCGGGACAGGAAGAAGCGGTCGGGCTTCTCCGGGTGGCGGGCGCTGATATGGCCGAGCCCGGCCAGCAGGCCCTCGCGGGCGAGGATGTGGTTGGCCAGCGTCAGTTCGCGGCGCAGGTCGTCGACGGTCATGTGATTATTGTACGCTTCCCCGGGGTTCGTAAGTCCCTATTCCCCTAGCGATTCGCGGCCGCCCCGTCAATGCAGGGGTGCGCCACCCCATTTGACGCTGCCGTCCCCAGCGCCGATACTGGCGCGAAACCGGGCCAATCCGGCACAGGAAAGGGGGAAGGCCGATGTCCGTTGCATCCAAAGACTCCGTGCCGCCGCCGCTCGCCCCGCCGCTCACGACCGCGCTCGACCGGCTGGCGCTCGGCTGCCGCATCCTCGAAAAGGAAGGCCATGCCTGCCGCACCCTGGGCCATGCCAGCCTGCGCGATCCCGACGGCCGCGGGCTGTGGATCAAGCGCTGGGGCATCTCTTTCGGCGAGACCCGGGACGCGGCGGATTTCGTTCTCATCGACTTCGACGGCCGCCGCCTCGGCGGCGCTGACCGCGCCCCCAGCGAATGGCCGATTCACGCCGGCGTGCTGAAGAAGCGCCCCGACATCGCCGTCGTCGTCCATTCCCATCCGTTCTACGGGCGGGTGTTCTCCGCCGCGACCGAGCCGCTACGCCCGGTGTCCAACAGCGGCAACTGGTTCCCCTCGCCGCCGCCCCGGTTCGAGACCACGTCGGAACTGATCCGCGATCCCGCCCTCGGGGACGCCATTGGGGATTGTCTCGGCGACAATTTTGCGATTTTCCTGCGCAATCACGGGGTGGTCTTCTGCGGTCGCTCCATCGAGCAGGCGGTGCTCATGGGCATCCAGCTCGAGGAAGCCTGCCGCGAGCACCTGCTGATCGCCGCGAGCGGCCTCGCCTGGGACTATCCGGGCGACGAGGAGCGCGCCCGCAAGTTCAGTGCCTCCGGTACGACGCTCACCGTGTCCTTCGACCATTTCGCCCGCGAGCTCGACGGCGGGCTCCCGCCCCCGCGCAAGGACTGAATCGCCATGCATACCCGACCCTTCGGCAAGACCGGGCTCGACGCCTCGGCCGTCGCCTTCGGCTGCGGCCGCACCGGCGGCCTGCTGATCGACGGCTCCGACGCCGACCGCCGCCTTGCCGTGCGCAAGGCGCTGGATGGCGGTATCAACTGGTTCGACACCGCCGCCGCCTATGGCGACGGCAAGTCGGAGGAGGCCCTCGGCTGGCTCTTGGAGGAGGTGCCGGAGGACCCCTTCGTCTCCACCAAGGTCACCGTGGACCCGTCGCGCGACGACCTGCCCGGCCAGGTCGAGGAAAGCCTCGCCGCCAGCCTCAAACGGCTCAGGCGCAAGCAGGTTACGGTGCTGCAGCTCCACAACCGCATCGACCCCGCCGCCGGCGGCAAGGCCCTCGACCTCGACAAGCTGCTCGGCGCCGACGGCGTCGTCGAAGGGCTGGAGCGGGTCCGTGAAAAGGGCCTCGCCCGGTTCATCGGCATGACGGCGCTGGGGGACGCCGCGGCGGCGGCTGACGCCGTCGCCAGCGGCCGGTTCGATTCGGTTCAGGTGTTCTACAACCTGGTCAATCCCTCGGCCGCCCGGCCGATGCCGGACAAATGGACCGGACAGAGCCTGACAGGGATCGTCGCCGCGGCGCGGGCGACGAAGACGGCGATGCTGGCGATCCGGGTGCTGGCCGGCGGCATCCTCGCCCAGGACAAGCGCCCGGAACGGGTCAGCATGATGACCAAGGAGACCGACCCGGACATCGAGGAAACCAAGGCCATGGCCGTCTTCCGGGTGCTGGGGGACAGGTACGGTGACCGGCCGACCACGGGCATCCGCTTCGCGCTGGGCTGCCCGGACCTGTCCACAGTCCTCGTCGGCATCGGCGCGCCGGAACACGTGGACGTGGCGCTGGCCGCGGCGGCGGCCGGGCCGCTGCCCGAGGCGGCGGCGCTGGAGCTGGAAAAGCTCTACGCCGCCAATTTCGGCCTCGACTGAAGCGCCGTCAGTCCCCGAACACCAGTTGCAGGTGCCGGCGGAACAGCTCCGACTGGCGGATGATGAGCTGGGCGTCGTCGTAAGCGCGCGACAGGATGAACGCGCCCTCGAGGATCGCCACGATCATCTCCGCCAGGTCCCGGGCGGTGACCGGGATCTTGGGCCGACGGGTCTTCATGACCTGATCGAACTTGTCCTCGAAGAAGGCGGACCAGCGGCGGAAGACCTCGGCGATGAACTCCTGGGTCTCGGCGTCGAACTGGGCCCGCTCGTAGACGTAGCTTGCCAGCATGCAGCCGGGGAAGGGGCCGGGCAGGCTGCGGAGGTCGTCCTCCAGCAGCTTGAGGAAGACGATAGCCGCCTGCAGCGGGTCTTCGGCGAGCGCGTCGGCGCGGCGGCTCATATCGTCGAAGGCGGCGATGTCGCGCTCGGCGAAGCGGTGCAGCAGCGTCCGGCCCAAATCCGCCTTCGAGCGGAAATGATGGAAGAACGCCCCCTTGGTCAGCTTCGTCGCCGTCAGGATGTCGTCGAGGGACGTCCCGGCGAAGCCGCGTTCAAGGACGAGGGCCTGGGCGGCATCGAGGATGCGGTCGCGGGTGTCGCTGCCCTTGGTCGTGGTGGTGGCCATCAAGGCCCTCCATAAAGGCAAAACCAACTGGTTTGTATAATAGGAATGCCCGGGCACATTTTCCAGTGCTCGTTGTGCCCATGCCCTGAAAATTCCTTTTTTCTTAACAAGTTGCGACTTTTTCGCAATCGCTGAAAAAAGCGCTTGCGGGCAGACTATTCGGTCTGTATATAGCAGACCAACCGGTTGGTAATTAACCGAACGGGGCAACCGAAGAGGAGGGAAAGATGTCAGCAACCGCGGAAATCACGAATGAGAGCAAGGGCGCCGGCACCTGGGTCAATGGCGTCAACGTCACCGCCCTGGCGGCAACGCTGGGCGCGGTCGGGGAAAAGCCGGCCCTCGGCCGGTTCCAGTTCCGGGCCCGCAACCGCTGGATCGGGGGCGCGCGCACCAGCAGTACCATCAAGGGCTTCTACGGGGCCGGGCAGGAGGACGCCACGCGCCGGGACGCCTACGTCTTCGACGCCGACGAGCCGCCGGTTCTGTTGGGCGAGGACAAGGGGGCCAACCCGGTGGAATACCTGCTCCACGCGCTGGCCGGCTGCATGACCACCACCATGGTCTACCACGCCGCGTCGCAGGGGATCGAGATCGAGGCGCTCGAATCGTCCTTCGAGGGCGACATCGACATCCGGGGTTTCACCGGCCTTTCGGATGACGTGCCCAAGGGCTACCAGCAGATCCGGGCGGCCTTCCGGGTCAGGACCCGGGGAGACGCGGGCCTGCTCGCCGACCTGACCCGCATGTCGCCGGTCTACAACTCGGTCTGTGGCTCAGTGCCCATCGACGTCACTATTGAAACCATTTGAAACCTGCTGATTGACGGGTCCCGGCCCGCTCGGGACTGCGGCGGCCTATGCCAGGCAGTCGTGGCCGGGCCAGGCGCGGGCCCGGAAAGGGGAGACCAACATGTTTGAATATCTCGAGTTTTTCGGACTGGCCTGCATTCCGGCCTTCATCGCGATCGACCTCGTCTATCGCGCACGCGGCTACCGGGCACCCCGATTCTGGCGCCTGAACGCCCTGTTGGTGACGGCGGGAGCGGTCGGCGTATCGATGTGGACGGGCGGTTTCTGGGGTTCCGTGTTCGGGGATGTCAGCCTGCTGGACGGCCGCGGCCTCGGCACCCTCGGCGGCGCCGCAGTCGGCATCGTGGCCTACGAATTCGTCCATTACGGCTATCACCGCCTGGCCCACGAATGGACGCCGCTGTGGCGTCTCGGCCACCAGATGCACCATGCGGCGGAATCGCTGGATGCCTTCGGTGCCTACTACATCCATCCGCTGGACGCTTTCCTGTTCACCACATGGGCGAGCCTGGTGTTCTTCCCGGTTCTCGGCCTCGCGCCGGAGGCGGGGATCCTGGCCGGCGCGTTCCTTGGCTTCAATGCGGTGTTCCAGCACGCCAATATCCGCACGCCGCGCTGGCTCGGCTACTTGATCCAGCGCCCGGAAAGCCACATCGTCCATCACGGGCGGGGCATCCACCGGAACAACTATGCCGATCTGCCGGTGATCGACATGCTGTTCGGCACCTTCGTCAACCCGGAGACGGTCGAGGGGATGGAGGTCGGGTTCCGGGAAGGCTCGTCCAGCCGGGTCCTTGACCTGCTGGCGTTCCAGGACATCAACGACGGCGCCGGCGCGCCGGTGCCCCAGCGGGCAGCGGCCTGAAACGGGCCTTCACCGGGCGCAAGAGACGAGGGGGCGGTCACGAACGGGGCCGCCCTCCTTGTCTTTCGCGTTCCTTGCCTTGGGTTCAGCCGCCCCGGGCCTGGACCTTGGCCCAGGTGTCGCGCAGGCCGACGCTGCGGTTGAATACCGGCTTGCCGGGGGTCGAATCCGGGTCCACGCAGAAATAGCCCTGGCGCTCGAATTGCGTCACTTCCCCGACGCGGGCTTCGGCCAGGGCGGGCTCGACCACGGCGCCGGCCAGCACCTTGACCGAATCCGGGTTGAGGTCGGCGAGCCAGTCGCCCCCCGCGTCCGGGTCGGGGCTCCTGAACAGGTGGTCGTAAAGCCGCACCTCGGCGGGCACCCCGCGGGCGGCGGAGATCCAGTGCAGCGTCGCCTTGACCTTACGCCCGTCCGGCGCGTTGCCGCCGCGGCTCGCCGGGTCGTAGGTGCAGACCAGCTCCGTGACCTCGCCCGCCGCATCCTTCACCACCTCCTTGCAGGTGACGAGGTAGGCGTAACGCAGCCGTACTTCGCGCCCGGGCGCGAGGCGGAAGAACTTGGGCGCCGGCGTCTCCATGAAATCGTCGCGCTCGATATAGAGCTCGCGCCCGAACGGCACCTTGCGCGTGCCCGCCGCGGCGTCGTTGGGGTTGTTGACTGCTTCCAACTCTTCGACCTGTCCCTCGGGGTAGTTCTCGATCACCACCTTGATCGGGTCGAGCACCGCCATGCGCCGGAGCGCGGCGGCATTCAGGTATTCGCGCACGCAGTGCTCGAGGTACTGGATCTCGACCGTCGAATTGGCCTTGGCGACACCGATGCGGGCGCAGAAATCGCGGATCGCTCCGGCCGGGTAGCCGCGCCGCCGGATGCCGGAGATGGTCGGCATGCGCGGGTCGTCCCAGCCACGCACGTGGCCGTCGCGCACGAGCTGGATCAGGCGCCGCTTGGACAGCACCGTATGGGTGAGGTTGAGGCGCGCGAACTCGATCTGCCGGGGCTGCGACGGCACCGGCAAGTGGGCGAGAAACCAGTCGTAGAGCGGCCGGTGGTCCTCGAACTCGAGCGTACAGATGGAATGGGTGATGCCCTCGATGGCGTCGGACTGGCCGTGGGCGAAGTCGTAGGTCGGATAGAGGTACCAGGTGTCGCCGGTGCGCGGGTGGCGCGCCCGCAGGATGCGATAAAGAACCGGGTCGCGCAGGTTGATGTTGCCCGACGCCATATCGATCCTGGCCCGGAGCACCCGGGCGCCGTCCGCGAACTCGCCGGCGCGCATGCGGCGCAGGAAGTCGAGGTTCTCGGCGGCCGGGCGGTCGCGGAACGGGCTCGGCCGCCCCGCCTCGGTCAGGGTGCCGCGGTTTTCGCGGATTTCCGCGGCCGTCTGGTCGTCGACATAGGCGTGGCCGGTCGTGACCAGGTGCTCGGCCCAGGCGTAGAGCTGCTCGAAGTAGTCGGACGCGTAATACAGGTGCGTGCCCCAGTCGAAACCGAGCCAACGCACGTCGGCCTGGATCGAATCGATGTATTCCTGCTCCTCTTTGGCGGGATTGGTGTCGTCGAAGCGCAGGTGGCAGCGGCCGTTGAATTCGCGCGCAAGGCCGAAATTGAGGCAGATCGACTTGGCATGGCCGATGTGCAGGTAGCCGTTGGGCTCCGGCGGGAAGCGCGTCACGACGCCGCCCGCGGTCTTGCCGGCGGCGATATCCTGGCGGATGGCGTCGCGGATGAAGTCCCTTGCCGGGGCGTCGGCGGGCGAAACGGCGGCCGTATCGGCCATGATCGAATACTCCTTCGGCGGCGATGCCGGGCGCGGAACGCAGGGTTCGGCGCCGTTTACCTACCGATAGGGTTTGCCACAAAGGCCGTTCGCGGCCAAGCCCCGGTACCGTAACGCACGTTGGAGCGGCGTTTCCGGACGGCGCCGGCGGCAGTGGATGGCGCCGTAGCGGTGCGACGACGGCGCCAGAATCGCGCCAGGACGGTATTGGAAGGCGGCGTGGATGCCGCCGGGGGACCCTTGGTTGCGCCCCCCGGCCCCGCATCGGGCACTCCCGGACTGCGACGCGACGGCACCATCACCCGGATGATGGGCCTCGACCGCACGGAGGGTTGAGCCGTCCGCCCCTCCCGGCGCCGCTGCGCGCTATCCCGCGCCGTGCTATGAAGGGCGTCCTCGGCACATGGGAGGACAGGATGGACATCAAGCAGAAGGCACCCGCCGGCGCGGGCACCCGTTCGGTGACGCTGACCATGACCCACGGCCCGCGCTGCGACGTCGAGGTGCCCGGCGGCCACGTCATCGTCACCGACGAGGCGAAGGAACGCGGCGGCGACAACGCCGGCGCCTCGCCGCTCGCCCACCTGACGGCGGCGCTGGCGTCGTGCCAGGCGGTGCAGGTCCACAAGGTGGCCAAGGCCATGCGATTCAACCACGGCCGCGTCACCATCCAGTGCACGACCACCACCGACCGCGTCCCCGCCATCGACGGCGGCGACAAGGTCATGCGATTCATCGCCGCCAGCCTCGACATCGCCATCGAGACCGACGAGCCGAGCGCGCGCCTCGACCGCCTCGCCAAACTGTCGGAAGACGCCTGCCCGGTGGGCAACCTGTTCGCCGACGCGGGCACCACGCCGGTCATCACCTGGACGGCGCGGCCGCTCAAGGGGTGAGGCCCAATTCCGGTGTGTCGCACGCTCTGATTCGTCATTGCCCTCCCCCGACGTGTTCGGGGGATCATCCGGGCCATCCATCGGCGTGAAAACGTGGATGCCCCGCATAAAGCGGGGCATGACGGAAGGACGCAATACCGCTCGCTTCTCGTCATCGCCCGATTTATTCGGGCGATCCATAAAGGCAGGAACGTGGATGCCCCCGCATAAAGCGGGGCATGACGGAGAAAAAAAGGCGTAAATACTACGTCGTCATCGCCCGGTTTATCCGGGCGATCCACTCACCGGTAGTCCGGATTGGCGGCGTCGAAGCGGCAGCCCGCCTCCCACAGGGAACGCTGGTTGCCGTGGGCGGGAATGCCGCCGGCCTCGCGCAGCAGCCGCGCCAGGTGCAACAGGTTCCAGGTCATGAAGGTGGTGTTGCGGTTGGTGAAGTCGTTCTCCGGCCCGCCCGAGCCGGGGTCGAGGTAGGACGGTCCCGGCCCCGCCTCGCCGAGCCACGCCGCGTCGGCCTGGGGCGGGATGACGTAGCCGAGATGCTGCAGCGAATAGAGGATGTTCATGGCGCAGTGCTTGGCGCCGTCCTCGTTGCCGGTGATGAGGCAGCCGCCGACGCGGCCGTAATAGGCGTACTGCCCGTGCTCGTTGAGCTCGCCCGAGCTCGAATACAGCCGCTCGATCACCCTCGTGCAGACGGACGACTTGTCGCCGAGCCAGATCGGCGTCGTCACCACCAGGATGTCGGCGGCCATGACCTTCTCGGAGATCTCCGGCCAGTCGTCGCGCTCCCAGCCGTGCTCGGTCATGTCGGGATAGACGCCTTCCGCAATCGCGTAGTCCACCGGGCGCAGCACGTCGACGGTGACGCCGAGGCGCTCCATGATCTCCTTCGACATGCGGATCAGCCCCTCGGTGTGGGACAACTCGCCGGTACGCTTGAGCGTGCAGTTCAGGAACAGCGCCTTGAAGCCGGAGAAGTCCCAGGGGCTGTCGGCGCAGGCTTTCTCCTGCAATTCGTTGAGCATGGCCGGTCCTTTCGCCTCGTTTTTTCCATCGTGGCACGATCGGGCGCGCCGGCCAACGAATCCGCAGGCTTCGCACATAATCGTGACCGCGCGTTATCCACGCCGCCGCGCCGTGCGTTGCCGCCGCCCGGCCGCCGTGTCATAAAACGCACCCATGCGGGGGAAGGTTCGGATGACGGTGGCCGACAACGATCTGTTCTATGACGTGCTGATCCTCGGCGGCGGCGCCGGGGGGCTTTCGGTGGCGCTCGAGCTGCCGCCCGAGGCGCGCGTCGCCGTGCTGTCCAAGGGGCAGCTCGACCAGGGCGCGACCAACTGGGCCCAGGGCGGCATCGCCGCCGCCATCGACCCCGGCGACAGCTTCGACTCGCACATCGAGGACACGATGATCGCCGGCGCCGGCCTCAACAGCCGCGACGCGGTGCGCTTCGTGGTCGAGCGCGCGCCGGGCATCATCGAATGGCTCGAATCGCTGGGCATCGACATCACCCGCGAAACGGCGGGCCCGCGCCAGGGCCAGCCGCACCTCAACCGCGAGGGCGGCCACAGCGCCCGCCGCGTGGTGCATGCCGCCGACGCCACCGGCAAGGCGGTGCAGGCCTGCCTCGAGCGCGCCGTGCGCGCCCGGCGCAAGGTGGACATCCATTCCAACCACGTCGCCATCGACATGGTGGTGCGCGCCGATCCCGCGACCGGCCGGCGGCTCTGCGCCGGCGTCTATGCGCTGGACGGCGCGAGCGGGAGGGTGCGGCTGTTCCGCGCCCGCGCCGTGGTGCTGGCGACCGGCGGCGCCAGCCGCGCCTATCTGCACACCTCGAACCCGGTGGGCGCCACCGGCGACGGCATCGCCATGGCCTGGCGCGCCGGTTGCCGCATCGCCGACATGGAGTTCACCCAGTTCCATCCCACCTGCCTCGCCGCGCCCGACGGCCAGACCTTCCTGATCAGCGAGGCCGTGCGCGGGGAGGGCGGGTGGCTCACGCTGCCCGACGGCACGCGCTTCATGGACCGCTTCCACCCGCGCGGCGAGCTGGCGCCCCGCGACGTCGTCGCCCGCGCCATCGACCACGAGATGAAGCGCCTCGGCGTCCCCCATGTCCTGCTCGACATCGCCCACAAGGGCGAGGCCTTCGTGCGCGAGCACTTCCCGACGCTGTACGCCCACTGCCTCACCCTCGGCTACGACCTCGCGAAGGAGCCGGTGCCGGTGGTGCCCGCCGCGCATTACACCTGCGGCGGCGTCATGACCGACGTGCACGGGCGCACCGATCTCGACGGCCTCTACGCCGTCGGCGAATGCGCCTTCACCGGCCTGCACGGGGCCAACCGGCTGGCGTCGAACTCGATCCTGGAATGCCTCGTCATCGGGCGCGAGGCGGGGCGCGAGATCGGTCACCGCCTTGCGGAATTCGCCGAGCCCACCGGCGTCCCCGGCTGGGACGAAAGCTGGGTGCGCGATTCCGACGAGGAAGTGGTGCTGACCCACAACTGGGACGAGCTGCGCCGCTTCATGTGGGACTACGTCGGCATCGTGCGGACCACCAAGCGGCTGGAGCGCGCGCTGCATCGCTGCGAACTGCTGGAATCGGAAATCCACGAATACTACGCCAACTTCCGCGTCAGCCGCCCGCTGCTGGAGCTGCGCAACATGGCCTGCGTCGCGCGCCTGATCGTGCGCTCGGCGCTGGCGCGCCACGAAAGCCGCGGGCTGCATTACACGCTGGACTATCCGGCTCCGCAGGACGCGGAATGCGTGGACACCATCCTCACCCCCGCGCCCGTCGCCCCCGACCGCGCGGCGAAGCCGGGACGGCTGTAGAGCGCGTTGCCGTGGGTTGAAACGCTTTCCCACGCGTCATCGCCCGGTTTATCCGGGCGATCCATCCAAGTGGATGCCTCGGACACGCCGGGGCATGACGTTGATTCACGCTGTCGTGTGCTGCCCGTCAGTCGCGTTTCCCGGCAAGACAAGTATGGGTGATTCCCATGTACGTGGGTTACTCTGCCCACGCAAAGTCCGAGGCTTCATGGCCGTTCGGTCAACTGCCCGGCGTTTGGACAGGCTTACTTGGTCATCCCGCCAACCTTCTGCACGATATTCTTCGGCGTGGCATAAATCTCCTTGATCATTGCCTCCACCTCGGCCCCCGACAGCGGACCAATAATTTCACGTCGGCTCTTGTCCGCCTCCGCCAGGAAGTCCTTGTCCTTGATCATTTTGTCGAATGCCGAACGCAGAGCCGTAAGCCGATCATCAGGGACCTTCGGCCCCACGGCGAACGGACGGCCAATTTCCGCAGAAGACAAAACCAGGTTGAGGATCTGCCGCTGCTCCTTGGACTTGGCGAGGTCCATTATGTAGGGAAGCTTCGGCATCCCATCGACTTCGGCCTTCGAAAAGCGGACAATCGGGACCGCCTTCCCATCCTTCAGCCAATTCGCCGGGATGCTGCCCCACGCACCGCAGTCGCCCTGCAACTCACCGCGCTCAATAGCAATGCGCTGCTCAGCGCTGCCAGGATAACCCGACACATGCTTGATTTTAGCTCCGAACATGTTTCGGAGTAGTGCGCCATTGATGTAGGAGTTCGAACCGATGGCGGTGGCTCCCATCACGACCTGGTCACGTTTAAGCAAATCCTCCATGCTCTTGATTCCCGTCTCGTGCCAGAAGTAGCAAACGCGCACATCGCTGGTGGCGCTTCCGATAAAACGTAGAGTTGAGAAATCAATGTCGATCTTGTCGGGTGTCGACAGAGACTGAGCGATCAGGCCGGGGTTGAATATTGTGGTTACGGTACCATCCTGTGGCGCAGTGGCCGTCAGATACTTGACAGCTTTCATGCTCGATGCACCCGGCATATTTTGGACGATGACGTTAGGCTTTCCGGGAATATGTTCCGGAATATGCCGCGCAAACAGTCTGCCGTAGGCGTCATAACCCCCGCCAGGGGAGAAACCCACAATTACATTCACTCTCTTGCCTTTATAGAAATCGCTGACAGCGTCCGCCATAGTTGGAACGGCAACGCCGACGGTAGCCGTTAGCGCAATCGATAAACACAGCATTTTTCGCATCGTATGCCTCCTCTAAATCCATTCTTCGCCTTGTTGGGTCGACGACAAACAATAACAAAATTGAGAGTGCACGATCAACCAAGCTGACCTTCCCGCCTAGAAGTCGCGTATTGGGATATGCTGGACGGAGGTCGGTGGCGAAATAGCGGATCATTCTGTCTGCTAATGGTGCCTGATAGTTGCGCCGCGCGCCGAGACGGAACGCCGATTTGCGGCCGTGGCGTGTCACGCAAACGGTTTCATCCGCGGATCGGCGGTGAAGCAACTGACGGGGATCTCGTATTGGACGCGCGGGCTTTCGCACCAGCACTGAACGAGATTTTTCTTCACGGCAAAGTGCCAGCTCTGCCGTTCGGAGGGCCGGCGTGCCGCAAATGCCGCGCATGAGAGAAGCGCGACATTGCATCCCCCGTCGGGGTCGCGGACGGATATGTATCTTATCGCTTCGATCCGGGCCTCGCGGGCCGTGTCGGCCAGTTCCTGGCAGGGGCCGTAGTCCGCAAGCTGCGTCCATTTTCGATGATCCCTGTCGAGGTCCGGAATCGTGAGGTCGATCCCTCTTGCCGTCTTGCACGGAACACGAAACGCCGTTCTCTCCAGCGCCTTCGCCGGCAGGACCGTATCCTTCGACTCGCCGTAGAACAGCAGCATGAGAAACGCGTTTTCATGGACGAGCGTGTCGGTCGCTTCGGAAGCGTAGAAAACGCCTTCGGGCTGGTTGGCGCGCCTGAAGCGCGAGGCGGTTTCGGGTATGTACCGGAACGGCGTGTAGAGAAGGAAATCCAGGTGCGCGCATTCGGGCGGTATCGGCGGCTTGCTTGCTTCCACCAACTCTTCGAGGATCGCCTGCTCTTCCAGGGTATCCACCAGACGATTGGTCGAGGTGATGTACTGGGTCTCGACCATGCGCCAGACGGGGCGGGAATAGGGCAGCGAATTAGATTTTAGCGCGTCGGCTGTCCACATAGGAGACGGCGCTCGCCAGGCCCTGGATCGTCTGGATCAGTTCTATCGGTGTCCCGCGCAACGCGGTGTTGTGTGCCCTCAGCCAGGAGCCGGACGTCGTGTCGTCGCTGCCGGTGATCGCGTCCAGACTTCTGAACAGCCTGATGAACATCTGGGCGAGCTCGAATTCCTTCCTGCCGGGGGCCAGCACGTACTCGCCGTTCCTCAAGCGCGACACCGACGATTCGGAGACTCCCAGTATTCTGGCGAGGGTCTTGTTGGGCAGTTCAAGGAACGCCGCCGCCCGCGCCACGGCCTTGCTCAGAACCTCGGCCTGCGCGGAGGGGCCTCGGCGGGGTCGGTCGGGCGCGATCACGGGGTCCATGATCTTTCTCCAGAAATTTCTTTATATATAATTTTCTATAGAAAGATCATGATTCCGGCAGCCTGTCAAGGCCTGGATGGCCCGCGCTCTCTTATATCATTGATATATTATATAGAATTTCTTCTGACGACGTCACCCGCCGCAGGCCGCCGCACGTGCGATAAGAAACGCCTTCTCGCGCGCGTTGCGGGTCAGCGCCGCGGCGCGTTCGAACTGGACCCTGGCTTCGGCCAGCCGCCCGGCGCGGAACAGGAAGTTCCCCCGCGCCGCGGGCAGGGGCGCGTAGTTCTGCAGGACCGCGGCGCGGTCGATCTCGTCCAGCAGGGTGAGGCCGGCGTCGGGGCCGAAGGCCATGCTGTGGGCGACGGCGCGGTTGAGGTCGACCACCGGCGACGGCATCGCCGCGCGCAGCCGGTCGTAGAGCGCGGCGATCTTCTTCCAGTCCGTCTCCGCCGCCGTGCGCGCCCGCGCATGGCAGGCGGCGAGCGCGGCCTGCAGGGCATAGGGCCCGTCGGCGCCGCCCAGCGCCTCGGCACGTGCGAGGGCGGCGAGGCCGCGGCGGATCAGGAGCCGGTCCCAGCGCGCGCGGTTCTGTTCGGTCAGGGGAATCAGCGATCCGTCCGCGCCCGCGCGGGCGGCGAAGCGCGATGCCTGGATTTCCATCAGCGCCAGCAGGCCGAAGACCTCGGGCTCGTCGGGCAGCAGGCCGGCGAGGATGCGGCCGAGGCGTTGCGCCTCCGCGCAGAGTGAGGGGCGGATCAAATCGTCGCCGGCGGTGGCGGCGTAGGCCTCGTTGAAGATCAGGTAGACCACCTCCAGCACCGAATCGAGGCGCTGCGTTCGTTCCGCGCCGCGCGGCACCTCGTAGGTCAGGCCCGCGCCGCCGAGCGCCTTCTTGGCGCGGACGATGCGCTGGGCGATGGTCGGCTCGCTCGTGAGAAACGCGCGCGCGATCTCATCCGTGCTCAGCCCGCCGATGAGGCGGAGCGTCAGGGCGGCGCGCGCCTCGGGCGACAGCACCGGATGGCAGGCGGTGAAGATCAGGCCCAGTCGCTCGTCTCCGATGTCGTCGTCCATGGCCGCCTCGATGTCCTCGACGCTGGTGTCGCGTTCATCCTCGAGGTCGCGGCCGATCTCGGCATGCTTGCGCGCGAGCATCCTGTTGCGGCGGAAGCCGTCGATGGCCCGGCGCTTCGCCGCCGCGAGGAGCCAGGCGCGGGGATTCTCCGGCACGCCGCTCTTTGGCCATTCGGCGAGCGCCGTCACCAGCGCGTCCTGCGCCAGGTCTTCGGCGAGGCCGACATCCCGCACCAGGCGCGCGAGGCCGCCGATGAGCCGCGCCCGTTCGATGCGGAAGACCGCCTCGATCGTTTGCCGGGTTTCTGCCTGGGTTTCCGTCGCCGCCACGCACCCAGATTAGAGCGCGTTGCCCTAACGTTGAAGCGTCATGCCCCGGCTTGTCCGGGGCATCCATGGATCGCCCGGATAAACCGGGCGATGACGAAGTGACAAATTGCTCCAACCTTCGGGAAACGTGTTTTAAAGGACTGGTGCGGGCCGGCGCAATTCGCGGCGGCGACGGGCGAACCCTCACTTGCCGGAGGTCTCCTTGCGGACCCGTTCGTGCAGCTCGGCGACTTCCGGCGTCAGCACCTCGCCGAAATCCGCCATCTCGTACAGCGGCCGGATCTCGATCTCGCTGGGCCCCAGCATCGGGTTGGGGCAGCG
>WHSO01000115.1 GCA_009380075.1 Alphaproteobacteria bacterium | reverse complement strand
GCCTGCGTGCAGGCCTGTCCGACCGCGACACTGATGGAGAAAACCGTCATCGAGCATGGCCAGGCCGAACATACGGTGCTGACCACCTGCGCCTATTGCGGCGTCGGCTGTTCGTTCAAGGCCGAAATGAAGGGCGACCAGGTGGTACGCATGGTCCCTTACAAGGACGGCGGCGCCAACGAGGGCCATTCCTGCGTCAAGGGGCGCTTCGCCTGGGGCTACGCGACCCACAAGGACCGGGTGCTCAGCCCGCTGGTGCGCGAGAAGATCACCGACCCATGGCGGGAAGCATCGTGGGACGAGGCGATCGACTTCGCCGCGCGGCGCTTCAAGGCGATCCAGGAAAAGTACGGGCGCGGCGCCATCGGCGGCATCACCTCGTCGCGCTGCACCAACGAAGAGGTCTACGTCGTCCAGAAGATGGTCCGCGCGGCGTTCCGCAACAACAATGTCGATACCTGCGCCCGTGTCTGCCATTCGCCGACCGGTTACGGCCTCAAGACCACCTTCGGCACCTCCGCCGGGACACAGGATTTCAGGTCGGTGGAGGATTCCGACGTCATCATCGTCATCGGCGCTAATCCGACCGACGCGCATCCGGTCTTCGCCTCGCGCATGAAGCGCCGGCTGCGCGAGGGTGCGAAACTGATCATCATCGATCCGCGCCGCATCGACCTGGTCAAGATGCCGCACGTCCAGGCGGCGCATCACCTGCAGTTGCGTCCCGGTACCAACGTTGCCGTCATCAACGCGCTCGCCCATGTCATCGCGACCGAGGGCCTGGCCAACAAGGAATTCATCGAGGAGCGCTGCGAGAAGGCGGATTTCGAGGCCTGGGCGAAATTCATCGCCGAGGAACGCAATTCGCCCGAGGCGCTGGAGGAGGTGACCGGCGTGCCGGCGGCGGAGGTGCGCGCGGCGGCTCGGCTCTACGCGACCGGCGGCAACGGCGCCATCTATTACGGCCTCGGCGTCACCGAGCATTCCCAGGGCTCGACCATGGTCATGGGCATGGCCAACCTGTGCATGCTGACCGGCAACATCGGCCGGGTCGGCGTCGGCCTCAATCCGCTGCGCGGGCAGAACAACGTCCAGGGCGCCTGCGACATGGGGTCTTTCCCCCACGAGTTTTCGGGCTACCGCCACGTCAGCGACGATACCGTGCGCCACCTGTTCGCCGACCGGTGGCGGATCGACCTCGACAACGAGCCGGGCCTGCGCATTCCCAACATGCTCAACGCCGCGGTCGAAGGCACCTTCAAGGGAATCTTCATCCAGGGCGAGGACCTGGCGCAGTCCGACCCCAATACCAAGCATGTGACCGAGGGGCTGGAGGCGATGGGGTGCGTCGTCGTCCAGGACCTGTTCCTGAACGAGACGGCGGCCTTCGCCCATGTCTTCTTCCCGGGGACCTCGTTCCTCGAGAAGGACGGGACTTTCACCAACGCCGAACGGCGCATCAACCGCGTGCGGCCGGCGATGAAGCCCAAGCAGGGCCTGTCCGAATGGGAAACGGTCTGCCGGCTTTCGACGGCCATGGGTTATCCCATGTCGTTCGAATCCGCGTCCGCGATCATGGACGAGATCGCGGCCCTGACGCCCACGTTCAAGGGTGTCAGCTTCGAAAAGCTCGACCGGCTGGGATCCGTCCAGTGGCCCTGCAACGATGTCGCGCCGGAAGGCACGCCGATCATGCATATCGGCAAGTTCGTTCGCGGCAAGGGCCGCTTCATGCTGACCGAGTTCGTCGCCACGCCGGAACGCGCCAACCGCTCCTTCCCGCTGATCCTGACGACGGGGCGCATCCTCAGCCAGTACAACGTCGGCGCCCAGACGCGGCGCACGGCGAACGTCACCTGGCACCAGAAGGACATTCTGGAGATCCATCCCCACGACGCCGAGGTGCGCGGCATCGCCGACGGCGATCTCGTCTCGCTGTCCTCGCGCATCGGTGCCACGACGTTGCACGCCATCGTCACCGACCGCGTGCCGCCGGGGGTCGTCTACACCACTTTCCATCATCCGGTGACCGGCGCCAATGTCGTGACCACGGAATTTTCCGACTGGGCCACCAACTGTCCGGAATACAAGGTGACCGCCGTGCAGGTCGTGCGCTCCAACATGCAGTCCGACTGGCAGAAGGAATGGGCCGAGCGCGACGTTGAAATGAAGCGCGTGGCCGTCGCGCCGCCGGCGGCGGAGTGATCATGACCGCCGGCGTCAAGACGGCGAAAACCCCGCGGACGCGGGGCGCCGAGGCGTCGGTGCCGGCGACGGTCCTTCTTGCGGCGGGCGAAAGCCGCCAATGGAATCTTGCCGAGGAAGTCCCGGTCAATCTCTCCTACAACGGCCGTCCCCACGTCGTAATGATGGCGACGCCGGAGGACCTGGAGGACTTCGCCGTCGGTTTCTCGCTGTCCGAAGGCGTTCTTGCCTCCGCCGGGCTCGTGCGCGCGGTCAAGGCCGCGCCGGTCGAGGGCGGCATCATGGTCGATGTCACCACCGCCGCCCGCGCCGACGTGGCGCGCGAGCGCCAGGCCCGTTCCCTCGAGGGCCGGTCCGGCTGCGGGCTGTGCGGCATGCAGCGCCTCGATCAGGTGGTGCGCAACGTGCGGCCCGTCAGGGCGGGCTTCAGGATTTCGGCAGAAGCCATCGCGCGGGCGCTGGCGGCGCTGCCCGAACGCCAGGCGATGAACCGGGTCAACCACTCGGTCCATGCGGCGGCCTGGGCCGACCCGGACGGGGCTATCCTCCTGGTGCGGGAGGACGTCGGCCGCCACAACGCGCTGGACAAGCTGATCGGCGCGATGGCGCGCTTGAACGTTGCGTCTACGGACGGCTTCTGCGTCATGACCTCGCGCTGCTCGTTCGAACTGGTGCAGAAGTGCGCTGCGGTGGGCATTCCGTGCCTCGCCACCGTTTCGGCGCCGACCTCCCTCGCGCTCGATCTTGCGCGGCGGGCGGGCATGGTTCTGGCGTCGGCTTCGCCGGACGGCGTCGTCCTGTTCGATACCGTCTGAGGCACCGCATGGCGCTTGCCGATATCGTCCGCATGGCCAACCAGATTTCGGATTTCTTTGCCGCCTATCCCCACGACACGGCGGTCAGGGAGACGGCCACCCACATCCGCAATTTCTGGGATCCCCGGATGCGCAGGCAGTTGTTCGACCATCTCGCCGCCGGCGGCGAGGGGCTCAAGCCGATCGCGCTGGAAGCCGGACGGTCGCTCTTGGAAAAAGCCTGAACGCACCCGAAATACTTAATTTCCGGGGCATTCGGTCCCGCCGGAAAACGCGACCGTGCCAGGCCCGTCTTGTGGACGCGGGGCGCCCGGAAAGTGTATAAGCCCGCAAGCCAAAATCAGCCGTAGCCGTAATTCGTAGCAGAGGTCGGAGAAGAGTTAGATGGCGGATATCGAACTCAAGGTCACCGAGGTCAGGGACCTCACGCCCAATATCAAGATGTTCGAACTGGTCGCGGCCCAGGGTGGCGACCTCCCGGCGTTCGAGGCGGGCGCCCATATCGATATTCGGATGGCGAACGGCTTGACCCGGTCCTATTCCCTTTCCAACGATCCGACGGAACGCCACCGCTACGTCACCGCTATCCTCAAGGACATGAAGGGGCAGGGCGGTTCCAAGTGGATGCACGAAAACGTCAAGCCGGGCGACGTCCTGTGGGCGACGGAGCCGCTCCAGAACTTTCCCCTGAACGAAGGCGCGACCAAGTCGCTGCTGCTCGCGGGCGGCATCGGAATCACCCCCATTCTCGCGATGGGCTATCGTCTCCGCGCGACGGGCGCGCCGATGCATCTGTACTACTGCACACGGTCGCCGGAGGACACGGCGTTCATGGACGAGGTGAAGCAGGTCTTTGGCGCCGACGTGACCTTCACTCACGACGGCGGCGATCCGTCGAAGGGCCTCAAGCTCACCGAAGTGTTCAAGGACTATGAGCCCGGAACGCATTTGTACGTTTGCGGGCCGGGCGGGTTGCTGCGCGCGGTGCGCGATGCCATCGCCCACTGGCCCGAGGACGCGGTGCACTTCGAATTGTTTTCCTCTTCCCGTACCGACGAGCAGGCTGCCGAGATCGCCTCACGCGAAAACCAGCCGTTCGAGGTCGAGCTGGCCAGGTCCGGCGTGACACTGACGATCCCGCCGGACCGTTCGATCCTCGACGTGCTGATCGAGGAAGGATTCGGCGTTCCCTATGCCTGCGAGGAGGGCTGGTGCGGCGCCTGCATGATCCCGCTTCTCGGCGGCAAAGCCGACCACCGCGACGAGGTGCTGACCGACGGCGAGAAGCAGGCCAACGAGAAGATCCAGGTCTGCGTTTCCCGCGCCATGCCCGGCGAGAAGTTGGTCCTGGACATGTAAACACGGCATGCCGGAGCGGAGACAATGGCCGGCAGGACATCCAAGAAGTCGGCGAAGGTCGCAAAGAAGGCCGCCGCCAATCGAGTAGCTGCGAAGCCGACCCTCCTCGCCGGCGGCAACCCACAGATCGCGAAGGCCGAGGGCGACGTCCCCGTGCAGGCCTACATCGCGGCCATGCCGGATTGGAAAAGCGACGTCGGGCGCCGCCTCGACGCGCTCATCGTGCGCACCGTCCCCGGCGTGCGCAAGGCGGTCAAATGGAACTCGCCCTTCTATGGTATCGAGGGCCAAGGCTGGTTCCTCAGCTATCATTGCTTCATGAAGTACGTCAAAGTGGCTTTCTTCCGCGGCGCATCGCTGCGTCCTGTCCCGCCCGGCGAATCCAGGCACAAGGAGGTGCGCTACCTCGACATCCACGAGGACGACAAGCTCGACGAAGCTCAATTCACCGACTGGGTGAAGCAAGCCCGCCGTTTGCCCGGCGAACGAATGTGAGTGGTGAGCGCGAGACGTCCGTGGCGTGAGCGGATGTAGGGCTACGAACCTTGACGAGGACACCTGATCGGTCGCTCATGGGAACAGGGCTCGGGAACAAACAAGGGCGAGGGCGTACAAGCCACGGCCCCGAGCTGTTGCGCCGCCTGCTGCGCGCGAAGGACCGGATGGACGCCGCCTCGCACGAGGAATGGCCCGTCCCGCGGCTGGCGGGCGTGAGCGGCGTCTCCGAGGCCCACTTCGCGCGATCGTTCAAGGAGGCCTTCGGCGTCCCGCCGCACCGGTACCTGCTCACGCGTCGACTCGAGCGGGCCACGGCATTGCTCCGCGACACGAACCTTTCCATCACCGAGATCGCGTTCCAGACTGGCTGGAATAGCCTGGGAACATTTGGGCGCACGTTCCGCGACGTCACCGGCGAGAGCCCGGGTGAGCTCCGTGCGCGCGAGAAAGCCATTCCGCACCAGCTCGAGCGGGTGCCGGCCTGCTTCCTCAGCGCCGCCCACCGGCCCGACCTCACGATCGCAGTTTCGGAGAAGCGACGGCAGGACGTGGGCGGTAGTATGAACGGGTCTGAAGAAACGGAGGTCCCATGAGCCAGGGTGTCGGGGTGGTCGGTCTGTACGTTCGCGATCAGGACGAAGCCCTCCAGTTCTATGTCGAGAAGCTCGGATTCCGCGTCCACACCGACGCGCGGAACGGCGACTACCGCTGGCTCACGGTGCAGCACCCGGACCAGCCGTCCTTCCAGCTCGGCCTGTTCACACCGCAGTCACCGATACTCGACGCGGCGACCGCGCAGACCCTGCGCGACATCGTGGCGAAGGGTGCCATGCCGCCGCTCGTGCTCGTTGTCGATGACTGCCGCGCCGCCTACGACCGGATGTGCGCCCGCGGAGTGGAGTTCACGCAGGAGCCCGTGGACCGCTACGGCACCGTGGACGCCGGCTTCCGGGATCCGTCGGGCAACGGGTGGAAGATGATCGAGGCGCAGGCATGAAGAAGAGCAAGAGCGGCTCGAACGAAGGAAAAGGAGGAGACTCTGCCTCTCGGCAGATCGATGCGAGAATCAAGGAGCTGAGTGATTGGCGGGGCGAGACGCTCGCTCGGGTCCGAATTCTCATCAAGCAGGCCGACCCCGAAGTGGTCGAGGAGTGGAAGTGGAGAGGGGTTCCGGTGTGGGAGCACGCCGGCATCATCTGCACCGGCGAGACGTACAAGGATAAGGTGAAGCTGACCTTCGTCAGGGGCGCTTCGCTCGAGGATCCCTCAGGCCTCTTCAACGCCAGCCTCGAAGGCGGCACCAGGCGTGCCATCGATTTCCATGAGGGCGACAAGATCGACGAAAAGGCGTTGAAGGCGCTCATTCGCGCCGCCGTGACACTGAACACGTCGGCGCGAGCTAACGCTCGCCCCGTCCGTTCCTGGAAGAGACCAAAGAGCGGTTGAGGGAGCGTCCTACTCTCCCTGTCGTCATTCCCCGCGCATGCGGGGAAT
>WHSO01000145.1 GCA_009380075.1 Alphaproteobacteria bacterium | reverse complement strand
CGTGCCCTTGAAGAAATCCGGGTTCATCTGGGTATGCATCTCGGCCGCATTGCGGAAGACGAAGCTGCGGAAATCCTCTTCCGTGATCAGCCCGTCCTCGACCAGCGCCCAGGCTTCCGGCACGACGTAGCGGATATTGGGGACGTCCCAGTGGCCGATATCCGAGGAGTAGATGGCCTTCAGCTGAACGTCGAAATGGTTGAGCTTCCTGTTGAAGGCGACGGCGTTCATGCGGTCGTCCGCCTCGCAGCCGAAATAGAAGTTGGGAACGAACAGGTCCCGCACGTCCTCTTCCTTCTCGATGCCGCAGAGGCGGAAATCGTCGATGTCGCGATCGTCCTCCCAGGTCCAGGAGAACAGGTTGTCCGGGTTCTCGCGCACGCGCTCCGGCGTCAGATAGGCGTTGCCGTACTGTTCGAACGCCGCGACCATCAGCTCCATGTCGATGTCCGCCGGGTTCATGTATTTCTTCAGATAGGCGACGTTGCGCTTCTCCCAGAACTCGCAGAGGTCGTTGTAGAGCGCGCAGGCCCAGCCGACGCCGCCTTCCAGCATGCCGAAATTCAGCGTCGGGAAGCGCCGCGTCACCCCGCCGAGGAACAGCGAGCGGGCAAGATGCTCCGCCCCCACCGAGAAGCTGCCGAGCCGGTTATAGACGAAGTTGGTGTGCGATTCGCGCCGCTGCGTCGCCTGTGCGCCGCCATGGCCGGTGACCGCCACCTTGAGGTCGACGCAGCGCTGCCAGAACGGGTCGTAGTCGTAAGGGCTGTCGATGGTGAAGGAATAGACCTTGCGTGTATGGCCGGCGACGCCGGGCGCGGCCTCCGCCACTTCCGGAATGGGACCTCGCCATTCGCTGGAGATGGTGATCGATTTCATCCCCAGCTCGCCGACCGCGAATTCCAGCTCGGCGAGAGCTTCCTCCGGCGAATGCATCGGGATCAGCGCCGACGGCGTCATGCGGTCGGCATAGGGGCCGAACATATCGGCATACATCATGTTCAGCGCGCGGTGCAGCGCCTGGCGCAGCTCCGCGTCCTGCTCCTGCATCGCGGTCAGGCCCTCGCTGGTGTAGATCACGGCAAAATCGAGTCCTACCTCCGGCAGGCGCTCGTAGTAGAGCTTCGGCAGCATCACCGTCGCGCGGTCGATGGTCATCGGCCCCGAGGGCGAGGCCCAGAATCCGAAACGGTGCCCCTTGCCCCGCCGCGCCTGACGCGCCTCGAACCGCTTCAACACGTCGGGGCCGGCGACCTGCTTGATGAAGTCGTGAAAGGCGAAGGGCCCCTCGATCACATGGGCGTCGCCGTCGATCACCGGATGCCCGATCCGGGCGCGGATTTCCTTCACCTTCCTCGGCGTTGCCTTGACGAGCGTCATGGCGATTCCTCCCTGTGTTTCGCCCCTTTTCCCGCGCGCCCGCCCTTCGGGACATGTGCATCGCGGTCCGGTTATGATACTGGATCGCGGCAGCGACCGAAACGCCAAGCGGACCCGCCGGGCTCGGCGGCCGGAACATGAGGACCCGATGATTATCGATTTCCAGCACCATTTCGTACCCCGCGAGCTCGGCCCCGGCCCAGGGGCGGAGGCGAAGACCGTCTATGACGACCACGGCGTGCCCAGCTACAGCTTTCACGGCCTGCTCTACGACCTGGACGAGCACGTCGCCATGATGGACGAGGCCGGCATCGACGCCGCCACGCTGAGCTGCGCCGAGGGCATGTGCGGGCCGCTGGAAAAGTGCCGGATCATCAACCACGCGGCGAGGAAGGCCGAGCAGGACTATCCCGGCCGCTTCATCGGCACCGCCCACGCCCACCCGCTGGGCGGCAAGGAGGCGTTCGCCGAGCTCGCCCGCTGCCAGGACGAGCTGGGATTCCACGGCGTCGTCATCTGCTCCGAATTCAACATGAAGCTGGACGATCCCGCGCTGGATCCGTTCTGGGAGGAATGCCAGCGGCGCGGGCTGTACGTCTTCGTCCACCCGGCGCTGAAGCTGGACCATCCGGAGCCCTACGACGCCTACGACATGGCGCGCTCCATCGGGCGCGAGTTCTCGATGGCGCTGTCGGTGATCCGGCTGATCAACGGCGGCG
>WHSO01000060.1 GCA_009380075.1 Alphaproteobacteria bacterium | reverse complement strand
CTTGAAGAAAGGCGGCTCCGCCGCCGCGCCCAGCGCGGCTAACTTGAAGAAAGGCGGCTCCGCCGCCGCGCGCAGCTCCGCGCCGGACAAATAACCCCACTACCGGCGGGGTGGATTTGCATCCGCCGATGACGGAGAATGCGCCGCGAAAAGCTCCGGCGCCGCCGCGCGCCCGGCAACGACATCTTTCCAACGACATCTTTCCTCGGGAGAGCCAGTCATGACCATCAAGGTGGGCGACAAGATTCCCTCCGTTTCCCTGCAGCACAAGACCGCCGACGGCGTCCAGTCGGTCTCCACCGACGACTTCTTCAAGGGCAAGAAAGTGGTCCTGTTCGCCGTGCCCGGCGCCTTCACGCCGACCTGCTCGGCCAAGCACCTGCCCGGTTTCGTCAAGAACGCGGATGCCATCAAGTCCAAGGGCGTGGACGAGATCGCCTGCGTCGCCGTCAACGATGCCTTCGTCATGGACGCCTGGGGCCAGGGCCAGAGCGCCGGCGGCAAGGTTACCATGCTCGCCGACGGCTCGGCCAAGTTCGCCAAGGCGCTCGGGCTCGACCTCGACCTTATCGAGCGTGGCCTCGGCACGCGCTCCCAGCGCTACGCCATGGTCGTCGACGACGGCAAGGTGACGCTGCTCAATGTCGAGGAAGCGGGCGCTTTCGAAAAGTCGAGCGCGGAGACCGTCCTCGCCGCCTTGTAGCCCGGGTTTGTGCCGCGGGCAGGTGTTCCGCGCCCGCAACGTCGTCCGTCGGAAGGGGCCGCGCCGTGCGCGGCCCCTTCGTCGTTGCGACTTGCCGGGCCGCGGCGTTCGGGGCGAAATCTGCCGGGCCATTCAAACCAATCGCTTAGGCGTCATCGTTGCCCTTGGGGCCCGAATGTGGTGCACTTCCGGGACAAATCCACAATCACCCAGAATGGGGGAGGCAAAAATGAGACACTGCTTATCGCTTACGGCCGCAGTGGCGATCGCCGCTGTAGCTGCGGCGGCGGCGGGGCCGACGTCTGCGGCCACCGGCAAGGACTTCTACAAGGGCAAGACGGTCGAATGGATCATCGCCACCGGCACCGGCGGCGGGCACGACCATTACGCCCGCCTGTTCGCCCGGCACATGGAAAAGGCGCTGCCGGGCTCGACCTTCGTCAACATCAACAAGCCCGGCGCTGGTCACGTGATCGGCGCGAATCTCATCTACGTCGCGAAGCCCGACGGGCTGACCATCGGCAACTTCTCCACCGGGCTGATTTACGCCCAGATCCAGAACCTCAAGGGCCTGAAGTTCGATCTCGCGAAGATGTCCTGGATCGGTAAGGGGGCGTCCGACATCCGCGTCATCTCGGTCGCCAACAATTCCGAATACCCGACCTGGGACGACATGCTGAAGAGCAAGCGCAAGGTCAAGTTCTCGGCTTCGGGCGTCGGGTCGGGATCGTTCAACGACTCCTTCCTGATCGCGGAGGCGTTCAACATTCCCTATCGCATCCTGGTCGGTTACCAGGGACCCGACTCGGCGCTGTCGATGCTGCGCGGCGAGACCGATGCGCTGGTCGGCGGCATGAGCTCGGGCATGAACTACGTCCGCGCCGGCCAAACCAAGATGATCCTGCGCTTCGGCGACACCGCGCAGTTCGCGAAGCTCATGAAGGACATCCCCGACGCCGTGGCGCTCGCCAAGACGCCGGAGCAGAAGAGGCTGGCGCAGATGCTGACCAACTACGGCAAGCTGTCGCGCATCATCACCGGGCCGCCCGACATCGTCCCCGACCGCCTGAAGGCGCTGCGCACGGCCTTCATGGAGGCGGCCAGGAGCCCCGCGATGATCAAGGAGGCCAAGTCCATGCACCGCGTGATCGAGGCGGCGGACGGCGAGGAGACCACCAGGATGGTGCTCGACATGCTCAACCAGCCGCCCCAGATCATCGCCATGCTGACCGCGCTGTCGAAGGCCGAGGTGCCGATGATCAAGTCCTCGGGCAAGGTCACCGCGATCAAGAACGAGGGCCGGGCCATCACCATCGGCTTCAAGGGCGAGCAGGTGACAGCCAAGGTCTCGGGCTCGCGCACCAAGATCATGGTCGACGGCAAGAAGGTGAAGCGCAAGGCGGTGAAGGTCGGCATGGTCTGCACCTTCACCTGGCCGAAGGTCAATTCCGAGGCGCAGCAAATCGACTGCAAGAAGTAGCGCGATCGACCGTTGCACATCTGGCGGGCCCCTTCGGGGGCCCGTTTTTTTAAAACACGTTTTCCGCAGGTTGAACCAATCTACGTGTGCGTCATCGCCCGAATTATCCGGGCGATCTATGGATGTCCCGCCTGCGCGGGGCATGACGGCGAAAGGTGGGGGGCGGGGCATGACGATTCAATCTTCTGGAAACGCACTCCAGGTCGCATGGGCGCTCCAGCCTATCCCGTTGCACCGAAAGACTACCGCGGGAGATGGCGCTGCGCGCGAGTTCGTCGGCGCGCTCGTTCTTCGGATGGCCGTCGTGACCGCGGATCCAGTGCCACGTCACGTTGTGGCGGCTCTCCGTTGCCCGCAACATCGTCCGTCGGAAGGGGCCGCGCGTTGCGCGGCCCCTTCGTCGTTGCGGCATGTCGAGTTGAGGCGTCCGGGGCGAAATCCCCCGGGGCAATTGAAACCAATCGCTTAGTCGGTACCGTTGCCCTCGGGGTCCGAATGTGATGCACTTCCCCGGCACATCCACAAATACCCGAAACGGGGAGGCAAAAATGAGACATCGCGTATCGCTTGCGGTCGCGGCTGCGGCCTTGATCGTCGGTGCGTCGTCTTCGGGGCCCGCGGAAGCGGCCACCGGCAAGGATTATTACAACGGCAAGAATGTGCGGTGGATCGTCTCCACCGGCACCGGTGGCGGTCACGACTATTATGCCCGCCTTTTCGCCCGGCACATGGAAAGGATGTTGCCGGGTTCCACCTTCGTTATCCTCAACCGTCCCGGCGCCGGTCATGTCATCGGCGCCAACCTGATCTACGCGGCCGAACCCAACGGCTTGACCATCGGCAACTTCACCACCGGGCTGATCTACGCCCAGATCCAGAAGCAAAAGGGAATCCGATTCGATCTCGGCAAGATGTCGTGGATCGGCAAGTCGGGTACCGACATCCGGGTCGTGTCGGTCGCAAAGACGGCGGAGTTCCAGACGTTCGATCAACTTGTGAACGCGAAACGTCAGGTCAAGTTCTCCGCCTCGGGCGCCGCGACAGGTGCGTACATTGATTCCTTCATGTTCGGCGAAGCCTGGAAGATTCCCTACCGAATCATCGTCGGTTATCAGGGACCGGAAGCGGCCCTTGGCATGTTGCGGGGCGAAACCGATGCACTCTTCGGCAGTCTGAGCTCGGGCATGGAATACGTCCGCTCGGGTCAGACCAAGGTCATCGTGCGGTTCGGGGAGAGCGAACAGTTCAAGGACATGATGAAGGGCGTCCCCAACGCTTTCGACGCCGCCAAGACACCGCAGCAGAAGGCCCTGGCCAACCTGATGGTCAACTACGGTCAGCTCTCGCGCATCGTCGCCGGCCCGCCGAAGATCGTCCCCGACCGGCTCAAGGCGTTGCGCACGGCATATATGGACGCGGCCGGTAGTCCCGACCTGATCAAGGAAGCCAAGGCGTCGCACCGCCGCATCGAACCGCTGGACGGCGAACAGACGGGGAAGGTCGTCACCGACATGTTGACCCAGCCGCCCGAAATCGTCGCCATGCTGAATGCTCTGACCCAAGTCAAAGTGTCCATGGAAACGCACGATGGAAAGGTGGTGGAGATCAAGGACGATGGCCGCAGTGTCGTCATCGACCACAAGGGCCAGAAAATGACGGCCAAGGTTTCGGGCTCGCGCACGAAAATCACCGTCGACGGCAAGGGCGCCAAGCGCAAGGCGGTCCAGGTCGGCATGGCCTGCACCTTCACTTGGCCAAAGGTCAATTCCGAGGCCCAGAAGATCGACTGCAAGAAATAGCGCTTCCGCGCAACCGCGTAGCGGGCGGGCCCCTTCGGGGGCTCGCTTGTTTTGTGGATGGGAGCTATTTCGGGATGGCGCGGCGCGCGAGTTCGTCGGCGCGCTCGTTTTCCGGATGCCCGTCGTGGCCGCGGATCCAGTGCCATGTCACGTTGTGCCGCGCCTGGGCGGCGTCGAGGCGGCGCCACAGGTCCTCGTTCTTGACCGGCTTGCGTGCCGCCGTCTTCCAGCCGTTCCTCTTCCATCCCGTGATCCACTGGGTGATGCCGTCGCGGAGATACTGGCTGTCGGTGTGCACGCGCACCTGTACGGGCCGGGTCAGGCTTTCGAGCGCGACGATGGCCGCGGTCATCTCCATGCGGTTGTTGGTGGTCTCGCGCTCGCCGCCGGACAGTTCCTTCTCCGTGCCGTTCCAGCGCAGGATCGCGCCCCAGCCGCCGGGCCCCGGATTACCGGAGCACGCCCCGTCGGTGAAGATGTCGACCACGTTCCCGGCCACGGTGCGCCTCAGTCGACGTCGAGGCCGTAGGCGGCGGCGCTCGCCAGGCCCTGATGGAAACGCAGCTTCGCCAGGTATTCGCGCGGGTCCTTGCGCGTCACCCGCGCGCCTTCCGGGTGGTTGAACCAGTCGTAGAGCCGGGTCAGCAGGAAGCGCATGGCCGCGCCGCGGGCGAGCCAGGTCAGCGCCGCCAGCTCGGCGGTGCCGAGCCGGCGCAGCTTCTGGTAGCCCGCGAACATGCCGCGCGCCTTGGTGATGTTGAACGAGGTGTCGGGCTCGAAGCACCAGGCGTTGAGGCAGATCGCGAGCTCATAGGCATAGGCGTCGGTGCAGGCGAAGTAGTAGTCGATGACGCCGGAGAAGCTGTCGCCGATGAAGAACACGTTGTCGGGAAACAGGTCGGCGTGGATGACCCCGGTTGGAAGGGATTGGGGCCAGTGCGCCTCCAGCGCGTCGAGTTCGGCCGCAACCAGGTAGGCAAGTCCGTCCACGACGGAGTCGCAACGTTCGGCGATCAGCTCGAAGAGGGGCCGCCACTGCGCAAGGCCGAGATCGTTCGCCCGCTGTCCCGGGAAGCTTGCGCCGGCGATATGCATCCGCGCCATCGCCTCGCCGAGCTGGGCGGTATGCGTGAGCCGGATGCGCCGCGGCCAGACGCCGTTGAGGAAGCTGACGATGGCCGCCGGCTTGCCCGCGAGCGGGTTGAGCGCATTGCCGTTACGGTCGTGGATCGGGGTCGGGCAGGGGAAGCCCTTGGCCGCGAGATGGTCCATGAGGCCGAGGAAGAACGGCAGATCGGCGGGACGGACGCGCTTTTCGTAGAGCGTCAGGATGTAGCTGCCGCGCTCGGTCTGCACGACGTAGTTGGAATTCTCCACCCCCTCGGCGATGCCCTTGTACGACAGCAGCCGCCCGAGGTCATAGCCCGCGAGGAAGGTCTGAAGGTCGTCGTCGCCGACCTCGGTATAGACCGCCATGCGCCCCCGCCTCGTCGATCAGCCGACCAGGGCGCGCGGCAGCGAGAAGACCACGTTTTCCTCGCGCACGACGACGTCCTCCACGGTGACGTCGAAGCGGCGGCGGAGCGCGTCGATCACTTCCTGCACCAGCACTTCCGGGGCCGAGGCGCCGGCGGTGATGCCGAGCGTGGCGATGCCGTCGAGGAACGCCCAGTCGAGGTCGCCGGCGCGCTCGATCAGGATCGACCGTGCGCAACCGTGAGACGCCGCCACCTCGACCAGGCGGCGCGAGTTGGAGGAATTGGGCGCCCCGATCACCAGCAGCGCGTCGGCGCGGGGCGCGATGGCCTTGACCGCATCCTGCCGGTTGGTGGTGGCGTAGCAGATGTCCGACCGGTTGGGCCCGGCGATGGCGGGGAACCGGCGCTTCAGCGCGGCGATGATATGCGCCGTGTCGTCTACCGACAGCGTCGTCTGGGTGGTGTAGGCGACGCGTGCGTCGTCGGGCACCGCGACCCGTTCGGCGTCGGCGGCAGTCTCGACCAGCGAGATCGACCCCGCCGGCACCTGGCCCATGGTGCCCTCGACCTCGGGATGGCCGGCGTGGCCGATCAGCAGCACGTGATAGCCCTGGCGCACCCGGCTCGCGGCTTCGGCGTGGACCTTGTTGACGAGAGGACAGGTGGCGTCGAGGAATTCGAGCTTCCGGTCGCGGGTCTCGTCGACCACCGAACGGGGGACGCCATGGGCGGAGAAGATCACCACGGCGCCGTCCGGCACCTCGGAAATCTCGTCGATGAAGACGGCGCCCTTGGCCTCGAGCTCCTCGACCACGTGGCGGTTGTGGACGATCTCGTGGCGGACGTAGATCGGATCGTCGCGGGACGCAAGCGCGGCCTCGACGATCTGGATGGCGCGTTCGACCCCGGCGCAGTATCCCCTGGGCGAGACAAGCAGGACCGTAAGCGCGGGTTTGGCCGGCGGCGCGGATTCGACGGACATTCCAACTCCTTGGGGCCAACTCCTTGGGGCGGCCCCGTCGGGGGCCGAGCTGGTGCACACTACATGGGATTGGGCCTGTTTTCCATCAGCGGCCAAGGGTAATATCGGCACCCCTCCCGGCTTTTTCCACCTCGAAGCGACAGGGTATGTGCCAGAGTTGTATAGGATTTTCGTCATGACCCAATGGCCCACCCGCGCGATCCTCGCCCTCGCCCTGATTGCGCCGCTCGCCGGCTGTTCCAGCTGGTTCACGCGGAAGGAGCCGCCGCCCTGCCCAGAGGGGGCCATTCTCAAGGACGCCGCGCGCAAGATCGTCTATCGGCCTGGGCCGGGGCGCGATATCACCGACGTCGTGTTCGAGGCGACGCTGCCGCGCATCAACATCGCGTGCAAGTACGACGATACCGGCGTCGCGGTGGACACAGCCGTTACCATCGTCGGGGCACGCGGGCCCGCTGATACCACGCGGCGGGCGGAGGTGCGCTATTTCGTTGCGGTGCTGGATCCCGGCAACGCGATCCTCGGCAAGCGGGAGTTCCAGACGACGCTCCAGTTCCCGGTCAACGTCGACCGCGGCGCCACGACGGAGGAACTGGTGCAGAGGATTCCCGTCGGCAAGAACGTTTCGGCCGGGAATTTCACCATCATCGTGGGTTTCCAGTTGACGCGCGAGGAGCTGGAAGCGAACCGCCAGGTGCGTGGCGGGTCGCTGGTCGCGCCGTCGGGCGTGAGGCCGGCTGCGCCGGACTACACCACGCCCGAGCAAGAACAGAGCCCGCGCGAGCTGATCAAGCGGCCCAATTTATAGCGCGTGTCCCCCACGGCGTGATTCATTTTCCGGTTGCGTCATCGCCTTCCCCCGACCAAGTCGGGGGATGGGCATGACGTTGTTTTAACATTGTGCCAAGAGGCTCCCGACGCCTCCGTCGCTCTCGTACGCGTCGCGGTTTGCAAGGGCGAATCCCTGTGGATAAGTCGCGGGCGCCGGTTGACCGCGTGCCTTGCGCCGCTAAGATGGGTGCGCCAAATGGACACGTCATGTGATCCCTGCGGGAGAGACCGGACGGGCGCGAGCCCGCCCCGGCGCCGAAGGAGCAACCGCCCCGGAAACTCTCAGGCAAACGGACCGCAGGGGGATGGCACTCTGGAAAGCAGGCGCGGCCCGCGTTGCCAAGGGTATCGCCTCACCGAAGATGTAAGCCGGCCCGGCCGATCTGGGCCCGGTGATTCTTTCAGGTTCTGGGACAGAGGGGGCGGCGGGCGACGGTCTTCGGGCCGTTGTGCGCCCTCGATGGGAGAACCCGAGTGCCCGGTACCGCCCCCGCCACGGACGCCCTCCTGCGCACGCCGCTGCACGCCCTGCATCGGGAGCTCGGCGCCAAGATGGTGCCCTTCGCCGGCTACGACATGCCGGTGCAGTATCCGGACGGCATCCTCAAGGAACACCTGCACTGCCGTGCCAGCGCCGGGCTGTTCGACGTCTCCCACATGGGGCAGGCGCGCATCGACGGCGCCGGTGCGGTCGCCGCCTTCGAGGCGCTGGTGCCGGGCGACATCGCCGCGCTGGCGCCCGGACGCATGCGCTACACCATGTTCACCGACGACAGCGCGGGAATCCTCGACGACCTGATGGTCGCCGCGCGGGAAGACGGCGGCCTCGTCGTCGTGCTCAACGCCGCGTGCAAGGCGGACGACATGGCGCACCTCGAAGCCGGTCTTACCGGCGGCGCGCGGGCGACGCTGATGGACGACCGCGCCCTCCTCGCCCTGCAGGGGCCGAAGGCCGCGGACGTGATGGCGCGGTTTGCGCCTGGGGCAGAAGGCATGAAGTTCATGTCGGCGGCGGAAATGGCTATCGCGGGGATCGACTGTTTCGTCTCGCGCTCCGGCTATACCGGCGAGGACGGCTACGAAATCTCGGTCGCGGCGTCCGGGGCCGAGGCGCTGGCCCGCAGGCTCCTGGCCGAGCCCGAGGTCGTGCCCATCGGCCTCGGTGCCCGCGACACGCTGCGCCTCGAGGCGGGGCTGTGCCTCTATGGCCACGACATCGACACGACGACGACGCCGGTGGAGGCGGGCTTGGCCTGGACCATTTCGAAGCGCCGGCGGGCCGAGGGCGGCTTTCCCGGCGCCGCCCGTATCCAAAGGGAACTGGCCGAGGGCCCGGCGCGCAAGCGCGTCGGCATCCGCCCCGAAGGCCGCGCGCCGGCCCGCGACGGCACCGCGGTCTCGGATTCCGCGGGTCACGCCGTCGGCACCATCACCTCGGGCGGATTCTCACCGAGCCTTGGCGCGCCCGTCGCCATGGGCTATGTCGCATCCTCCGCCGCCGCGCCGGGCACCGCGCTCGCGCTCGACGTGCGCGGCAGGGCGCTGGCCGCCCGCGTCGCCGATCTTCCCTTCGTCCCCCATCGCTACCACAAAGGCTGAGGCCGCCAACGGAGACCCCCATGACAGAGCCCCGCTACACCTCGGAACACGAATGGATTCGCCTCGACAGCGGCGTCGCCACGGTCGGCATTTCGGCCTATGCCCAGGAACAGTTGGGCGACGTGGTCTACGTCGAGCTGCCCGAGGTCGGCCGCAAGGTCGCCGCGGGGGACAACATGGCGGTGGTCGAATCGGTCAAGGCCGCGAGCGAGGTCTACGCTCCGGTCGCGGGCGAGGTGGCGGAAGTCAACGCCGCGCTGGCCGACAAGCCCGAAACCATCAACGAGGACGCCGAGGGCACCGGCTGGTTCGTCAGGCTCAAGGGCGTCGATGCGGCGGCGGTTTCCGCCCTGATGGATGCCGATGCCTACAAGAAATACGTCTCGAGCCTCGACTGAGCGCGAAAGGACCCGGTTCCATGCGTTATCTGCCGCTCGATGCCGACGACCGCCGCGCCATGCTGGCGCGCATCGGCGCCGCGACCATCGACGACCTGTTCGTGGACGTGCCCCCGGCGGCGCGCCTGTCCCGCCCCGTCGACCTGCCGCCCCACGCCGGGGAGATCGAGGTCGAGCGCGCGCTGTCGGCTCTGGCGTCGCGCAACGTGCCCGCCGGCGCGGCGGCGAGCTTCCTCGGTGCCGGGGCCTACCGCCATTTCATTCCCGCCGCTGTCGATCACCTGATCCAGCGCGGCGAATTCCTCACCTCCTACACGCCCTACCAGCCGGAGATCAGCCAGGGCACGCTGCAATACCTGTTCGAGTTCCAGACCCAGGTGGCGCTGATCTCGGGCATGGAGATCGCCAACGCCTCGCTCTACGACGGCGCCTCGGGCGCGGCGGAGGCGGCGCAGATGGCGCGGCGCGTCACCCGGCGTGCCGGCGTCGTTGCCTCGGGCGGGCTGCATCCCCACTGGCGCGATACCGTCGCCACCGGGTTGCGCTGGTCGGACGCGGCGCTGACCACCGCGCCCGCCGATCCCTCGGGGACCGAGGACCTGACGAAATTGATCGGCGCCGACACCGCCTGCGTCATCGTCCAGAACCCGACCGTGTTCGGCCATCTGCGCGATCTCTCCCCGCTCGCGCGCGCGTGCCAGGCCAACGGCACCTTGCTGGTCGTCTGCGTGCCCGAGGTCGCCTCCCTCGGCGTGGTCGAACCGCCCGGCGCCATGGGCGCCGACATCTTCGTCGGCGAGGGGCAGGGGCTCGGCCCCGGTCTCAACTTCGGCGGGCCGTACCTCGGCCTGTTCGCCACCCGCGAACGCTTCGTGCGCCAGATGCCCGGGCGCATCGCCGGCCAGACGGTGGACGTCGACGGCCGGCGCGGCTGGGTGCTGACGCTGTCCACCCGCGAGCAGCACATCCGCCGCGAGAAGGCGACGTCCAACATCTGCACCAACTCGGGCCTGTGCGCGCTGGCCTTCACCATCCATATGGCGCTGCTGGGGGAGGAAGGCTTCAGGCGACTCGCCCGCCTCAACCATGCCAAGGCGTGCCGGATGGCCGACCGGCTCGGCGCCATCAAGGGTGTGAGCCTGCTCAGCGACGCCTTCTTCAACGAGGTCACCGTACGCCTGCCGGTGCTGGCGGCGCCCGTGGTCGATGCCCTCGCCCGCGACAAGGTCTTCGCCGGCGTGCCCGCGTCGCGCCTCTACCCCGGCGAGAAGGAGATGGAGACGCTGCTGATCTCCTGCGCCAGCGAGACCACGACCGAGGACGACATCGAACGCCTCGGCGCCGCCCTGGAAGGGACCCTGCGATGAGCGCCGAAACCCCGCCCGGCGCGCCGCGCGCGCCGAACGCGAAATCGGGCCGCTCCGCCGCCGGCCCGCGCCGTCCCGCCGGTGCGCCCGTGGCAGCGGCGGAGGCCGATGCCGGTGGCTTCACCGGCACCGTGTCGGGCAACCGCGCGCTCGCGATCGAGGAACCGCTCTTGTTCGAGCAGGGAAGCCGCCAACGTTGCGGCGTCGACCTGCCGGACCCGGCAAATTTCAAGCCGCGCCTCGGCGGGCTCGAACGCAAGGGCGCCATCGGCCTGCCGGGCTTGAGCGAATCCGAGGTGGTGCGCCACTTCACCCGCCTGTCGCAGAAGAACTACGCTATCGACGCCGGGCTGTTCCCCCTCGGCTCCTGCACCATGAAGCACAACCCGCGCCTCAACGAGAAGATGGCGCGGCTGCCCGGCTTCGCCGACCTCCATCCGCTGCAGCCCCTGTCCACCGTCCAGGGCGCGCTGGCGCTAATGGATGCGCTCGCCCACTGGCTCAAGCAGTTGACCGGCATGCCGGCCATCGCGCTGCCGCCCGCCGCCGGCGCCCAGGGGGAGCTGTGCGGCATGATGGTGATCCGCGCCGCCCATGACGCCGCCGGGCAGAATGCGCGGCGCCGCGTGCTGGTGCCGGAATCGGCCCACGGCACCAATCCGGCGACAGCGGCGCTGTGCGGCTACCACGTCGATTCGATCCCGGCCAACGCGCGCGGGCGTGTCGATGTCGCGGCGCTCCGGGCCAAGCTCGGCCCCGACGTCGCCGCCCTGATGCTGACCAACCCCAACACCTGCGGGCTGTTCGAGCCCGAGATCCTCGACATCGCCGCGGTGGTGCACGGGGCCGGCGCCTATTTCTACTGCGACGGCGCCAACTTCAACGCCATCGTCGGCAAGGTGCGCCCGGCCGACCTCGGCATCGACGTCATGCACTTCAACCTGCACAAGACGTTCTCGACGCCCCACGGCGGCGGCGGGCCGGGATCGGGCCCGGTGGCGCTGGTCGAGGCGCTGGCGCCGTTCGCGCCGCTGCCCTGGGTGGTAGCGGGTCCGGGCGGGTTCGCACTGCGCGAAGACGCCGTGGGCGACGCAGCGCACACCATCGGGCGGCTCAAGGCCTTCCACGGGCAGATGGGCATGTTCGTGCGCGCCTATGCCTACATGCTGTCCCACGGCTCGGACGGGTTGCGCCAGGTCGCCGAGGACGCGGTGCTGTCGGCGAACTACCTGCTCGCCGCGCTCAGGGATACGCTGACACCGGCCTACGACGGCCCGTGCATGCACGAATGCCTGTTCGACGACGGGGGCCTGCGCGCCTTCGATGTCTCGACGCTCGATTTCGCTAAGGCGCTGATCGACGAAGGTTTCCACCCGACGACGATCTATTTCCCCCTCGTCGTCCACGGTGCCATGCTGGTGGAGCCGACGGAGACCGAATCCAAGGGCGAGCTCGACCGCTTCATTGCCGCCGTCCGCGGCCTCAAGGCACGCCTCGACGCCGGTGGCGCCGAGCGCTTCCGCACCGCACCGCACTACAGCCCGCGCCGCCGCCTCGACGAGACCCGCGCCGCCCGCCAGCCGGTCCTGCGCTGGTCCCCGCCCGCGCCCCGGGAGGCGGCGGAGTAGGGAATTCCTTCGGAAGTGCGCCGGACAACCGCCCGGAAGGCCCACGCGGGCGGCCCGATTCCAATCCGCTTCCGCGCGGACCGGGATTTGGCTACCATCCGCCCGGGTAAGGGCACGGTCCGGCCGCTGCCGGGTGCCGCCCCCACGTCAATCAAGAAATGCGCCGGCCGCTCGTGGCCCGGCGTCACCGTCCGTTCCCGCCCACGGGATGCCCACCGCAAGGAAACGGGCGCCGGCGCGACGGACCGAACAGGGAGGTTCCCATGATGCTGGCCCGTCACAGGCTGCTTGCGCTTGCCGTCCTCGTTTTCCCCGCCGCTGCCACATCCGTCGCGTCGGCCGAAACGGTCGAGGAGTTCTACAGGGCCAACCGCGTGACCGTCGCTATCGGGTCGGGTGTCGGCGGCTCCCACGACCTCAACGCGCGGATCATCGCGCGCCACATCGGCCGTTTCCTGCCGGGCATGCCCACGGTCATTTCCCAGAACGTCCCTGGCGCCGGCAGCGTCAAGCTCGCCAACCACCTCTATTCCGGCGCGCCGAAGGACGGCAGCATGATCGGCGCGCTCAACCGCGGCGGCGTGTTCGAAGCGCTCTATGCCGAGCCCGGCAAGGCGCGCTCGAAGTTCGATCCGCTCAAGTTCAACTGGCTCGGCGCGCCCGATAACATCTCCTCGGTCGCCATCGTCTGGCACACGTCGAAGATCAGGTCCCACAAGGACCTTGCCACCCACACGGCGGTGTTCGGCTCGTCCGGTGGGACGACGACCACCGTGCCGCTGATCCTCCAGCGCCTCGTTGGCTACAAGTTCAAGATCGTGCAGGGCTACAAGTCCGGTGGCGACGTCGATCTCGCCATCGAGCGCGGCGAGATCGAGGGCCGCGGCGCCACCGCCTGGGGCGGCATGAAGAGCCGTCACGCCGACTGGCTCAAGGAAAAGAAGGTCCGCATGCTGTTCCAGACCGGCCTGACCAAGCATCCCGAGCTGCAGGACGTGCCGCTGGCGCTCGACTTCGCCCCCAACCCGGAGGCGCGCAAGGTCATGGCGCTGTTCTTCGCGGCGGAGGAGATTGGCTATCCCTACGTCGCGCCGCCGGGCCTGGCGGCGGACCGGCTCAAGGCGCTGCGCGACGGCTTCGCGCTCACGCTGAAGGACTCGCGCTACGTCGCCGACGCGAAGAAGCAGGGCCTCGACATCAACCCGGTGAGCTGGCAGCGCATGACCGAGGTGATCACCGACTCCTTCACCGCGCCGGAAGCCCTCAAGGACCGGCTGCGCCGCTCGGTCGCCTACGACAAGGGAACGAAGAAGAAAACGAAAAAGAAGAAGGAATAAGGTCTGTCCCGTAATGAAAAAACCCCGGCCTCTGCGCCGGGGTTTTTGCTTCGGATGCGTGCCGTGGCGCTATTGCAGCCGGGCCGGGATGTCCCTGATCGCGGCCTCGACCAGCGCGTCGGACTTGGCCTCGTCGATGCGCTCGCGCAGCAGGCGCTCGGTCGCCGCCAGCGCGATCTCCACGGCCTCGGCCTTGACCTCGCTCACCGCCTTGGCCTGGGCCTGGGCGATCTTCTCCGTGGTCAGCACCTCGCGCCGCTTGAGCATGTCCTTGAGCGCGACCTCGGCGTCGGCGGTGATGCGTTTCGCCGATTCCTCGGCATGGGCGATAATCTGCTCCGCCTCCTTGCCGGCGTCGCGCTGCTTGCGCTGGTAGCTCGCCAGCGTCGCCTGGGCTTCCTCGCGCAACTTGCGGGCTTCTTCCAGGTCGGCCTCGATCTGCGCGGCGCGGGCGTCGAGTGCCGTGGTCGCCTTCTTCCACACCGGACGGGCGAGCAGGCCGACGAAGATGAGGAAGGCGACCGCGAGCCAGGTTTCCGGCTGCGCCCAGAAGGCGGCGTCGTGGGCGGCGCCGGTGTCGTCGGCGGCGAGCGCAGCGGCGATCATGCCCGGGCCCTGGTCGCGGCGTCGGCGGCCGACCGGGCGGCGGCCTCGTCGATGGAAAGCCCGGCGAGCTTGTGGGCGGCGAGGCGGGCGATCTCGGCGGCTATGCCGGCAGCATCGGCGAGCGCCGCGGTCCGGGCCTGGGCGATGGCGTCCTCGGCCTCGCGCACCCGGGACTGGAGCGTCGCATCGACGCGGGCGAGCTCGGCATCGGCGCGGGCCTTGGCCGTCTCCTGGGCTTTGCCTAGCTCGGCCTGGGCGCGGCTGCGCGCCTCGGCCAGCGCCGCCTCGTAGGCCTGGGCGGTGGCGGCGGCGTCGCGTTCGTGCTCCTCGGCCCGGGCGAGGTTGTCCTCGCGCCGCTTGCTGCGCTCCTCGAGCACCCCGGCGATGCGCGGCAGCGCCACCCGCGCCATCAGCAGGTACAGGATCACGAAGCTGATCGCGAGCCAGACGAGCTGCGGCGCATAGGAGGCGACGTCGAGTTGCGGCATGGGCCGGTCCCTGATCCCCGTTCGCTGTGCCGGTCCGGCCTAGCCGAACAGGATGAGGAAGGCGATGAGCAGCGCGAACAGCGCGATCGCTTCCACCAGGGCGAAGCCCAGCATGGTGAAGGGGAACACCGTGGCCTGGGCCGCCGGGTTGCGGGCGACCGAGGTGATGAAGGCGGAAAACACGTTGCCGATGCCGACGCCGACACCGGCGAGGCCGATGACGGCAAGTCCGGCGCCGATCAGTTTGGCGGCTTCAACGCTCATATCTCTATCCTTTTCGTGTCCGTGGTTGCTGTTGATCGGGTCCGCGCGGCATCAGTGCAGGTGCAGCGCGTCGTGAAGATAAAGGCAGGTCAGGATGGTGAAGACGAAGGCCTGGAGCACCGCGACGATCAGCTCCAGCATGTAGAGCGCGATCAGGATCACCAGCGGCGCCACGCCGAAGAGGCCGAGGGCGATGACGAACCCGGCGAACACCTTGAGCATGGTGTGCCCGGCCATCATGTTGGCGAACAGCCGCAGGCTCAGCGTGACCGGCCGCGCCAGGTAGCTCAGCACCTCGATCGGCACCAGAAGCGGCGCCATGTAGAGCGGCGCGCCGGGCGGAAAGAAGTACGAGAACCACTTCATCCCGTGCCTGGCGATGCCGATGATGGTGACGCCGATGAACACGATCGCCGCCAGCGCGAAGGTGACGATGATGTGGCTGGTCACCGTGAAGGTGTAGGGGATCAGCCCGATCGTGTTGCAGAACAGGATGAACATGAACAGGGTGAAGATGAAGGGGAAATAGGCGCGTCCGGCGTGGCCGACGTTGTCGCGCACCAGCCCCGCGATGAATTCGTAGGACAGCTCCGCCAGCGACTGCATGCGCCCCGGCACCATCGCGCGCTTGCGCACGCCGATCACCAGGAAGGCGGTGATCGCGGTGATCGCGATCAGCATGAACAGGGACGAATTGGTGAAGGAGACGTTCACACCACCCACATGGGCGGAGGCGATGGTCTTGATTTCAAACTGCTGAAGCGGCGATGCCACGTTACCGAATTCCCCCGCTCAACGCTTTTCGTCCGTGCCGCCGGGCCCCTCGCCGCCGGCGTCGCGGTCCGTGTCGCCGTCCGGGCGGTAGCCGGGGGCAAGACCGATGTGGCTTACCGCCCGATAGACGTTGAGGACGCCCGCGGCGGCCCCAAGAAAGAAAAACACCACCAACAGCCACGGCCCGGTCCCGAGCCAGCGGTCGAGACCCCAGCCGATGGCCACCCCCACCGCCAGCGTGCCGACCAGCTCGATGCCGACCCGCAGGACGACGCCGGAGCCGGACAGATCGGCACGGCCGCTCCGGCCCGCTTTCGCCTCCGCGTCGCGCGCGCGGATGCGCGCAATGCGGGCCCGCAGATCCGAAAGCGGACGTTCCGGCCGGTCCGGATCGCGCCCCGTCATCTCGTCTCCGTGGACATGTCGTCTCCGTGGAGAGGCGCGCGCGTTCCTGAACGAGGAACCACGGAAGCGCCTGAAAAACGGCGCGCCGCGTGCAAGAGCGCGGGCACCTTACGGGCCGGTACCGACCCTGTCAAGCGGCAAAACCCCCGTGTTAAACGCCTGAAATAAAATCGAAAACGCCTTGGCCTCAGGCGATCGCTTTGAGGTGCGACACGCCCTGAAGATCGACCGAAACGAGGCGCGACACGCCGCGCTCGGGCATGGTCACGCCGAACAGCCGGTCCATACGCGCCATGGTGATGCGGTGGTGGGTGACCAGCAGGAACCGGGTGTTGCCGCCGCGCGCCAGCTCTTCCACCAGGGCGCAGAACCGGGTCACGTTGGAATCGTCGAGCGGCGCGTCCACTTCGTCGAGCACGCAGATCGGCGCCGGGTTGGTGAGGAACACCGCGAACAGGAGCGCGATGGTCGTCAGCGCCTTTTCGCCGCCCGACAGCAGCGACAGGATCTGCAGCCGCTTGCCCGGCGGGCTCGCCATGATCTCGAGCCCGGCCTCGAGCGGGTCGTCGGATTCGGTCAGCTCCAGGTGCGCCCGGCCGCCGCCGAAGAGACGGGTGAAGAGCTCGCTGAAATGGGTGTTGACCTGCTCGAAGGCGGCGAGGAAGCGCTGGCGGCCTTCGCGGTTCAACTCGCCGATGCCGTGGCGGAGCCGGGCGATGGCCTTGATCAGGTCCTCGCGTTCGGCCTCCATCGAGGCGATCTGGGCCGAAAGCTCCTCGGCCTCCTGGTGGGCGCGCAGGTTGACCGGGCCCATGTTGTCGCGCTCGCGCAACAGGCGCTCGAGCTTCTTTTCCGACTGTTCCGGGTCGGGCAGCCTGTCGGGCGTCAGTTCGGCGATGCCGAGGAGGTCGTCGGGCCGGGCCTCGAGCCGCTCGGCGATGCGCTCGCGCAGGGTCTGGATGGTCAGGTTGCCCTGTTCGACCTGGCCCTCGGCGCGGACCCGGTCCTCGCGGGCGCTTGACAGCTCGGCCTCGCGCGCCCGCAACGCCTCGTCGGCCTCGCGCTGGGCCTTTTCGGCGACGGCCAGCGCGTCGGCGGCGCTGCCGCGCGCCGCTTCGGCGGCATCGACCCTGTCACCGAGGCCCATGCGCTCGGCGGCGATGGCGGCGGGACGGGGGGCGAGATCCTCGACCTCGGCCCCGGCAGCGGTGCGGCGGCGGCCGAATTCCTCGACCTGGGTGCGCGCCTGTTCGGCCCGCGCGATCCAGGAGGTGCGTTCGTCGGCGATCGCGGCCAGGCGCTCGCGCCGCGCCTCGGCCTCGCGCGCCAGCAGGTCGTAGGCGCGCTGGCGGTCGGCCAGCGTCGCCCGCATATCGGTCATCTCGCGGCGCAACTCCTCGAGCCGGGCGCGGTGTTTTTCGGTATCGGCGAGGGCGGCCTGGGAGGCGCGCACGTCGATAAGCTCGCGTTCCGCTTCCTCGATGTCCGCCGCCAGCCGCGCGATCGCTTCTTCCGCCGCCTGCAGGCGCGAATTGGTTTCCGCCGCCTCGTGGATCAGGCGGCCGCGTTCCTCGCGCCGGATCTCGAGATCGGCCTCGACGTCGCGCGCCTGGGCGCGCAGCGTGCGTTCGCTCTCGGCCGCTTCCTGGGTGTCGGCGGCGGCGGCGTTTGCCGCGGTGCGGGCCGCTTCGAGCCGTTCGCCGGCGCCGTGCAACTCATCCTCGATCTCGCGCAGGCGGTTGCGCTGGGCGAGTCGGCGGGCGGCCGCGGTGGCCTCGACGTCGGCGATGGTGAACCCGTCCCAGCGCCACAGCTTGCCGTCGCGCGACACCAGCCGCTGGCCGACGGTCAGTTGCGGCGCGAGACGATGGCCGGCGGCGGCATCGTCGACGACGCCGACCTGGGCCAGCCGGCGCGCCAGTGCCCCGGGCGCGCGGACGAAACGGGACAGCGGCTCGCTGCCCGCGGGCAGGCCATGGGCGTCGGCGATCGGGCCGAGGGTGCGCCAGTGCACCGGCGCCGCCTCGTTGGCGGGCGCCGTGAGGTCGTCGCCCAGCGCTGCGCCCAGCGCGTCCTCGTAGCCCGAATCCACGCTGACCGCGTCGATCAGCGGCGGCCACAAGTCCGAGGCCGCGGTATCGAGAAGCTCGTTCAGCGCCCGTGCCTCGGCCATCAGGCGGGCGGCCTCGGCCTCCGCCGCGCGCAGCGTCTCGCGTGCTGCGGCCTCCGCCTGTTCGCGGCGGGTGCGGGTCTCCTCGGCGGCAAGCGTCCGTGCGCGCAGGTCCTCGAGGGAGAGGCGCGCGGTTTCGATGGCCGTCTCCAGCGCCGCGACCTCGTCACGGTTGCCGGGCTCGGCCGCGATTTCGGCACGGGTGCGCTCGGCCTCCGCCTTGCGGTCGCCGAGCCGGCTCTTGCGTGCCTCGATGCCGATCATGCGGTTGGCGAGATCGGCGCGGCGCGCCTCGGCGGCGGCGACGCGTTCGGCCAGCCCCGAGAGCTGCTCCTCGATCGCCTCGGCCTCGCGGCGGGCGGCCTCGAGCGCCGCCTGGGCCGTCGATTCGGCATCGGCTTCGGCGCCGGCGCGGGCCTCGAGCGCCGCCTGCTCGGCAACGAGGGTGGCGGCGGCCCCCTCGGCGTCTGCAAGCCGGCCCTGCTCGCGCGCGGCATCGGCGGTGTTCTGGGTGACGCGCTCGCGCGCGGCTTCGAGCGCGCGGGTGACGCGGGCCTCTTCCTCGGCCAACTGGTCGCGGGCGAGCACCAGGCGCTGGAGCGCGGCGGCGGCCTCGGCCTCGGCCTGGCGCAGCGGCGGCAGGGCCGAGGCGTCGTCGGCCTGCCGGGTGGCGGCGGCGCTCGCAGCCGCGGTCAGTTCGTTGACCCGCGCGCTGGCCGCGTCGAAGCGGGCGCGGCTCGCCTCCAGCACCTCGTTGGCGGCGATCCAGCGCAGGTGCAGCACCGCGGCCTCGGCCTTGCGGATCAGCTCCGACAGGTTGTTGTAGCGGGTCGCCTGGCGCGCCTGCTTTTTCAGGTTCTGGAGCTGGGATTCCAGCGCGGCGATGACGTCCTCAAGGCGCTCGAGGTTGCCTTCGGCGGCCTTGAGACGCAGCTCCGCCTCGTGGCGGCGGGAATAGAGGCCGGTGATGCCCGCCGCTTCCTCGAGGATCAGCCGCCGGTTCTGCGGCTTGGCCTGGATCAGCGCCTCGATCTGGCCCTGGCTGACCAGCGCGGTGGAGCGCGAGCCGGTGGCGGCATCGGCGAACAGGAGCTGGACGTCGCGGGCGCGGACATCCCGGCCGTTGACCAGGTAGTTGGAGCCGGCGCCGCGTTCGATGCGGCGGATGATCTCGATCTCGTCCTTGTCGTTGAAGGCGGCGGGCGCGGTGCGCGCCGAATTGTCGAGGTGCAGCACGACCTGCGCGACGTTGCGCGCCGGGCGGTTGACGGTGCCGCCGAAGATGATGTCGTCCATGCCTTCGCCGCGCAGCTTGCGCGCCGAAACCTCGCCCATGCACCAGCGCATCGCCTCGACCAGGTTGGACTTGCCGCAGCCGTTGGGGCCGACGATGCCGGTGGTGCCGGGCTCGATCAGGAGCTCGGTCTCATCGACGAAGGACTTGAAGCCGGACAGGACGAGCCTTGAGAACTGCACGCTGGAACCTCTCACTGCGCCGGTGTGGCGGATTTCGCGATCAGCGGATCGACGACGGCCTTGAATTCCTCGAAGGTCATGCCGCCGGAATGCTTGGTGCCGTTGATGATGAAGCTCGGCGTCGCGTCGATGGCGAAGACCTTTTCCGACAACAGGCGCTGTTCGAGCACCGCCTTCTGGATGTCTTCCTTCTCGAAGCAGGCCTTGACGGCGTCGTCGTTCATGCCGGCGAGGCCCGCGATCTGCGCCAGCGCCGCGATCGGATCGTTGCTGCCGGCCCAGGCCTGCTGGCGGGCGAAGAACAGGTCGAGCATTGCAAGCCGGCGTTCACTACCGGCGCAGCGCGCGACGATGGAGGCGGCGAGCGCCGCCCGATCCAGCGGAAAGTCGCGGAACGCGATGCGGAGCTTGCCGGTGTCGATGTATTCGGCCTTGATCTTCGGCAGCACGTTGACGTGGAAGTCGGCGCAATGGGGGCAGGTGAGGGAGGCGTATTCGATCACCGTCACCGGCGCGTCCGCCTTGCCGAGGACGAGGTCGTCGGCCTGGATGCCCTTGGCCCT
>WHSO01000038.1 GCA_009380075.1 Alphaproteobacteria bacterium | reverse complement strand
GAAGATGTTGTCCACCGGCGCGAAAACGACGCCCGGCGCCCAGTCGATGCGGCGGAAATCCCCGTCGCCTTCGTACCAGAACAGGGAGTAGCCGGTGCCCGACAGCAGCAGCACGTGGAAGTCGGGCCCGTGGCGATGCCCCTTCTTGTAGGTGCCGACCGCCATTTCCGAGGTATGGACGTGAATCACCCCGTCGGCGAGCGCGAAGCGCATGTTGGACGAACGGCCGCCGCGCTTCTCCCAGCCATCGAGCTTGAAGTTGGCGACGTCGGCGATGAAGTTGGTCTCCCACATGAAGCGGCCGGGCTGGGTTTCGATGCGCTCGCCTTCGCCTTCGAAGTAACCGGGCTTGCCCATGCGGCCGGGGAACCCGGCCGGATTGTCGAAGATGAAGGCGGGATCGTGAAAGATGTTGAGCATGATGGTCAGCGAATTGGCCGACACCAGGCGCGCCCGCTCGCGTCCCGAGCCGTTGAAATGCCGGTAGCGTGCATTTAGCGGCAGGGCGAAAAGGGAATTGGGGCCCCATTCAAAGGTATGGCTTTCGCCCTCGACCTCGATGATGGTGGAGCCCTGCCCCTCGAGCACGTAGATCACCTCTTCGTAGAGGTGCCGCTGGGGCGCGGTACGGCCGCCGGGCGGCAGGTCGATGACGAAGATCGACATGAAGTCGCCGCGGCCATCGAGGTGGACGAAGGCCGCATCGGCGCCCATGCGGGCCCAGGGCACCGTGGTCACGTCATGGAGGTTGACCGCAAAGGCCTCGACAATGGGGACGCCCTCGCCCGCGCACCATTCGAGATAGGGATCGCGCAGGAAGTCCACGCCCTCTCTGGAAGCCGCGCCCGTGTCCGCGCCGCTCATCCCTTGACGAAGTCCTGCATCTTCGGCGCGAAGCCGATCTCTGCCATCGCCTCGACATACATGCGGTGGATGCGCGGATCCTGGTCTTCGTATTCGATCTGGTTGCCGCCCTTGCGCACGTCCACGTCGATACCCTGGTAGATGCGCCACATGTTCTGGGTGAACGGGTAGCGCACGCTGCCGTGGCCGACCGCGAGGTAGCGCACCGGATCGGCACCGGTGTTGAAATGCTGGTGGAACATCATGTCGGGCGGCGCGAAGACCCAGCCGTGGCGCCAGTCCACCCGGGTGATGTCGGGATCACCCTCGTACCACAGGAGCGAATACCCCGTACCCGACAGACAATAGACATGCACGTCGGGGCCGTGACGGTGCGCCTTCTTGTAGGTGCCGACCGGCATTTCCGAAATATGCGCATGCAGGATCCCGTCGGCGAGGATGAGCTGGATGTGCGATCCTCCCGCCCCCCGCGCCGACCATTTCTCGAGCTTGAGGTCGGTGGCGTCGGGCACGAAATTGGTTTCCCACATGTGCTTGCCGGGACGCACGGCGACGAAGTCGCCATCACCGGTGAAATGCCCCTCGGCACCTTCGCGTTCGGGAAAGGACACAGGGTTATCGAAGACGAAGCGTTCGCTGTGGAACAGGTTGAGGACCGTGGGCAGGTTGCTCGACATGGCAAGGCGCACCGGTTCGGAGCCCGACCCGTTGAAATGCCGGTAGCGGCAGTTGAGCGGCGGCGCGAAGACGCTGTTAGGGCCCCATTCGAAGGTATGGCTGCGGCCTTCGGAGTCCTCGACCGTCGTGGAGCCGTGGCCGGAGAGAACATAGATCACGGATTCGCAGAGGTGCCGGATCGGCGCCGTCGATTTTCCGGGCGCGATCTCCAGCACGAACACGGTCATGAAATCGCCGCGCCCCTGTACATGGGCGATGGCACCGCGGCAGCCGAAGCGCGCCCATGGCGCGGTATCGAGGTCGAGGAGATTGAACCCGAAGGCCTCGAAGATCGGCACCCCTTCCCCCTTGGACCAGTCGAGGTAGGGATCGACCATGAACTTGCCTTCGGGGACTTCTGTCCCGGAAACCTGTGCGCGTTCGCTCATCGTGTCATCGCCCGCAGTCAATCCTGGAGGAACTTCAGCTTCGAGCGCCACTTGCGGCGGATCTCGTCGGCATAGCCGCGCGCCACGGCGTTGACCTTGGGGAACTCGTCCTTCCAGTGCCAGGGCCGCACGGCGTAGATGATCATGCGCGAATTGGTGATGTCCCCGGCGTCACGCTTGTCGGGCGACAGAATCGGATCGATATGGCCGGTCCAGCAGCCGTCGATGATGTCGGTCTGGGTCTTCGGGTCCCAGCGCGTCGCCATGGCCCACATCACCTCCGCCGGGCTGGTGATGTCGATGTCGTCGTCGACGACGATCACCATTCGGGTCATGTAAGCTCCGGGACGGCAACCAGCGGCGACCAACCCCGCCATCTTGGCGTGGCCGGCGTGCATCTGCTTGATCGAAACGACCGGGATGAAGCGCGAGCCGCCGCCCTGCAGCAGCCACACGCCGGTGACGCCGGGGACGCCGGCGCCCTCGATCGCGTCCCACAGGCTGGCAAGGCGCGGAATCTTGATCTGGCGGCCCGGGTAGTTCGGCTTTACCGGTGGCTGGCCGATGATCAGCGGATCGTCGCGGTGATAGACGGCCTTGACGTGGACCACCGGCTCCGGCCGGTCGGCGGAGGCGTAGTAGCCCGGCCATTCCCCGAACGGTCCCTCGGTCGCCGATTCCTGGTCCACCGGCGGCATGAACCCTTCGAACACCAGCTCGGCGTCGGCGGGAAACGGCAGGCCGGTGTGCTTGCCCTGCACGGTCTTGATCGGCCGCCCGATGCGCCCGCCGGCGATGGAGTACTCGTCCTCACCTTCCTTGGCCGAAACAGACGCCGCGACACCGAGGATCGGCGCCTGACCGACGGTGACGGCGATGGGACAGGGTTCGCCCTTCGCCCAGTACTTGCGGCGGATGACGTCGCCGTGCTTGCCCGGCTCGATGAACACGGACAGGCGCTTGTCGTCCTGGACCATCACCCGGTAGGTGCCGAGGTTGACCCAGTCGCTGTCCGGATCCTTGGTGATGATCGTGCATTCGGTGCCGATATAATTGCCGCCGTCGCCTTCGTGCCAGCGCGGCGCCGGATACGTGTTGAGGTCGATGGCGTCGCCCTCGACCACGTTGTCCATGACCGGGCCGGTGTTGACCTCCTGCGGCGGGATCGGCTCGCTCTTCTGCTTGGGCCTGGAGCGGTAGGCCTTGACCGCATCAAGGGTGATGTCGCCGACCAGGAAGCGCGACGTGCGCACGTTGGAGAGGATGCGGAAACGCGGGTCGAACCCCGGAATGTCCTCGAACAGCAGGACCGGCGGATAGAGGTGCTCGTTCGACAGTTCGAACAGCGCCCCGATCTCGAGATCGGCCTTGGCGCCCTTGACGCGCACCAGCTCGCCCTCGGCCTCGGCCTCCTTCACGAACTGCCTGAGGTCGGCCATCGCCTCGGTCCGTCGTGCACGCCGGTCGTCGGTTTCCAGCTCCGCCATGGTCTCCCGTGCCTCCGTTACGCCAATTCTACACGCGGGCCGCGTCCCATCCAGTATCCCGGTCTCGGCATCCTATGCCCGACTGCCTTGCGTCGCCACGCACGGCATCGCCGCCGCGAGACCGCTCCGGCTGCCAGGACGGGATGTTCGGATCGTGTGGTGAAAATCGAAGCGCCTTTCTCCCGAAACGGGCGATTGGCCGTTGACCCCACCCTTTTTGATTATCAGAATAAATTTCGTGCAAGTTTGTCACAGGGCTTGCGGAACTGTCCACGCCTATTTGCCGCGCCGCGGGCCCGGGATGAATCCAGGAAGCACGAAGCCGGCGACGGAAGACCAGCAATCCGGAGAATGGGGAACGCACGATGAAGGTACCTGCAACCAGGCCGCGCCCAAGGGCGCCGGAGACGTCGCGTTCGCCCAAGAACGCCAACCGCTCGGTCGGCGTCGGCCTCGTGGTGCTCAAGGCGATCGCCGATCTCGGCCACGCCGGCACGCTGTCGGAGATCGCGCGGGCCGCGCATATGCCGGCGAGCCGCACCCATCGCTTCCTGGCCGGCATGATCCAGGTCGACGCGGTGCGCCAGGATCCGGCCTCGGGGCGCTACGACCTCGGCCCGCTGATGGTCAACCTTGGGGTCGCCGCACTCGGCCGCGTCGATGGCGTCAAGCTGGGGACCGAAGCGCTGCGTGAACTGACCGAGCGGACGGGCCTTGTCTCCGTTCTGGTCACCTGGAGCAGCAACGGCCCCACGGTCATCCGCTGGGAACAGGGCGAGCTCGCCGCCGCCATCCGCATCCGCGAGGGGCGAACCCTGTCGCTGCTCAGGACCGCGTCGGGCAAGGTGTTCCTCGCCCATCTTCCGGCCGAGAAAACCAAAGCGCTGGTCGCCAGCGAACTCGCCTCCTCCGGGCATCGCGCGAGCCCGTCGCCGCTGCGCGGGCACGACGACGTCGAACGCCTGAAGCTCCAGGTGCGCGCCGAGGGCCTCGCCGACAACAGGGGCGAATCCGACGCCGGGATCGTCGGCCTCGCCGCACCGATCTTCGGCGCCGACGGCACCATCGCCATGGCGGTGGCGGTGATCGGCGTGCTCGGCGTCGCCGAGCTCAGCCACAACGGCCCCGCCGCACAGGCGCTGCGCTCCATCGCCGACACGGTGACGCGCAGCCTCGGCGGGCGTCCGGCCCCGGCCTAACCGTGCGCGCCTTTCCCGCTTCCGGAGCGGAGCGTCAGTCGATCCGCTTGCGGACGTTCTTGAGCTTGGCACCGGTTTCGAGGTAGCGCCCCTCGACCGCAAGGCGGGCTTCGTCTTCCAGCTCCTTGGTCCAGGCGCCGAGCTGATAGCCGTACCACGGCGAGCGCAATTCGAGGGCCGGCAACTGCAGCTCGCGCCAGATTTCCCGGGCGCGCTCCATGTATTCCTTGCGTGGCAGCGAAATCGGCGGGTAGTCCCACGGCATCGTCGCGTCGATCAGCAGGCCTGTCGAGATCGGCGCCTCGGTATTGGCGATCCCGCGCGAGGTGCCGGGCGGCGCCACCGAGGGATCGAGCGCCAGCAGCGGCGTCTCGACCGACTTCACGTCGACATGGGGGCGCACGCGCCAGGCCACCGCCCACAGGATGTGCTCCAGCGACGTGATGTCGATGTCCTCGTCCACAGCGATGGCGAACTTGCCGATGAACTTGGTCGCCAGGTGTTCGAGCGCGCGCATGCCTTCGCCGGCATCGCGTTTCTTCAATTTCACCACAACGAAAGAATTGGCGCCGCCGCATTCCAGGTAGTCGAGGTCGCTGACCGTGTCGAAGCCGGCGTCGAGCAGGAACTTCTTGGCCGCCGCCGAACGGCCGAGGTGACGCATCATGGAGGATTCCGACGGCGGCAACTGCGACAGGATGGCGAGGTAGATCGGCTTCTTCCGCATGGTGATGCAGGTCACGTCCATGAAGAAGCTGTAGTCGCGCTGCGCCATGTAGCCGGGGAATTCCCCGAACGGCCCTTCCATCTCGACCTCGCTGGTCGGCACCGTGCCTTCGACCACGATCTCCGCCTCCGCCGGCACCATCAGGTCCTGGGTGCGGCAGCGCACCAGCTCGACCGGCGCACCGGCGATGGCGCCAGCGACGTCGTATTCGCACATGTCGTTGGGGATGCGCGTCACCGCGGTGTAGCTCACGTGCGGCGGCGCGCCGATGACGATGGCCGCCGGCATTCTCTCGTGCCCGGCCGCGCGCCACAGGTCTATGTGGTTGCGCATGCCGACACCGAGCATCGCCGGCAGGGTGCCGATGCGATCCGGCGCCTTGACCATGCCGCGATAGTTGCCGAGGTTGTGCAGCCCTGTTTCCGGATCCTTGCTGACCCAGTGGGAGGCCGAGGTATAGGGCGCGTTGTCGAAACCGGGCGTCGAGATCGGCACCGGCAGCAGGTCGAGACCCTGTGTCTTGAGCCGTTCGCCCTCGATCACCACCTCCTGGCACGGACCCGAGATGACGGTCACCGGCGTCACCGGGTTCCGCATCGCGCTCGCCCAGCGCTCCGGAATCTCCTCCACCGCGCAGCCCATGCCGAGGGCATAGATGTCGGCCGACCCCGCCATGGCCGCCACCAGAACCGGGATATCGAATTTCCGGCCGCGCGCGTCGTGGACGTTCTCGAACAGGAAGGCCTTGCGCTTGGCCTCGGGCAGGCCGCGGAACTGCAGGCGAACAAGCGGATGCAGTTCCGTATCCTTGTTGATCGGTATGGTGACGCGGACGAGCTTGTCCGCCGCCTCCAGCGCCGCGACATATTCCGCGAGATTGCGATAGGACCGTGCCATGTTCGGATGTCTGTCGGCCCCGCCGCTACACGCGGTTGGACCTGGCCTTGTCGTACACGGCGTCGAGCATCTGGCAATAGAGGTCGACCGGGGTCATGGCGCAGTATTCGAACGGGTAGCCCGGCCGCTCGACGACGCCCTCGGTCAGGATGCGCCGCAGCACGTGCTTGGTGACCGAGGAATGCGCCTCGCGGCCAAGGTGGTCCATCGTGTCCGCCTCGTGGTGCTTGTGGAAATAGTCGGCCTGCTCCGCCGTCAATTTGTAATGCTTGGTCAGCGCCTTGAACCAGCGCAGGCAGGACAGGCCGAAGGCCCCTTCCCACAGCACCGAGGCCCAGTATTCGTGCATGGGCCCATCGTTCACCAGCGTGCGGTGGAAATCGGTCAGTCCGCGGGCCTCGGGCATCATCGGCTGGGTCAGGATCTGCTCCTTGGTCAGGCCGAGCGCCTCGCCCGACGAGATCAGGATTTTGATGTGCCCTGGAGGTGCCGGGTGACCGAACTCGTCAAGCACCTTGTGGGTGTAGGTCTCCATCAGGTCGACGTTGGAAACGAAGAAGGCGAGGTGCTTGTAGAACTGCACGGTGTAGAGCGAATTGATCACCGGCACGAAGGCGCCCCAGTTAGTATAGAACACCTGGATCGTCTTGAGCGGCAGCTTGCCTGAGTCGAGCTCGCGCATGAAGCGGGTCTTCTCGACCGTCTTTTCCCAGCGCGCTTCGACCCGCTTCTGCAGGTCCTCCAGATAGGGGCTGACTTCCTTCTTCGACATCTTTACCAGGGCCATGACGTCCTTCCTTGACCTGATGCGCCCGAGAGCGCGTACGTTGAAATGCGTTCCGCCCGGTCTACTCGTCGAGGAACTTGAGGCGGCCGCGCCATTTGCGGCGGACCTCATCGGCGTAGTCGCGGCTGACGGCGTTGACCTTGGGGAAGTCGTCCTTCCAGTGCCACGGCCGGACGGCGTAGATGATGATGCGCGAATTGGTCATGTCGCCCTTTTCGCGTTTCTCGGGCGACACCACGGGGTCGAGGTACCCCGACCAGCCGCCGTCGATGATATCGGTCTGGGTCTTGGGATCCCAGCGGGTGGCGAGCGCCCACATGACCTCGGCCTGGTTCGTAATGTCGATATCGTCGTCGACGACGATGGTCATGCGGCCGAGGAAGGCCGCGGCGGAACAACCGCAGGCGACCAGCCCGGCCATCTTGGCGTGACCCGCGTGCATCTGCTTGATGGCAATGACGTTGCAGAACCGCGTGCCCGCGGCCGAGGGCTTCCACACGCCAACGACACCCGGCACGCCCGCCGCCTCCAGCGCGTCCCAGATGGCGGCGGCGCCGGCGATATGGGTCTGGCGGCCGGGCTGCGTCGGGCGCACCGGCGGCTGGCCGATGACGATGGGATCGTTGCGGTAATAGATCGCCTCGACCCGCGTCACCGGCTCCTCGCGCCGCCCGGAGGCGTAATAGCCCGGCCATTCGCCGAACGGTCCCTCGGGCCGGGTTTCCACATCCGGCGACACCATGACGCCTTCGATCGCGATCTCGGCGTCGGCCGGGATCGGCAAGCCCGTCCTGGGCCCGGCGATGACATCAATGGCGCGGCCGATCTGGCCGCCGGCGATGGCGAGCTCCGACACCCCCTGGCCGTAGCCCACCCGCGCGACGCTGCCGAGCACCGGGGGCTGGCCGAAGCAGATCACCACCGGGCAGGCCTCGCCCCGGGCCCAGTACTTGCGGCGGATGACGTCGGCGTGCTTGCCAGGCTCGGTGAAGACGGTGACGATGCGCTTGTCGTGGACCTGGGTGCGATAGGTGCCGACGTTGATCCAGTCGCTGTCGGGATCCTTGACGACGACGATGCATTCGGTGCCGAGGTAAACGCCCCCGTCTTCCTCGTGCCAGACCGGCTGCGGGAACCGCCTCAGGTCCACCGCGTCACCGGTCATCACGTTTTCCATGACCGGCCCGGCCTCGACCACGCGCGGCGGGATCGGGTCGACCTTGCGCTGGTCCTTTCCGGCGCGGTAGGCGCGCACCGTATCGAGGTTGAGCTCCCCCACCATCATCTTCGACGTGCGCACGTTCATGATGACGCGGCAGTCGGGGGCACAGCCCTTCATGTCCTTGAACAGCAGAACCGGAGGATAGAGGTGGTCGAGGCTCAACTCGTAGAGCGCGCCCATCTCCTTGTCGGGATCGGCGCCGCTGACGACCTGGACCTCGCCGCGTTCCTCGGAAATCCGCAGGAACTCGCGCAGCGAGGCAATCGCCGCCGTCTTTTCGTCGTTGACGCGATCGGTCATGGGACGACCGGGCGCGTCCGCCCGGAAATCCGAGGAATGTGAAAAAGCCCCGCCCTCACGACGGCGTCTCCCTTGCCCAAATCGTAGCGGATTCTTGGATTTCTTCTCCGCCCGAACGGTCGTCACCGACCGCGAATCAGGGATAGACAAGGCTACCCGATCATGCAAGTCTAAAAATCGAAACGCGTTCCATTTTTGAGAAAATGGTATCATGTTGAAAAGGGTGCCGCCCGAAATCCCGTAGCGCGGCGCGTTTGCCATACGCCACCCGCGGCACCGGCCGCGGAAACGCGGAGCCGAGAATGAGCAAGGATTACATCGTCGGCCGGATCGAAGACATTCCCGACAAGGGCGCCGTCGCCGTCAAGGCCGGCCGCCAGGTCATCGCCGTCTTCCGCAGCGGCGAATCCCTCTATGCCGTTCACAACACCTGCCCGCACAAGGGAGGCCTGATGTGCGAAGGCGAATTCGACCCCGAAAGGGGCCTTGTCCGTTGTCCGCTGCACTTCTGGAGCTGGCAGCTCGACCGGGGGGAACTGGAAACGGACCCGCGCCAGATGATCCGGACCTACCCCGTCAAGGTGGTGGACGGAGAAGTGGTCCTGAGCGCATGATTTTCCCGGCGGCCCGGCCGCCGACGTGACGAAGTGGAGGCCCGACATGGCGAAGCTGGAGACCCGAGACGGCCGCGAACGCGCCGAAATCGTCAAGCCGGAACGCGTCGACCCACGCGCCCTCGGCTATGAGGTCATCGACACCGATACCCACCTCCTGCCCGACTGGGACCGGCTGCGCGAGTACATGCCGGAGCCTTACCGCACCAAGCTCAAGGCTTTCCCGCTGGTGGGCTCGGACTACAACCCGTCCTACGCCACCAACAAGCCGGGCACCGGCCAGGAAGTCTTCGGCCGCGCCAAGACCGGGGCGGACGTGCTGCAGTCTATGGAGGACACGGGGTCCGACATCGTCATCATGGTGCCAGGCTTCCTCCGTCCCCAGAGCATGTACCAGAAATCGTGGGTTTCGGTGCTGGCCTCGGCCTACAACGACTACCTCATCGAGAACGTCTTTCCGGCGAGTCCGAACATCCGCGCCGAACTGATGATCAACCAGCGCACGCCCGAGGATGCAGCGCGGGAAATCCGGCGCGTCGGCCATCACCCGGGGTTCGTCAGCGTCTACACGGAATTTGGCGGCAATTACGAACAGATCGGCACCGCCCAGCACGACCCGATCTTCGAGGCGGCGCTGGAGCACGAACTCATCATCACCCTGCACGCGGGCTCGTTCTGGCAGGCCTTTACGCCGCTGCATCAGGGCGCGCGGACGTGGACGGAGCTTCTCGGCGTATCGACCATGGCGATCTGCCTCGCCGACGTCGCCAGCATGATCATCCAGGGCGTGTTCGACAAATATCCGGATTTGCGCGTCACCGTGAAGGAAGGCGGCTTCTGGTGGATTCCGGAGATGACGCTGCGCATGGACGACTACTATCTCAACCATCCCCACGACATCAGCCTGTGCGAGCGCAAGATCGAGGCCGGCGAAGCGTTCCTGCGCCACCTGCCGAGCGACTACATCTGGGAACATTTCCGTTTCTCCACCCAGCCGATGCTGCTGCCCAAGGATCCGAAGCACGCTCAGTGGCTGTGGGAAATCTGCCGCGCCGAGGACATGCTGCTGTTCTCGACCGACTGGCCGCACGCCACCTTCGACCCGCCCAACTGGCTGCTCGATGCCGGCTTCATCACCGACAAGGCGCGCCGCAAGATCTTCAGCGAGAATACGCGGGCGTGGTATCCACGCCTCGCGAAGTAGCACAGGGCATATTTGCGCGAGCCGGGGCCCCACCCCGGCCGCGCCCGTTTGAGCAAGAATACGGCACCCGCGCGCAACAAGCCGGCGCGCCGCCAACAGGGAGACCCAAGTGGACGGGAAACAGGACACCACGGCGCGACTGCAGGACCTGAGGACGCATCTCGACCGGCTCGATGCGGAGGGCTTACTTACCCGCGTCACCCGGCCGATCAACAAGGACACGGAATTGATGCCGCTGGTGCGCTGGCAGTTCCGCGGCCTGCAGGAAGACCAGCGGCGTGCCTTCCTTTTCGAGAACGTCACCGATGCACGTGGGCGGCACTTCGAAGGCGCCGTCGCGGTCGGCATCTACGCCGCATCGCGCAAGGTGTACTCCCTCGGCATGGGTTGCCCGGTGGAACAGATCCGCAAGCGCTGGGCCGAAGCCCAGGCGCGGCCGCTCAAGCCCGTCGAGGTCGCCTCCGGCCCCGTGCACGAAGAGGTGCACATCGGCAAGGACCTCCTCGCCCACGGCGGCATCGAGGAATTTCCCATCCCCATCTCGACGCCGGGTTTCGACGTCGGTCCCTACACTACCGCGTCCAACTACATCACCAAGGATCCCGAGACCGGCTGGATCAATGTCGGCAACTACCGCGGCCAGGTGAAAGCGCCCGACCGCTTTGGCATGTTCATCAGCCCGCGCAACCACGGCTGGAAACACTGGGACATGGCGCGCCGCCAGGGCAAGGACCTGGAGGCGGCGCTGGTTATCGGCGGGCCCGCCGCGGTGACCTATGCCTCGGGTTCGCGCCTGCCCTACGGGGTGGAGGAGTACGCCGTCGCCGGCGGCCTCATGGGCGAGCCGCTGGAGGTGGTCAAGTGCAAGACCATCGATCTCACCGTGCCGGCCCATGCCGAACTGGTGATCGAGGGACGGATTTCCCACGAGTACCTGGAGCCGGAAGCCCCGTTTGGCGAATACACCGGCTACATGGGTGGGCGGTTGTTCAACGCGGTGATGGAGGTCACCGCGATCACGCACCGGAAGAACCCGGTCTTCGCCGCCATCCTCAGCCAGATGCCGCCCAGTGAATCGAGCCTGCTCAAGAAGATCGGCCAGGATGCAGCGTATCTCCATTTCCTGCGTAATACCTGTAATTTACCTGACGTTCTTGAAGTATTTTGTCACGAGATTGCCGTCGACAGCTGGATCGTGGTGCGCATGCGCCGCTGCACCGCCTCCACCGCCTGGCAGGCGCTTTATGCCGTCGCCGGGCGCAACGCCATGGTCGGCAAGATGATCATCGCCGTAGACGAGGACATCGACGCCTCGGACCTCGATGCCGTGGTTTGGGCCCTTTCCTACCGCATGCAGCCGCACGCCGACATGGTGACGCTGCCCAATCGCTCGGTCGGCCTCGACCCCTCCGGCATTCCGCCGGGCGACGATATTTCCGACAGCACGGTGCAGCGCAACTTCGGCTCCGCCGTCCTGATCAATGCCATGCGCAAATGGGATTACCCGCCGGTGTCGCTGCCGAAGAAGGAATACATGGAAAACGCGCGGAAAATCTGGGAGGAGCTGCAGCTTCCCCGTCTCACTCCGCGCAATCCCTGGCACGGCTACGAACTCGGCGACTGGTCCGACCGCGACCGCGAGGAGGCGGACTGGGCCGTCAAGGGCGAGTACGGCAAGACCGGCGAGCGGGCGAAGAAGGAACGCCGTTCGCCGGAAGAAGAAGGCTAACGAAGCAGAACCGAAGATTTTTGGGGAGAAGACTATGAAGACGACGACGATGGCGGGCGCTGCCCTCGCCGCCTTTCTGACGGGTGCTGTAGGTGGGATACCCACCGCTTCCGCGCAAGCCGACGCCGGTTTCTTCAAGGGCAAGACGGTCACGCTTATCGTCGGTTTTGGCACCGGCGGCGGCTACGACACCTACGCCCGGCTGCTCGCGCGCCATTACGGTCGCCACCTGCCCGGCAAGCCCAACATGATCGTCCAGAACATGCCCGGAGCATCGGGCATAAAGTCGGGAAATTATATTTACGAGGTCGCGCCGCAGGATGGCTCGGTCATATCTCTCTTCAACAAGTCGATGCCGACCTACGAGGTGCTGGAACGTCCCGGCGTGCGCTTCAAGTCGAAGGAGCTCAACTGGCTCGGCTCGATCGAGGCTGCCAACGCGACCATGATTATCATGGCCTCGTCCGGCATCAAGACGCTGGCGGACGCGACAAAGCGCGAGGTCATCCTCGGCGCCGTCAGCGCGTCCGGATCGATGGCGTTCTATCCGGCCATGACCAACCGGCTGCTCGGCACCAAGTTCAAGATCATCTCCGGCTATCCCGGCTCCAAGGCGATTACGTTGGCGATGGAGCGCGGGGAGGTCGAGGGCGTCGGCAGCCCGCCGTGGACGTCCTGGGTCTCGACCACGCCGCACTGGGTCAAGGAGAAGAAGATCAACGTGCTTGCCCAGCTCGGCCTCAAGAAGGACCCGTCGATCCCGGGCCCCCTGCTGACCGATCTGGCCAAGGACGAGAAGTCGCGCAAGATCATCGAGCTGGTATCCACCGACATCGCCATTGGGCGCCCCGTGGTCGCGCCGCCCAAAGTGCCTTCCGCACGGGTCGAATCCATGCGGCGGTCGTTCGATGCGGCGCTGAAAGACAAGAAGCTGCTCGACGAGGCGTTACGTCTGAAGCTCGATATTTCGCCGGACACCGGCGAAACCATCGAAAAGCTGGTCGCCAACATGATCGACACGCCGAAGGACATCATCGCCGAGGCGAAGGATGCGATCGAGCCCAAGGGGCTGGTCAAGAAAGAGCTCAAGAAAAAGAAGAAGAAAAAGAAGAAGGAGTAACCGGCGCCGCCCCGGCAGGAGAATCCGGGCGGCCGTCAATCGGGAGGATTTCACCGTGGCGGACCACATTCATTTCCCCTACCGCTCGTCCAGTCACCTGCCGTTCCTGCATGTGGTGTCGGAATCCGGCTCATGGGAGAAGTATGGCCTCGAGGTCGACTACAACTACAAGATCAGTTCCAAGGACGCCCATCTCGACGTGCCGACCGAAGAGGTCGAATTCGTCGGCGGCAACCACGTTTCCACCTACGCACAGCGAGCCCACGGGGATACCTGGGTCTATCTCGGCCAGACGCTGAACTACACCAACTGCCGCCTGGTGGTGCCGGCGGATTCCGAAGTCGCCGGCGTGCCGGACCTGCTCGGCAGGAAGATCGCCACCCGCGGCATGCACCCGGGCCTCAACGACTGGCTCTATTGCAAACAACGCGGCCTCGACGTGGATCGCGGCGACATCGAATTCGTCAGCCAGGTCACCCACGCCATGGGCAGCATGGACCCCAACTTCAAGGAAAGCGACGTCAACAACCAGCCCCTGTGGCACTGGGTCCGCGATGGCAAGGTGGACGCCGCTTTCGTCACCGCACCGGGTTGCCTGCACGCGCAGAAGGCCGGGCTCAAGGTGATCGACATCGATCCCCTGCCGATGATCTGGTTCACCACCATTTCGTCGTCCTCAACCTTCATCGCCAAGCATCCCGATATCGTCGAACGATTCCTCAAGGGCCTCATGGAAGGTGTCCACTACTTCAAGACCCATCCGGCCGAATCGACAAAGATCATCCAGCAGCTTTATACCGATGAGGGCAAACTTACGGATGACGAGGCCAGCTTCCTCTACCGCGATATCAATCGCCTTCTGGAGCCGAAGCTCTACCCGAGCATGCAGGCGATCTCGAACGTCTATCAGGAGTCGATCCGCCAGAACAAGGACGCGCGCAAGGTCAATCCGATGGAGCTGTGGGACATGCATCACCTGCGCCAGATTGATGACAGCGGTTTCGTCCGCGATCTCTACAAGAATCTGCCGACCACGAAGTAAGGACATGGGATCGGCTTCATGAGTACGAAACAGCCGGATGTGGACGCGGCGACGCGCCGGGCGGCGCTGGGCGACCTGCGCGAATACCTCCGCATCGTCACCGAACGCGGCGAGCTCGAGGAAGTCCATGGCGCCGACCCCACCCTGGAGATGGGCGCGCTCTACGAGCTCAGCCTCGAAAAGCTCTATCCGCCCGTGCTGCACTTCAAGAACATGAAGGGGGTCGATCCGGATTTCTCCGTGCTCACCAACGTGCGGTTCGCGCGCACCCTTGTCGGCAACCTCGACCTCGAGGCCGTGCGCACGCTCAAGAACACCACGCGCTGGGCCTCGGACCCCGTCCCGCCCGAGGAGGTCAACACCGGCCCGATCCTCGACAATGTCGCGGAGGGCGACGAGGTCGACCTTCTGCGCTTCCCCGCCGCCCAGTGGAAGGAAGGCGACGGCGGACGCTACATCGGCACCGAATGCCTGGTGATCAACCGCGATCCCGATACCGGCTTCGTCAATATCGGCACCTACCGCAACATGGTAGTGAACCGAAACACCCTCGCCGTATTCATCGAGCCCGGCAAGCACGGCGACATCATCCGCAAGAAGTACTGGGCACGCGGAGACCCCTGCCCCATGGTCATCTGCGTCGGCCAGGCGCCGGTGCTGGGCAACGTCGCAGGGACCACCTCGCGCTACGGCGTCAGCGAATACGACATGGCGGGCGCGCGCATCGGCCGCGCCATCAAGGTGGTGCGCGGCCGCCTGACCGACCTGCCGATCCCTGCGGACGCCGAAGTGGCCTTCGAAGGCTTCATGCCGACGGTCGACGAAGAAAGTGCCCATGAAGGGCCGTTCGGCGAGTGGCCCGGATACTATGCCTCCGACATCCGCAACGAGACCGTGCTCAGGGTCGGTGCGACGTATCACCGCGACAAGCCGATCCTGATCGGCCAGCCGCCGGCCAGGCCGACACTGCCCGGCCGGCAGCCTTCCATCACCGCACTGGCGTCGCTGTGGAACGCGCTCGAGGCGGCGGGGGTGCCCGGCGTCACCGGGGTGTGGAAAATGCCCGGCGCCGGCGGCAGCGCCATGAGCTTCATGAACGTCGTGTCCGTCAAACAGATGCATGCCGGTCACGCCAAGATGGCCGGCATGGTCGCTGCGGGATGCGCGCCCGGGGCCTACATGACGCGCGTCGTCATCGTCGTCGACGACGATATCGACGTCCAGAACCCGGCCGAGGTGATGTGGGCACTGGCGACGCGCTGGGATCCGAAGACCCAGACCGACATCGTCGACGGCTGCTGGACCGGCTACATCGACCCCTACCTGCCGCCCGACAAGCGCGCTAGGGACGATCTGACCACCCCGCGCGTCATCATCTATGCGGTCCGGCCGTGGCACTGGAAGGACGACTTCCCCAGGGTCAATGCCGTCAGCCGCGACTACGCCGACGCGGTCCGCCGCAAATGGGCGGCGAAATTGCCCTTCCTCACCGCACCGCAACGGGGATAATACCGTTCCCATGAGCGACGATGCCCTCAAGGCGTTCGATGAAAAGCTGAAACAGGCCGGGATGTACGGCCAGTGGCAGGCCGACCGCTACCTCCAGCAGGTGACGGACGGCCCCAGGCCCCTGGGCACGGCCAAGGTCTGGCACTGGAACGAGGTGGCGAAGCTGCTCGACGAGGCCTGCACCGTGATGACGGAAAGCGAGACGGCCCGGCGCAGCCTCATGTTCGTCAACCCCGAACTTCCACGTGGCAGCACCCATACGCTGGCCATGGGGGTGCAGATGATCACCCCCGGCGAAACCGCGTGGTCCCACCGCCATTCCATATCGGCGCTGCGCTTCACCATCCTCGGCAGCTCCCGCCTCTATTCCGTGGTGGACGGGGAGCCCTGCGTGATGGAAGAGCACGACCTCGTCCTCACTCCGGGCTGGACCTGGCATGACCACCACAACGAATCCGACGAACGCTGCGCCTGGCTCGATGTCCTCGACGTGCCGCTGATGATCACGCTCAACCAGGCTTTCTACGAGCCCTACGGCGAGGAACGCCAGCCGCTCCGCAACGACGGTGACGGAACTGCCGCCCGCCTGTCGCCCTACCGCCCGGCGTGGGAAACACGCCCGACCCGCCGCGCGCCAGTGCGGTATCCCTGGCGCGACATGGAAAGCCACCTCCGGCGCGTCGCCGCCACCTCCGACGGCAGCGTTTACGACGGCGTCGCCCTCGAATACAGCGATCCGGTCACCGGCGGGCCGACCCTGCCGACGCTCACCTGCTGGGCGAGCTGGCTCAAGCCGGGCCAGAAGCTCGTCCCGCATCGGCGCACCTCGTCGGCCGTCTATCACGTGGTGCGCGGCAACGGACGCGCCACCGTGGGCGGCGTGGACCTTGCCTTTGGTCCGCGCGACAGCTTCTGCGTGCCCAACTGGGCCTGGCACCATATCGAGAACGCCAGCGCAGGCGAGGAGCTGGTCCTCTTTTCGGTTCACGACATACCGGTGCTGCGCGCGCTCGGCCTCTACCGCGAGGACCCGGCGGGCCAGGTCGGCGCCCAGCCGCCCCCGGCGGTACCTGCCGACCTCGCCCGCCCGGGCGGACCTTCGAAATGGGGATGAGGCCGGGGATTTCGCGATGACGGCGACGGAAGCCGATAAGACATTGATGGACGAGCTGTCACGCACGATCTCGACCCTCGCCAATGCGCAGTTCGAGTCATCCGGCTACCGGCGCCTGCTCGCGCTGCCCCTCAACACGGCGCGGGCCCAGGCCTACGTCATCCAGCGCACCCACTGGACCATGAACCGGCGCGACTGCTGGGCCCTGGCCCAGGGCGTGGCACCATATGACGTCAAGAAGATCATCTGGGACCACGAGCGCGAGGAACTGGCGGGCAAGCCCGAGGACGGCACCCCCGACCATTACACCCTGTCGGTGCGCGAGGCCGCAGCGCTGGGCCTGACCGAGGACGACCTCGCCAACACGCCGCCCTGCGACGGCGCCGAGACCTGCATGGCGGCATGGCTGCATCTGGTCAAGCACAGCCACTGGCTGACCGCGGTGGCGGCCTGTTCGGCGCTGGAGCTGTCCAACTCGGAAGCCGTGTTGAAGAACGGTTCGATGGCGCGACGCATGGGGCAGAAGATGTCCCGCGATCTCGGCATCCCCATGAAGAAGCAACCGATGAACGACGTGCACGCGGTCGCCGACGCCGCTCACGGCAATCTCCTGATAGACGTGGCGGCGATCCATATGCGAAGCTTGGCCGACTATGAACGGATCGTCGACGGCCTGCGCCGGAGCTGGACCATCGACCGGGTGTGGAAGGGTCACCTCGCCGACCTGATGGAAAGCATCCCGCTCGGCTGAATCCGCCGCGGTGCGCGGGGCGCCGGCCCGTCCCGGTCAGCCGACGCGCGGCGTAATCACCGCACCGCCCGGCGCATCCGGTCGAGAAGCGCCTTCGGCCGTGAATAGACCGCGTCGAGGAGCTGGTTGATGCGCTCGCCCCTCACGGGATTGATCACGAGCTTCTGCTTCGCCGCTTCCGCCAGGTAGGCCTTGTCCTTCATGGTCGCGTCGAAGGCATCGCGGAGCGCCTTGACGCGATCCGTCGGCACCTTGGGTGGGGCGAGAAAAGGCCGGCCCATGATCTGTTCGGCGAAGACGAGCTCGAACAGCTGCTTGTCCTCGTCTTTCATCGGCAAATCGACGACCAGGGGGGCATTGGGAAACGCCGGGTCCTTTTCCAGCCCCATCTGCAGCAGCACGACGACCTTGCCGTCCTTGACCCAGGGCGCGAAGCGATTGCGGAAGTTCGGAGAGGAGCCGCCCGACACATGGGCGTCCACCTCGTCCTTCTCCAGCGCGAGCAAGGATTCCTGCGAGCCCTTGTAGCCTTCGATGACGCGGAACTTCGTGCCAAAAACCTCGTTCATTATACGCGGGTAGATCGATGTCGCGGCGCCGCGCCCGGTGGAGGACGTGGTCAGTTCCCGTTTCTTCAAATCGTCCAGTGATCGGACGCCGGTCTTGGTGGCAACCAGCATCAGGCCGAGCTCCTGCTGCGGCGTCCCGATCCAGTGGAACTTGCGCCCGTCGAACTTGAGTGGAGTCGCCTTCTTCTTTTTCTTGCTGGCCGGCGCACCGAGCAGCGGCATGAAGGCGACGTTGCGCTGAACCTGGCCGATGATCGAGCCGTCCTGGGCAGCGACGTTATAGAGATAATTGGCCGCGATGACCCCGGCGGCGCCGACCATATTGCGCACCAGCAGCCTGGGATCGCCCGGAATGTGGTTAACGATGTGTCGCGACAGGTGACGGGCGTAGAGATCGTAGCCGCCGCCCACGGAGCCCGAGGCGATCAGCGTCATCTGCCGGCCCTTGTAGAAGTCTTCAAGCGACTGTGCAGCGGCAGGCTGTACCAGGGCTATCAAGGCCCCAGCAAGACAGACGGCGTGTAGCCGGCGCGGCACGTATGAGATGTTCATGGATGTTCTCCCCCGTTTCGGCGTCGCCCCGCGGAATCCGGCCGTACCGGCCGTTTGGTCGCACGCCATGATGGCCCGGGCCGTCCACGGCAGTACCGGATCCGATTTTCCTTCGAAATTGAAGCATTGTTTCCAGCCGCCCTCAACGGGATTCCGATGGCGCGCCGGGCGGGCGGAACCTGCCGCTCCACGGCCCCTCAAGCCGGGAATCCGCAGCGGTCCGAAAGGGTTCCGATCGGCCCTTTTTCCGCCCCATTCCCCCCACCATTCAGGGGGTTTTAAGACCCTAGATTTTAATGTCACGATGTAACACACTCCCCCGGCTACAGTTGCGGGGCTTAGTCAAAGAGCTGACACAGTTATCATGGAACCGACGAATACGTCCGACCCCGACTACTTTCACCGGGTCGTGGATTGCCAGTGGGCCTGCCCGGCCCACACCGCTGTTCCCGATTACATTCGGTTGATTGCCCAAGGCCGTTTTGCCGACGCCTATATGCTCAACCGTGAATCGAACGTCTTCCCGGGAATCCTCGGCCGCGTGTGCGACCGTCCCTGCGAACCGGCCTGCCGCCGCGGCCGAATCGGTGTCGAGGAAAAACCTGTCGCCATTTGCCGCCTCAAGCGCGTCGCCGCCGACCACCGCGGCGACATCACCGCCCGTCTGCCCACGGCCCCTGCACAAAAAAACGGCAAGCGGGTTGCGCTGATCGGTGCCGGCCCCGCCTCATTGACCGTGGCCAACGACCTGGCGCCGCTGGGGTACCAGTGCACGATCTTCGAGGCACTCGACAAGCCGGGCGGCCTCATGCGCTCGAACATCCCGTCCTTCCGCCTGCCCGCCAAGGTCCTGGACGAGGAGATCGGCTACATCGTCGACATGGAGGTGGACCTCCGCTTGGGCAGCCCCGTCCGGAGCATGAAGGCGCTGCTGAACGAAGGCTACGACGCCGTCTTCGTCGGGTCCGGGGCGCCCAAGGGCAAGAACCTCGATCTGCCCGGCCGGCAGGAAGCGGCGGACAACATCCATATCGGCATCCAGTGGCTCGAGTCGGTGGCCTTCGGCCACGTCGATTCGATCGGCAAGCGCGTCCTCATCATCGGCGTCGGTAACACGGCGATGGACTGCTGCCGCACGTCGCTCCGCCTCGGCGCCACCGACGTCAAGGTGATGGCCCGCAAGCCGCGCGCCTTCTTCAAGGCGTCCGACTGGGAGCTCGAGGATGCCGAGGAGGAAAACGTCGAGATCGTCATCAACCATTCACCCAAGTCCTTCGTCGTCGAGGGCGGCCGGCTCACCGGCATGATGTTCGAGAAGCTCGAATACACGGTCGACGACAAGGGCGAAATCACCGACCAGAAGGCCGTCGGGGACGTGTTCTTTCCGGCTGACGATGTCGTGCTGGCGATCGGCCAGGACAACGCCTTCCCGTGGATCGAGCGCGATCTCGGCATTGCATTCAACAAGTGGGACGTGCCCACAGTAGACAAGACCACCTATGAATCCACCCGCCAAGGCGTGTTCTTCGGCGGCGATGCGGCCTTCGGCCCCGCCAACATCATCTGGGCCGTCGAACACGGCCACCAGGCGGCGATCTCCATTCATCGCCGGTGCATGGGCCTGCCTGTGACCGAACGCCTGCCGCGCGGAGTCAATCTGCGATCGACCAAGATGGGCGTGCACGAGTGGAGCTATTCCAACGACTTCGATCCCGCCGCGCGCCGCAAGATGCAGCACGTGGAGCTGACGCAGCGCTTCGAAAAGCTCGACGTTGAGGTCGAGCTGGGTTTCACCGCCGAGGAAGCCGCGACCGAGGTCGAACGCTGTCTCAACTGCGATATCCAGACCGCGTTCGTCCCACAACTATGCACCGAATGCGATGCCTGCATCGACATCTGCCCCGTGGACTGCCTGACCATCACTCCGGATGGTGAACCGGACGCCGTCGCCGCCCGGCTGACGGTACCAAGGGAAGTCCCGTCGCAGCCTCTGTTCGTGTCGTCGCCGCTCAAGCTGACGGGGCGGATCATGGTCAAGGATGAAAACCTCTGCCTGCACTGCGGCCTTTGCGCCGAACGGTGCCCGACGGCGGCCTGGGACATGCAGAAGTCGAGCATTCACATTCCCTATGCGGGGAATGAACCGGGAGGACACGTACCGTGTCAGCAGCGCAAGGCCGGCTGAACGACTTCGTCGTCAAGATCGCCACCGTCAACGGAACCGGATCGGCGAGCGCCAACAGCCTTCTGCTGAAGGCGTTTTTCCGCATGGGCATTCCCGTTGTGGGAAAGAACTATTTCCCCTCCAACATCCAGGGCATGCCCACATGGTACGAGATCCGCGTCACCCGCGACGGCTATGCGGCGCGGTCGGGCGAGGTCGATATCATGGTGGCCATGAATGCCGAAACCTATGCCCAGGACATCCGGGAAATCGCGCCGGGCGGATACCTGATCTACGACTCGACCTGGCCGCGCCAGCAAACCCTGTCGCGCCCCGACATCACGGTCATCGGCATCCCGCTGGCGCAGATGGCGAACGACGCCTTCGCCGATGCCCGCGTCCGCATCCTGATGAAGAACATGGCCTATGTCGGCGCGCTGGCGGCGCTCATCGACATCGACATGAACGTCATTCGGGCCCTGATCGAGCAGATGTTCGCTGGCAAGCCCAAGCTAATTCCCGCAAACATGCAGGCGATCGAGCTCGGCTACAACTACGCCAGGGAGCACGTCGCCTGCCCGTTGCCCCTGCGCGTCGAGGCCATGGACAAGACCAGGGGCCACATCATGATCGACGGCAACACGGCGGCGGCACTGGGCTGCGTCTACGCCGGGGCGACCGTGGGCGCGTGGTATCCGATCACGCCGTCGACATCGCTGATGGACGCCTTCAAGTCGTTCTGCGCGCGCATGCGGACGGACAAGGAAACCGGCGAGAAGAGATACCTCATCGTGCAGGCCGAGGACGAACTGTCGTCGGCGGGCGTCGTGCTCGGCGCCGGCTGGGCCGGCGCCCGCGCCTTCACCACCACGTCGGGCCCCGGCATCTCGCTGATGGGTGAGCTCGTGGGCCTCGCCTACTACGCCGAGGTCCCGATGGTGCTCTTCGACATCCAGCGGGTGGGGCCATCCACCGGCATGCCGACCCGGACCCAGCAGAGCGACATCCAGATTTGTGCCTACGCCTCCCACGGCGACACCAGACACGTCTGCCTCTACCCGGCCGACCCGCGCGAATGCTTCGATATGGCGGTGGCCGCCTTCGACCTGGCCGAACGGCTGCAGACCCCCGTGTTCGTCGTTTCCGACCTCGACGTCGGCATGAACGACTGGATGGTGCCGGACCTGACCTGGGACGACTCCTGCCGTCCCGACCGCGGCAAGGTGTTGTCGAACGCGGACCTGGAGAAGATCACCTCGTTCCACCGCTATCTCGATGTCGATGGTGACGGCATTCCCTACCGCACACTGCCCGGATGCCACCCGAAGGGCGTCTATTTCAACCGCGGCGCCGGCCACAACAAGTGGGGCGGACGCACGGAACTGTCGGACGAGTACCAGGACGTGATGGAACGCCTGCTGGTCAAATGGGCAACCGCGGCGACTCTGGTCCCCAAGCCCGAGGTCATCGCCGCGCGTTCCGGCGCGCCTTGGGGAATCCTGGCCGTCGGCAGTTGCGACGGTGCCTGCAAGGAGGCCCTGCACCGCCTTGCCGAGCAGGGAATCCATATCGACTACATGCGGGTCCGGGCGTTCCCCTTCTCCGCCGAGGTCGAAAAATTTCTTGCCGACCATGAGCGCGTCTTCGTTGTCGAACAGAACCGCGACGCCCAGATGCGCGGCATGCTCGTCAACGAAACCTCGGTTGAGAAGGCCAAGCTCACCTCCATCCTGCATTACAACGGCATGCCGATGGATCACCGCCAGATCGTTCGCACCATCGAGGATGCCGTCGCCGAGGAGGCCGCGGCATGAGCTACATCCGCAAACCCAACATCACCTACAAGGGCCGGGCGAAGAACGCACTCGGCCTGAGCGAATCGTCCTACGAAGGTACGATGTCGACGCTCTGCGCCGGCTGCGGCCATGATTCGATCACTGCGGCCATGACGCGGGCGTTCTTCGAGCTGTCGATCCCGCCGAACCGGGCGGTCAAGATCTCCGGCATCGGCTGCTCGTCCAAGACCACCGCCTATTTCCTCAGCCAGTCCCACGGCAACAACACCGTGCACGGCCGCATGCCGTCGATCGCGACCGGGGCGGCGGCGGCCAATGGCGAGCTCCACTACGTCGGCGTGTCGGGAGACGGCGACACGCTGTCCATCGGTCTCGGCCAGTTCGCCCATGTCATCCGCCGCAACCTCAACATGCTCTACGTGATCGAGAACAACGGGGTCTACGGACTCACCAAGGGGCAGTTCTCGGCCTCCGCCGCCTTCGGTGCCAAAACCAAGAAGGGCGAGGTCAATCCCAATCCGCCTATCGACCCGGTCAAGATGGGGCTCGCCCTCGGCGCGTCGTTTATCGCGCGGTCGTTTTCCGGCGACAAGAATCATCTCGTGCCGCTGATCAAGGCCGGGCTCCGTCACAAGGGCTTCGCGCTGATCGACGTGATCTCCCCCTGCGTCACGTTCAACGACCACGAAGATTCCGCGATGAGCTACAAGTACGCCTTCGCGCACATGCACACCGCCGCCGACCTGATCGAAAACAAGCCGGAGATTACCGCCGACTTCCCCGAAGGCGCGGTCGTTCCCGTGACCATGCACGACGGCAGCGACATCTACCTGAAGAAGACAGATCCCGATTACGATCCGACCGACCGGGCGCGCGCGTTCGAGTACGTCATGCGCCACCAGGAAAAGGGCGAGATCGTCACCGGCCTCCTGTATATCGACGAAAGCCGCAAGGACATGCACGCGGCCAACCAGACCGTCGCCGCGCCGCTCAATACCTTCCCGTACGAGCAGCTCTGCCCCGGCTCCGCCGCTCTCGCCGACGTGCAGAAGCGTTTCCGCTAGGAACAGCCTTTCGAAGACCGTCTACCAGCGACCTCGGGCCGGTTGCCCGACATCGCGGAAACACGCCGGCGCTGCAGGATCAGCGCTTGGACAAACGAGACAACGGAGAGTCCGTTGCTCAGGATTTTCGTCCTGATCACCGAATATTCTTCCATTGTCAAGAAATGGGGAAATATTCGGCAAACACCTCCCGCGCTTGCCTGCAGAAATCGGGAGAATCCGGCCACCGCCTTGCCCTTGGTGGGTGGCTTCCTTATAGTAATCACATAATCAAGAGCCCCGGCACGTTTCGCGGGCGCAAGTCACACAGGGAATGCGGGAGGCATACATGCACAAACACCACGCTTTTCGTGCGATTGCGGTCTTCGCGGTCGCCGCGATCATTCCACTGGCCTCCAGCGCCGGCGCGGCGGATTTCAAGGGTCAGACGATACAGCTCATCATCGCGTCCGACGCCGGCGGCGGGACCGATCTCATCGGTCGCCTGATGTCCCAGTACATGCAGCCCTTCCTGCCAGGAAAGCCGAAGATCGTCATCAAGAACATGGGCGCCGGCGGCGGCAAGATCCGGGGCGCGAACCTGCTGATGAAGGCGAAGGCCGACGGCCTCACCTTCATGCAGTCCGACACCACCGTCGTGCAGCCGAGCACGCTGGAACGCAAGTCCGCCCGATTCGACCCGAAGAAATTCCGCATGATCGGGGCGATCAACCGCGGCGGCTCCATTCTGTTCGTCCGCAAGGCAGCCATGGAGCGCCTCAAGGACAAGTCGAAGCCGCCGGTGATCGTCGGGGCCATTTCCGGCACGCGGAGCTGGCAGGCGTTGCCCATGTGGGGCGCCGAATTCCTCGGCTGGAACATGAAATGGATTCCTGGCTACAAGGGCTCAGGCCAGATGACCAAGGCCCTGCGCCAGGGTGAGATCGACGTCTTCGCCACCAACAACGTCTACATCATCGAGGAACTGCGCAAGGACGGCGTGATCGAGCTCCTGACCCAGGAAGGCCAGCCCGAGGAAAACGGCTACAGCACGCGCGCGTCGTTCAAGGACGTGCCGATCTTCCCGGTCATGCTGCAAAAGGCCAATCCGCCCAAGATCGCGGTACAGGGCTACAACTCGCTGATGGGGCCGTCGCAGATCGACAAGTGGATGGGGCTGCCGCCGGGCACGCCCGACGACATCGTCGCAGCCTATCGCACCGCCTATGACAAGGCGGTGAAGAGCAAGGAATTCCTCAAGGTCGCCAACAAGCAGATCAGCAAGGAAATCTTCTACATGCCGGGCAAGACGGTGGAAAAGATGGTGGCGGCGGTTCACGACGTTCCGCCCGAGGCGCTGACCTATGCCGACAAGCTCAAGCAGAGTACGGCCTTGCCGCCGGGTCGAAGAAGAAAAAGAAAAAGTAGAGCCCGAACCGGAGCACCTGCTCGTGACCGATCCTGAACGCGCCGGCGGGCCCCTGCCCCGCCGGCGCTTTCTTGGGCCAGCGCGTTACCGGACCCGCCATGCTTGACGCCCTCGCCGAAGCGATCACCGAAATCTCGAAACCCTGGCCGATGTTCCTGATGCTGGCGGGCATCCTCGGCTCGTCCATCTTCGCCGCCCTTCCCGGCAGCGGCGTCCTGCTTCTCATCACCATCGTGCTGCCCTACGCGATCACCCTCGACCCCTATCCGGCGATCGCGCTTCTGCTCGGCATCGGCGCGGTGTCGAATACCGCGAATACGTTCCCCTCGGTCCTGATCGCCGTCCCCGGCAGCGCCGGCAGCCAGGCCACCATCGTCGACGGCTTCCCCATGGCCCAGAAGGGCGAGGCCAAGCGCGCCTTCGGCGCGGCCTTTACCGCGTCGGCCTTTGGCGGCGTATTCGGCGCCGTCGTGCTGCTCGCCTCCCTGCCGATCCTCAAGCCGATCGTGCTGAGCTTCGGCTCTCCCGAATTCTTCGTCCTTGTGCTGTGGGGCCTGTCGGCGGTCGGCATTCTTTCGGGCAACGCACCGATCAAGGGATTGCTCGCCGCCCTGCTCGGCGTGCTCGTGTCCTCGGTCGGCATGGACGACAAGACCGGCCTCGAAAGATTCGCCTTCGGCGGCGAATACCTCGTGGACGGGGTCTCCATCGTTCTGGTCGGCCTCGGCCTGTTCGCGGTGCCGGAGATGATCGCGCTTGCGGTGCGCCGGACCGCCATATCGGAAACCCAGGAGCTCGGCCACGGGCTGATGCAGGGCATCCGCGACGTGTACGAGCACTGGTGGCTGGTGATCCGCTGCTCCATCGTCGGCGTCTGGGTGGGTGTGCTGCCCGGGCTGGGCTCGTCGGTCGCCGACTGGTTCGCCTACGCCCATGCCGTGCAGACCGAAAAGAATACCGAGAACTTCGGCAAGGGCGACGTGCGCGGCGTGATCGCCCCGGAAAGCTCCAACAACGCCAAGGAAGGCGGCGCCCTCATCCCGACCATCGCCTTCGGCATCCCCGGGTCGACCTCCCTGGCGCTGATGCTGGTCGCCTTCATCTCCGTCGGCATCACGCCGGGCTCGGCGATGCTGACGGACCAACTGCCCTATACGATGGCGATGATCTGGATTCTGGTGATCGCCAACCTGATCGCCGCGGCGCTGGCCATGGGCGCCTCGGGACCCTTCGCCAGGCTGTCGCTCATGCCGTTCTACGTCATCGTGCCGATGACGCTGGTGCTGTGCGTGTCGTCCAGCTACGCCGCCCATTACATCTGGTACGACATCATCACTTTCCTGGTGTTCTCCGCCATCGGCTACTTCATGAAGCTGTTCGACTGGCCGCGCCCGCCGTTCCTGGTGGCGGTGGTCCTGGGCGGCCAGTTCGAACGCTACCTGTGGCTGTCCAATGCGCGCTTCGGCTGGGACTGGCTGACCCATCCGGGCGTGCTCGCGATCTTCGCCCTGATCGTGCTCACCCTGGTGGTGCCGATCATCCGCCGCTACCGCCAGGGCAAGACCATGCGCGGCGAGCCGCCGGAACCGCAGACCCGCGCGCTGCGCGTCGGTGACATCGGCTTCCTCCTGGCCGTCGCGGGGGTTCTCGTGCTTGCCGCCGATCATGCATCCGACTGGGTCCTGCGCGGCTCCCTGGTCGTGCTGTGCCTCGCCGGCGTCGGTGTGCCGCTCGCGCTGCTGCAGATCGGCTTCAACGTCCGCGCGATCCGCAGGGGCGATACGGCACCGGCGCCCGCGGCGTCCGAAAGCGCGGTGACGATCCGCCGCACCATCGAAATTTCGTTGTGGCTGGGTGGGCTGGCCGCCGGCGTCTATCTGATCGGCTTCCACATCACCGCGGCGCTGTTTCCCGCGCTCTACATCCGCACCTACGGCGGCGGCTGGAAGGCGGCGCTGATCCTGTCGCTGATGGCGGAAGCTTTCGTCATCGTCATCTTCGACATGTTGCTGGAGGTATTCTGGCCGACGCCGGGGGTGTTCGAACTGCTGGGCCTCACCTATTTCGCCTGAACCAGGTCGGGCAGGGCCGCGTTCAGAGCATCGAGGAGGCGCGCCCGGTCGTCGTCATCATAGGGTTCGGGCGTGCCCGCGCCCCACACCGGCCCGGGCCAGGCGGCATCGCCCCGGCGCCGCGCCACCACATGGACATGCAACTGGGCGACGATGTTGCCGAGCACGCCGACGTTGATCTTGTCGGGCCGGGCGACGGCCCGGAGCGCGCGGGACGCGGCGGCGATCTCCTCCATCAGCGTCGCGCGGTCGGCGGGCGCGAGGTCGGTGAGCTCCTGCAAACCCGCGCGCGCGGGGACCAGGACCAGCCACGGAAAGTGCGCGTCGTTCATCAGCCGCACCCGCGACAGGGCGAAGGCACCGACCGGCAGCGTATCGGCGGCAAGACGCGGGTCGAGACGGAACATGGCAATCCCTTCGGCGCAGGTGGAAGCGGCGGCACCCTAGCATGGGCGATGACGCCCGGCACTGGCCCGGCCGGCCGTTTCCTCCTAGACTCCGCCCCGCAACCGGGAGCCCGCATCGCCATGACCGAACCCCGCGCCCATCCCGTCTTCGCCCACGGCGGCACCACGGTGTTCGAGGTGTTCTCGGCACTGGCGCGCGATACCGGGGCGATCAACCTAGGCCAGGGCTTCCCCGACCACGGCGAGCCGGCTGAGGTGATCGCCGCCGCCGCCGCCGCGCTCACCGAACGCTCCAACCAGTATCCGCCGATGATGGGCGTGCCCGAACTGCGCCGGGCGGTGGCAGCCCATGCGCGGCGGTTCTACGGCCTCGAGGTCGATGCCGCGGCAGAGGTCATGATCACCTCCGGCGCGACCGAGGCGCTGGCCGCATCCATTCTCGCCTTCGTCCGGCCCGGCGACGAGGTGGTGACCTTCGAACCGATGTACGATTCCTATGCACCTGTGATCCGGCGCGCCGGCGGCGTAGTGCGGCCGGTGCGCCTGCCGGCGCCGGACTGGACCCTGGATGAAGCGACGCTGGCCGCAGCCTTCGGGCCCCGCACCCGCGCCATCATCCTCAACAACCCGATGAACCCGACCGGCAAGCTGTTTTCGGACGGCGAGCTTGCGGCCATCGCGCGGCTGTGCGAGAAGCACGACACTATCGCCATCGCCGACGAGGTCTATGAGCATCTCGTCTTCGACAATCACGCCTTCACGCCGCTGATCGCGGTGCCGGGCATGCGCCGGCGCACGCTGCGGATCGGATCGGCGGGAAAGACGTTTTCGCTCACCGGCTGGAAGGTCGGCTATATCACCGCCGCCCCGGACCTCATGGGCCCGGTCAGCCGCTGCCACCAGTTCCTCACCTTCACCACGCCGCCCGGCCTGCAGTACGGCGTCGCCCACGGCCTCGGCCTGGAGGACGGCTACTTCCGTGGCCTCGCGGCCCGCATGAGCGCCAAGCGCGACCGGCTCGCCCACGCGCTCGCCGGCATCGGTCTTACGGTCAACACCTGCGCCGGAACCTATTTCCTGATCGCCGACATCGGCGGCCTCGCCCGGCCCGGCGAGGACGACACCGCCTTCGCCATGCGCCTGACGCGCGAGGCCGGCGTCGCCTGCATCCCGGTCAGCGCCTTCTACGAGAAGGACCCGCCGCGCAACCTGGTCCGCTTCTGCTTCTGCAAGACCGACGAGATCCTGGGCGAGGCGGTCGCGCGGCTCGGCAACCATTTCGGCCGGAAGGCGGCGGCTGCGCCCTGACGACGCACGCGTCCGTCCCGGCGCGCCACACCGCCAGATGCCAAACGCAGGAAGGGCCGCCCCCCGGCGGCCCTTCGCACGAAACTCGGGTGATGCGTCAGATCGCCTGAAGGTTTACCGCCTTCGGGCCGCGGGCATCCGGCTGGATGTCGAAGCTGACTTTTTGTCCTTCGGCCAGCCCGGTGAGGCCGGAGCGTTCGACGGCGGAAATGTGCACGAACACATCCTTGGATCCGTCGTCGGGGGTGATGAAGCCGAAGCCTCGGGTCTGGTTGAAGAATTTCACGGTGCCTGTGGCCATGGTCCTACTTTCGCAGTCTAGAGGCCCGGACGAGCGATCGTCCGGGATGACAATTCACGAACCTGTTTGGGAGGGGAGCATTTCGACCCATGGGGTGAAGCAGTCTCTTAAACGGGCCGCGGAGCCGTCACGTTTAAAATAATGTTCCACTCACGGGAAAATTCAAGGACTAAATCCGCGCGGTAACTTGCGCGGCGTGGCGCGCGTGCCACAGGTGAGCCGGAACCCCATCATCGCGACACAAGATATAGCGCTGCGATCCCCGAAATTTTCACCAAAACCACCGCAACTCGTGTTCGGGACAGCGCACAGGTTCCCTCGCCGCAACGACCGGTGTAGGCTCCGCCGCCGGGCCGCACGCTTCCGGCACCGGCCCGGGAGTCGTCGTGGAACCGCTGCTCGCCGAAAACATCACGCCCGTGGCGCTTGCCGCCCTGACGCTCGGCCTGTTCATTGCCGGCGCGTGCAAGGGCATCCTCGGCCTCGGCCTGCCGCTGATCGGCGTGCCGGTTCTGGCGACCTTCCTCCCCACCCGTGACGTCGTCGCCATACTGTGGCTGCCGATGATGTGGGCAAATGCGTTCCAGGCCTTTCAGGGCGGCGGCGGCGGCGTGGCCTTCCGCCGGTTCTGGCCGGTCATGGCGATGATGGCGGTAGGCGCCTGGGTCGGCACGATCCTGCTGGTCAGCCTCGACGATCACCTGCTCCTCGGCATCGTCGGCGGCATCGTCGTCGTCTTTTCCGCACTCAGCCTCGCCCATCCTCGTTTCGCCCTGGCCGCCCGGCTCGAGCGTCCGGTGGGACTCGGCATCGGCATCGCGGTCGGCGTGCTGCTCGGCGTGTCGCTGCACATGGGACCCCTGCTCGCGATCTATTTCGTCGCCATCGGCCTGCCGAAGGAGGACTTCATCCGCGCCATCGGCGCGACTTTCTTCGCGGGCGTCGTTCTCATCGGCATCTTCTACCTCGCCTATGGCGTGTTCGAACCGCACCACGTGGTGCTGACCATAGGTGCGACCGTGCCGGTCGCCATCGGCGGCTGGGTCGGCCAGCGCCTGCGCACGCGGGTCAACGAGGCGCGCTTCCGCAAGGCCCTGTTTGTCCTGCTGATCCTGATCGGCGCCAACCTGATCCGCCGCGCCGTGTTCTAGAGCATTGTGTGAATAGATTGAATCGCTGGGGGATTCCCAAATCGTCGTGTTTGTGATTCAAGGTTCCGGCTGGGTAAAGGAGGCCAGCCGGGATGGCGAAGGCTTACTCGCAGGATTTACG
>WHSO01000050.1 GCA_009380075.1 Alphaproteobacteria bacterium | reverse complement strand
GTCTGTCCGATCTGCAGTGTCATAGGTGGCTCCCCTTGGCTCGTTTTTGCGCGTGAAGCTCGGCACGTTTCCGTGCAGGACGGCGCGGGAACTCATTATGGGGACGCGCGCCGTTCTCTTCAAGGCCGTGCACGTGATTTCTCGGCGCGTCGGCGGCGCGGCCGGCTGTCATATTGCGTTCGCAATCAAGGGCCTTTCGTTCGGCTTTCGGTACGCACGAGGTAGACGCTCGACGCGATGATGACGCCGGCGCCGGCGAAGCTCCACGCACCGGGCAATTCGGCGAAGAAGACGAACCCGATGATGAAGGAATAGACGATCCTCAGGTAGTCGAACGGCATCACGAAGCTGGTATCGCCGAGCTTGACCCCGTGGGTGAACATCGACTGGCCGATGATGCCGAGCGTGCCCGTGAGCGCGAGCAGCAGCCATTCCTCGACCGTCGGCGGCTTCCAGACGTAAAGCGCCGGAATCAGGGCGAACAGCGTCGTAAAGGCGGCGAAATAGAACATGATGGTCAGTGTGCTCTCCGTCCGCGACAGCAGCTTGATGGTGAGTACCACCAGCGTGCCGAAGACCGTGCCGCCCAGCGCGACGATGGCCCAGGGCTCGAACCCGCTGCCGAACGGCCGGGTGATCATGATGACGCCGGAGAACCCGATCACCGCCATCAGCGCGCGCTGCCAGCCCACCGTCTCGCGTAGCACCAGGGCGGCGATCACCACCATGATGATCGGGCGCGAGAACTGGATCGTCACGGTGTCGGCGATGGCCATGTTCACCAGCGCGAAGAAGAAACAGAGATTACCCATGAAGCCGACGAAGCCGCGCAGCGCGTGGGACGACAGCCGTTCGGTCCGGAGTACCGCCGCAAATCCGGTCCGCCACACCACCGGCAGGATGACGATGAGGCCGGCCAGGAAACGCACGAACAGCACCTCGAACGACGGCAGGCGCTGGCCCAGGTGCTTCACCAGCGAGGCCATGACGATGAGGATGAACGCGCCGGTGACGACGCACCCCGCGCCGCGGATATTCGGTGACAGTGCGGCCCAGCGGGCCCAGAGGGGGGCGATCAAGCGATTGCCCTACGCCCAGGCGACCTTGGCCACGAACAGCACGCCGACCGTGGCGTGGGCGACGACGGCGTTCCATAGCGAACCCGAGCGCAGGAACAGGAGCCCGAAGGCCAGCGCGTAGACGAAGCCGTACGCCATGTTGGCGGGCAGGTCCGGCTGGAAATAGAGCCCGGCGAAGAGGAGGGAGGTCACGAACAGGCCGGTCTCGGCACCGATCCGGTTGACGAAGTAGTTGAGCAGCACGCCGCGAAAGTAGATCTCGAGCGCGATCGGCCGCAGCAGCCCGAAGACCGCCAGCATGGAAAGCAGTCCGACCTGGCTCTTCAACCCGACGCCGAACTGGGCGCGGAAATTCTCCACGATGCCGAGGCGAAGCACGTGGTCCGCCCGTTCGCCCAGGAAGAACAGCACCGCGCCGACGGCGACGCTGATGAGGACCCAGCGCGGCTCCGGCCGCGTGAGGCCGACGATGCCCCAGCGCACCGGCGTTCGCCAGGCGAGCACGTAGCCGGTCGCGGTCAGGACGCCCGTCAGCAGGATCAGGAAGAGCCACAGCACCTTCTTGATCGGGTCGCCCTCCGCGCTCCCGATGGTGAGGTCGAGCTGCACGACGATGACGCCGAGCAGGAGAGCGACCATCACCGTGAGAAAGGTGATCCCCAGGACGTTGCGCAGCGAAACCTTGTAATCGACGGGCAGTTCGGGCCGGGGTTTGAAGGTGATCATCGGGGCGGGGACTCCGTCTCGTGGGGCGGCATCATGACGACGCGCGGTTTTAGGCCGTCTCGCCCATGGCGCGCAACAACAGCCTGAGGGCGGCATCCACCGCCTGGGCACGGATCGATGCCCGGTCGCCGGAAAAGACGTGCCGCTCATGCAGGGTGGGACGCCTACCGCGGGCCGCCGCGACGTGGACAAGGCCGACCGGCTTCTGGACGCTGCCGCCGCCGGGCCCGGCGATCCCGGTGACGGCGACGGCGGTGGTCGCGCCGTCGGCGCGGCGCGCGCCCTCGGCCATGGCCCGGGCGACGTCTTCGCTAACCGCGCCGACCCGGGCGATGACGGCGGGATCGACACCGAGGAGTTCGCTCTTGGCTTCGTTGGCGTAGGTGACGAAGCCACGGGAGAAGACGTGGGAGGCGCCGGACACGGCGGTGATGGCGCCGGCAATCAGGCCGCCGGTGCAGGATTCGGCCGTGGTGATCCGCGCATCGGCGGCCCGGGCGACCTCCACTACCCGGGCGGCGAGGGCCAGCGTTTCGTCAGAAAAAGGCATTGGGTCTTCCCAGGACCGCGAAATACAGGACGATGAGGATGGCGGCGTAGAGACCTGCGGCGATGTCGTCGGCGATGACGCCGAGAGGACCGGGTACGCGTTCGAGCGCGCGGCAGGGCCAGGGCTTCATCACGTCGAGAATGCGGAACAGCACGAACGACAGGAGGAACGCAAGCGGGTCGAGCCCGGCGGGAGCCGCCGCGATCAACTGGCCAGCGACCTCGTCGATGACGATCTCGCCGGGGTCCTTGGTCCGCGTCCGCGCGAGATAGGAACCGCAGGCCCAAAGGCCCAGCAGGAAGACCACGCCAGCGGCTCCAACGATCGCGTAGGGGCCATAGTTCCACGCCAGAACCCAGGCGATCGGCAACGCCGCGAGAGAGCCCCAGGTCCCCGGAACCCACGGCAGGCGCCCGACGCCGAACCAGGTCGCGAGCAGGCTCGCTGGATGGCCGAACGGGATTCCGTCGGTCGTCTTGGTCGAGGGGCCAGGGGCGACTGCCAAGGCGCTCAGCCTCCGCCGCCGAAATTCACCGTGGCGATGGCCTGGGCGGCGATGCCTTCGCCGCGGCCGAGCGCGCCGAGCCCTTCGGTGGTCGTCGCCTTTATGCTGACGCGGGCGGGATCGACACCGAGAATCTCGGCCACGCGTCGGCGCATGGAGTCGCGATGGGGCGCGATCTTGGGCGCTTCGCAGATGACGGTAAGGTCGAGATGCACGATGCGGCCGCCCGCCGCGGCGACGAGGGCAGCGGCGTGCCGCAGGAAGATTTCCGAATCCGCTCCCTTCCACTTCGGGTCGGAGGGAGAAAAGTGCTCCCCGATGTCGCCGGCGGCGATGGCGCCGAGCAACGCGTCGGTCGCGGCGTGCAGGCCGACATCGGAATCCGAGTGGCCGGCGAGGGCTTGCGGATGGGGCACGTCTACGCCGCAGACGCGGACGGGACCGGGCTTCGCCGCATCGAAACCATGCATGTCGAATCCCTGACCGGTCCGCGTTTCGCCCGGCGAAGCCCCCGCCAGGACGGCGCGGGCGCGGCCGAGATCGTCGTCGGTGGTGATCTTGAAATTGCTTTCCGTGCCGGCGACCAGTGCCACCTCCACCCCGGCAAAGGCGGCGATGGCGGCGTCATCGGTAAAGTCCTCGCCCGATTCCTTTTCGGCGCGCCGATGGGCGTCGAGGATCGCCCGGAAACGGAAACCCTGCGGCGTCTGCGCACGGAACACGCCGTCGCGCGGCATGCCGCCCGTGATCACGCCGCCGGAGCCGAGCTTGAGCGTGTCGGCGATGGCGAGGGCGGGAACGGCGCCGTCGAACTCGTCGAGCGCCGTGAGCACCCGGTCGATCAGTGCGCCGTCCACCAGCGGGCGCGCCGCGTCGTGGATAAGCACGGTGTCGGGCGCGATATCGCCCAGGCTCTCGAGGCCCAGCCGGACCGAATCCTGGCGTCGCCGGCCGCCGAGGACCGGCTCCGCGAGCCCGAGTCCCCGCGTCGCCTGCTCGTAATGCGCCCGGTCGTCGCCGTGAATGACGACGCGCACAAGGCCGATGCGCGGGTGAGCGAGGAAGGCGGCGGCGGCGCGTCCAAGCACGGTCCACCGGTTGAGTGCAAGATACTGCTTGGGCGCGGGGGCGCTTTCGCCGAAGCGGCGCCCGCGTCCGGCGGCGACGATCAGCGCGGCGCAGATCGGGCCGGAGGGAGTCTTCGTGGTGCGGGTGGAGCGGGCCGTCAGCATGGTGGGAGGGTAATCGCGGACCCTTCACCTGCCAAGCACCGTCGCGGGCCGCCCCGCCCGCGACGCCGGCAAAGCGCCCCTTGCCGCGCCGGCTTCAATGATATACTCCGCCGCCGATGATGATCCTGCTTCTCAATCTGGCCGCCCTGGCGGCGCTCCTCGCCCTTGCCGCGGCGCCGTTTGCCGTCGGTGAAGCCCGCGACGGTGCGGATCGAAGCGCACGATTCTGGATACTGCTTGCGGTTGCACTTGCCGGAACCGGCGCAGTGGTCTGGGTGGATTTCGCCGGCGGCTGGCGCGTGGGGCTGGCGCCGGCGCTGTGGCTGACCATTGTGGTCACGCTCGCGCTCTATGGCGCGGGGTCGGTGCTGTATCCTTCGGTGGCGCGGATCGGCGCGCTGCTTGCGCCCTATCTCCTCGTGCTTGGGACGCTCGCCACGGTCTGGGCCCATGCGCCCGAGCCTTTGGCGCCGGTGGGTGCAGGGCCGGCCTGGCTCGGCCTCCATATCGCCGTGTCGGTGGCGACCTACGCCCTGTTCACCCTGGCGGCCGTGGCGGGCGCCGCGGTCTTCGTCCAGGAGCGCGCAATGAAGGCGCGCCGGCCGTCCCGCTTGACGGCCCTGCTGCCGGCGGTTGCCGACGGCGAAGGGGTCCAGCGCGTCCTGATGACGGCGGCGGCCGTGGTGCTCGGCCTTGGCCTCGCCACCGGCATGGTGATCGAGTACGGGGAAAGCGGGCAACTTGTCGCATTCAGCCACAAGACGGTCTTCTCCCTCGCCGCGTTTGCGGTGATCGTGTCCCTGATCGCGGTGGAGCGGGCAAGCGGCCTCGCCGGTCGCCGCGCGGCGCGGCTGGTGCTTCTGGCCTACCTGTTCCTGACCCTGGCCTATCCGGGCGTCAAGTTCGTGACCGAAGTCGTCCTGGGGCGCGCCTGAGCCATGGACCGGATTACCCTTTTCGGACTCTTCGCCGTCGCGGCGATGCTGGTGTTCTACGCGCTGGAACACCGCAGCGCCTGGTTCGTCTTCGCCTTCGCGGTCGCCTGCGTCCTCGCTTCCGCCTACGGTTTCCTGTCCGGGGCCTGGCCGTTCGGGGTCCTGGAGGCGATCTGGGCGGTGATCGCCTTCGAGCGCTGGCGTCGCCGGCGTGGCCGACAACCCTGAAATCCCTCAGTGTGGTTGCAGTAGCGCTTGCGCCCAACGGCGGGAGGCGCTAATTTTGCCTTAGTTTTGATCATTCGGGCATTGTGCTTAAAAAATGACCATTTTTATCGGGTCCCTGCGGCTGGATGATCCCGTCATCCTCGCTCCCATGTCCGGTGTCACCGATCTGCCATTCCGCCGCCTGGTCAAGGCGAGGGGGGCGGGTCTCGTCGTGTCGGAGATGATCGCAAGCCAGGCCATGGTGCGCGAGACCCGCCAGTCGCTGAAGATGGGCGAGACCGTGCCCGAGGAATTTCCCATGGCGGTCCAGCTCGCCGGTTGCGAGCCGGAGGTGGTGGCCGAGGCCGCGCGCCTCAACGCCGACCGCGGCGCGGCGCTCATCGATCTCAACATGGGCTGCCCGGTAAAAAAGGTCGTCAACAAGCAGGCGGGGTCGGCGCTGATGCGCGATCCCGCGCTGATCGGTCGTATCGTCGCCGCGGCGGCGCGGGCGGTGCCGTTGCCGGTGACGCTGAAGATGCGCATGGGATGGGATCACGCCAGCCTGAACGCGCCGGAGGTCGCGCGCATCGCCGAGGACGCCGGGGCGCGGATGATCACCGTGCACGGGCGGACACGCTGCCAGTTGTACGAAGGCAAGGCCGATTGGGCTTTCGTCCGCCGCGTCAAGGAGGCGGTCTCCATTCCCGTCGTCGTCAACGGGGACATCCGTTCGGTCGACGACGCGCGCGACGCGCTGGCGGCCTCGGGTGCCGACGGCGTGATGATCGGCCGGGGCGCCTGCGGGCGGCCGTGGCTGCTGGCCCATGTCGCGCACTTCCTCAGGACCGGCGTGCGGCTGCCGGAACCCGGCGCGGTGGAGCGTGGCGCGACAGCGCTCGCGCATTTCGATGCCATGCTGCGCCATCACGGCATGCAGCGCGGCCTGCGCATGGCGCGCAAGCATATCGGCTGGTACGCGGCGGGCCTCAAGGATGCCGCGCGTTTCCGTGCCGAAACCAATGTCATCGATCAACCCGCCGAAGTTGCGATCCGCATGCGTGACTTCTTCGATGCCGCCGCAGCGGCGGAGACCTCCCCCGCGAAGGAGGCCGCATGAACCTGAAACTCGTCCGCAAGCCCGGCGGTGATGCCGGCGATTCCGAAGGCTGGTTCGAAACGGTGCTGAACGCGCTGGCCGACCCGGTTCTGGTGATCGATGCCGAAGGCGGCATCCTTCATGTCAATCTGGCCACCGAGCAATTTTTTGACGCCAGCCAGTCCTGGCTGTGCGAGCGGGTGCTGACCGACATCATTCCGGCGGACAGCCCCGTCTTCGCCATGATGGAACAGGTGCGTGCCCACGGTGCTAGCCTGTCCGAATACGGCGTCACGCTCGACACGCCGCGGACCGGATCGCGGCTCGTTACCATCCAGGTCGCGCCGATCTCCGATACTCCCGGGGCCATCGTCCTGTCGTTTCATGACCGGTCCATCGCGTCGAAGATGACGCGCCAGATGGACAGCCGCAACGCGGTGCGGTCGGTGATCGGCATGGCCGCGGTGCTGGCGCACGAGGTCAAGAATCCGCTGTCGGGGATTCGGGGTGCGGCGCAACTGCTCGAAAGCGGCGTCGGCGTGGAAGACCGCAAGCTGACCCGCCTGATCTGTGACGAAACCGACCGCATCTGCGCGCTGGTCGACCGCATGGAAGTGTTTTCCGACCGCCCCTTCATCGAACGCGGCCCGGTCAACATCCACCAGGTGCTCGAACACGTGCGCGAGCTCGCTCATTCGGGCTTCGCCCGCCATATCCGGTTCAAGGAACGCTACGATCCGTCGCTTCCCGCCGTGGCGGGCGACCGCGACCAGCTCATCCAGGTGTTCCTCAACCTGGTGAAGAACGCGGCTGAAGCGGCGCCGCGGACGGGCGGGGAGGTCACACTGAGCACGAGCTACCAGATCGGGCTAAGGCTGGCGCAACCGGGGGTCAGCCGGCGCACCCATCTGCCGCTCCTGGTTACGGTGGAGGACAACGGCGATGGCATCCCCGAAGACCTGCGGCCGCACCTGTTCGACCCGTTCGTGACGACCAAGTCCGGCGGGACCGGCCTCGGCCTCCCGCTGGTGGCCAAGATCATCCGCGACCACGGCGGCATCATTGAATTTACAAGCGAACCCGGCCATACCGCATTCCGGGTGTATCTCCCCGTGTACCGGGGGCCGGAGGAAAAGAGCAATGGCTGAAATGACGGTGCTCGTCGCCGACGACGACAGCGCGATCCGCACGGTGGTGAGCCATGCGCTGACCCGCAATGGCTACAGCGTGCGTGCCACGTCGAACGCGGCGACCCTGTGGAGCTGGGTCGCGGACGGGGAGGGCGACCTGGTGATCACCGACGTCGTCCTGCCGGACGAGAACGGCCTCGACCTCCTGCCGCGTATCCGCAAGATCCGGCCCGATCTGCGCATCGTCGTGATGAGCGCCCAGAACACCCTGCTCACGGCGGTCAAGGCGACCCAGCGCGGCGCCTTCGAATACCTGCCCAAACCGTTCGACCTGAACGAACTGGTCGGCGTCGTGAAGAAGGCGCTGTCGCAGCGCCGGGTCGTGCCCGATGCGGCGAAAGCCGCCGAGGCCGAAGAGGAACAGTTGCCGTTGATCGGCCGCTCCCAGGCGATGCAGGAAATTTACCGCACGCTCGCGCGCCTGATCTCGACCGACCTCACGGTCATGATCGCGGGCGAATCGGGCACCGGAAAGGAACTCGTCGCGCGTGCGCTGCACGATTATGGCGCGCGTCGGGCGGGGCCGTTCGTCGCCATCAACATGGCCGCGATCCCGCGCGAGCTGATCGAGAGCGAATTGTTCGGCCACGAACGCGGTGCCTTCACCGGCGCGGCTCAGCGCCACGTCGGCCGTTTCGAACAGGCCGAGGGCGGCACGCTGTTCCTCGACGAGATCGGCGACATGCCGCTCGAAGCGCAGACGCGACTCCTGCGCGTGCTGCAGGAAGGCGAATACACCACCGTCGGCGGACGCACGGCGATCCGCACCAACGTGCGTATCATCGCGGCGACGCATCGGAACCTGCGTCGCCTCGTGTCCCAGGGCCTGTTCCGGGAAGACCTGTTCTACCGCCTCAACGTGGTGCCGATTCGCCTGCCGCCGCTCCGCGAGCGCACCGAGGACATTTCCCTTCTGGTGCGCCATTTCCTTACGGAGGTACAGTCGGAAGGCCTGCCAGCCAAGCGGCTCGACGAGGCGGCGATGTCCCGGCTCACGCAGTACCGCTGGCCCGGCAACGTGCGCGAGCTGGAGAACCTGGTGCGGCGCCTGGCGGCGCTCTATTCCCAGGAGGTGATCGGCCTCGACGTGATCGAGGCCGAGCTGTCCGAAGCGCTCGCGGCGCCCGGCGAGCCGGCGGAGCCGCGGGAGGGCGAGAACCTGGGCAGCGCGGTGGAACGGCACCTCCGGGACTACTTTTCCGCCCACAAGGACCGGTTGCCGCCGCCAGGGCTCTACGACCGCATTGTGCGCGAGGTCGAGCGGCCGCTCCTGACCCTGTGCCTGTTCGCGACCAAGGGGAACCAGATCAAGGCGTCCCGCCTCCTTGGGCTCAACCGCAATACCCTGCGCAAGAAGCTTCGTGAATTGGACATCCCGGTTGTTCGCGGCGTAAAGTAGCGCCAAATCTGGGGGCGCACCGGTTTTCGGGGCGGCCCCGGGACCAAGAGCGTGCTCCTGTCTTCCAGCGCCGGTAGAAGCAATGACAGAAAACGTCGCCAAGACTTTCCCGAACAGGCTTGGGCGACTGACGCGTTGGGCGGAACGCATCCGGCTTGCCGACAAGTCTGCGGTCGCGCTGACGATCGCCGCGACCCTGTCCGGGATCGCCACCTATGTCGCCTTCACCCAGCCATCGGGGACGCAGCCGCGCGCCACCTCGCTCGTCCTCTGGCTGCTTTATCTCGATCTGGCCCTGTTGCTGCTGCTCGGCGTGCTCGTCGTCCGGCGCGTGGTGCAGGTCTGGGCCATGCGCCGGCGCGGGTCGACGGGCTCGCGCCTGCATGTGCGGCTCGTCGTCCTGTTCAGCCTCGTGGCGGTGGCGCCGGCGATCATCGTCGCCGTGTTTTCCGCCCTGGTGCTGAACTTCGGTCTCGAGAACTGGTTCAGCGAGAGGGTGCGGACGGCGATCAACGAATCCCAGGCGGTGGCCGAATCCTATCTGAGGGAACACCGCCGCAACATCGCCGGCGACATCCTGGCCATGGCGACCGACGTCAACCGCGAGGTGTCTTTGATGTCGCCGGACCTGCGTGACCTCAACCAGTTTCTCGAGTTCCAGACGCAGTTGCGCAGCCTGTCGGAGACCATCGTCTTCACCGGCGACGGCCGCGTCGTGGGACGTTCCCGGCTGAGCTTCACGCTGGCTTTCGAACGCGCGCCCGACTGGGCGCTGGCCCAGGCGCGCCAGGGCGGCGTGGTGTGGCTCGACAGCGACAGCGACGACCGCATCCGGGCGCTGGTCGCGCTGACCACCATCCCGGACAGTTTCCTGCTGGTCGGGCGGTTCGTCGATCCACGTGTGCTCGAACGCATCGAGCAGACGCAATCCGCGGCGTCGAGCTACCGTGCGCTCGAACTCATGCGCAGCGACCTGCAGATCCTCTACGCCGCGATCTTCATCGTTGTGGCCCTGCTGCTGCTGTTCGTTGCGGTGTGGATCGGCCTCAGTTTCGCCGACCGGCTGGCGCGGCCCATTGCCGCGCTCGCCACCGCGGCGGAACGGGTGCGCGCCGGCGACCTGACGGCGCGGGTGGAGGAGGGCGAGGACCGCGACGAGGTCGGCACCCTGACCCGCGCCTTTAACCGCATGACGAGCCAGCTCGAGAACCAGCGCGCCGAACTGGTCGAGGCCAACCGTGTCATCGACAATCGCCGGCGCTTCACCGAGGCGGTCCTGTCCGGCGTATCGGCGGGCATCATCGGCCTCGACGGCGCGGGGCGGATCAATTTTCCCAACCAGACCGCCTCGGATCTGATGGCCGCCGACCTGCGCGAGGCGATCGGCAAGCCGGTCACCGACTTCGTTCCCGAGATGGCGGCGCTGATGGCGGAGGCGCGGGCCAATCCGGGGCGGTCGCAGGAAAAGCAGATCGAGATCCAGCGGCGGGGACGCCTCCGCACGCTCCTGATCCGCGTCACGGCCGAGGTCGAAGGCGCTGAGGTGCGCGGCTACGTCGTCACCTTCGACGACGTGACCGAGCTCCTGTCGGCGCAGCGCAAGGCAGCGTGGTCGGACGTCGCGCGCCGCCTCGCCCACGAGATCAAGAACCCGCTGACGCCGATCCAGCTGGCGGCGGAACGGCTCCGGCGGCGTTATTTGGCCGAGGTCACGTCGGATCCGGAGACCTTTTCGCTCTGCATCGATACCATCATTCGCCAGGTCGGCGACATCGGCAACATGATCTCCGAATTCTCGGCCTTCGCCCGCATGCCGGCGCCCGACCTGCAATCCCACGATGTCGTCGGCATCCTGCGCGCGGCGGTGTTCCTGCAGCGCAGCGCCAAATCCGATATCGACTTCGAGGTGGATATGCCCGAAGGTGCGGTCATGCTGATGTGCGACGAACGGCAGATCGGCCAGGCGCTGACCAACCTGCTGCAGAACGCCGCCGATTCCGTTCAGGCGCGGTCCGCCGCCGAAAAGGCCGCGGGCCGGGACTATAAGGGCCGGATTCGCGCGTCCCTGCGCCAGCGCCGCCGGCGCATCGAGGTCGCCGTCGAAGACAACGGCATCGGCCTGCCCAAGGACCTCGGACGCGATATTACCGAGCCCTACGTCACCACCCGGGCGCAGGGCACGGGACTGGGGCTTGCCATCGTGCGCAAGATTATGGAGGATCACGGGGGCGAGCTGACCCTCGAGGATCGGGATGAGGGCGGTGCGCGGGTAAGCCTCTTGTTCCAGGCCTCCGGGCCTGGCTACGGGTCGCGACGTAAACAAGAAGATAACGACGTAGCAATCCTGAAGACGGCGAATCAATGAATCACGATATTCTTGTCGTAGATGACGAAGTCGATATTCGTCTGCTTATTTCCGGCGTTCTCAGGGACGAGGGGTATACCACCCGCGAAGTTGCCGACGCGGAAACGGCCCTGAAGGAGATCGATGCCCGACGGCCTTCGCTCGCCATCCTCGATATCTGGCTGCAGGGCAGCAAGATCGACGGGATGGAGCTGCTCAGCATCGTCCGGACGCAGTATCCCGAAATCCCCGTGGTCGTGATTTCCGGCCACGGCAACATCGAAACGGCGGTCGCCGCGATCAAGCGCGGCGCCTACGACTACATCGAAAAGCCGTTCAAGACCGACCGGCTCCTGCTGGTGGTCGAGCGGGCGATCGAGGCGGCCCGCCTCAGGCGCGAAAACCTCGAGTTGCGCCAGCGCGCGGGCAACGTGGTCATGATCGGCGATTCGGTCGCCCTGAAGGAGGTGCGGGCCGCCATCGCGCGGGTCGCACCGACCAATTCCCGGGTGCTGATCACCGGCCCCGCCGGCGCCGGCAAGGAGGTGGTGGCTCGGATGATCCACGGGGAATCGCCGCGTGCATCGGAGCCCTTCGTCGCCATCAATTGCGCCGCGATGCGGCCGGACCGCCTCGAGATCGAACTGTTCGGCGCCGAGTCCGGGGTCGAGGGGCCGGGCCTGCCGCGGCATTCCGGCGTGTTCGAAAATGCCGACAAGGGGACGCTGTTCCTCGACGAGGTCGCCGACATGCCGCTCGAGACCCAGGGCAAGATCGTCCGCGCGTTGCAGGAGCAGACGTTCGAGCGCGTCGGCGGTTCGAACCGCATCCAGGTCGACGTGCGGGTGATCGCCGCCACCAGCCGCGAACTGGAAGCCCTGATGGAGCAGGGGGATTTCCGCGAGGACCTGTATTACCGCCTCAACGTCGTGCCGATCCGGGTCCCGCCGCTGAGCGCCCGGCGCGAGGACATTCCCGCCCTGATCGCCCATTTCATGGAGCGTTCGGCGCGTTCGTCGGGTCTGTCGGAACGCCGTCTCGGCGATGACGCCCTGGCGGCGCTGCAGGCCTACGACTGGCCCGGCAACGTGCGCCAGCTTCGCAACGTGGTCGAATGGCTGCTGATCATGGCGCCGGGCGACGAGGACGGCCTGATCCATGTCGACGCCCTGCCGCCCAACCTGCTGGAATCGGCGCCCCGGACCATGCGGGGAACCGGGGCGGGGGAGATCATGGGCCTCGACCTGCGCTCGGCACGCGAGATCTTCGAGCGGGAATATTTGGCAGCCCAACTCAATCGATTCGGCGGAAACATCTCGCGAACCTCGGAATTCATAGGCATGGAACGCTCGGCGCTCCACCGCAAGCTCAAGTCGCTGGGGCTTGGCGGCGGCGACGCGGCGAAGTAAGACTCCCTGCAGTCTCCGGGTACGGCGGTGTCGCGTCCGGTATCACGTCATAGGATGGATACGCCATGAAGGTCATCGTCTGCGGCGCGGGCCAGGTGGGCACCAGCATCGTCCGCCACTTGGTGGTCGAGAACAACGACGTCACGGTCATCGATTCGTCGCCCGAGCTGGTCCGCAAGATCAGCGATTCCATGGACGTCAAGGCGATGGAGGGGTTCGCCTCCCATCCCGACGTGCTGGAACAGGCCGGCGCCGAAGACGCCGACATGATCGTCGCCGTGACCTATTCGGACGAGGTCAACATGGTCGCCTGCCAGGTGGCCCATTCCCTGTTCGAGGTGCCGACCAAGATCGCCCGCGTCCGCCATCAGAGCTACCTCAACCCGATCTGGGCCGAACTGTTCAGCCGCGACCACATGCCTATCGACGTGATCATCTCGCCGGAGATCGAGGTCGGCCGCGCGATCTTCCGCCGCCTGCACGTGCCCGGTGCGTTCGATACCATTCCGCTCGCCGACGGCATCGTGCAGCTCGTGGGCGTGCGCTGCGCCGAGGATTGTCCGCTCCTGAACACGCCGCTGCGCCAGTTGACGGAGCTGTTCCCCGACCTGCATATCACCATCGTCGGCATCGTGCGGGGCGGTGACGGGTTCGTGCCGTCGTCGTCCGACCATATGCTGGCGGGGGACGAGGTCTATTTCATCTGCGAGACCGTGCAGGTGCCGCGCGTCATGGCCGCCTTCGGCCATGAGGAGCCGGAGGCGCGCCGCATTATCATCCTTGGCGGCGGCAACATCGGCCGTTACCTCGCCCACATGATCGAGGAGCAGCGGCCGGCCGTGAGCGCGCGCATCATCGAATACGACAAGGACCGCGCCCATCTTGCGGCGGAGGGGCTGGATCGTACCGTGGTGCTGCACGGCGACGCCCTCGATCCCGAAATCCTGGAGGAAGCCAATGTCGCCGCGGCCGAAGCGGTGATCGCGGTCACCAACGACGACGAGGTGAACATCCTCGGGTCGCTGCTGGCGAAACGCTACGGTGCCAAGAAGGCGATGACCCTGGTCAACAACGTCACCTATTCGTCGCTGATCACGACTCTCGGCATCGACGTGGTGGTCAGTCCCCGTGCCATAACCGTTTCCACCATCCTCCAGCACATTCGCCGCGGACGCATTCGCGCCGCCCATGCCGTGCACGACGATTTCGGCGAGATCATGGAGGGTGAAGCGATGGAGACCTCGCCCCTCGTCGGCGTTCCCATCCGCGAGGCGGAGCTCCCCGAAGGCGTGCTGATCGGCGCCGTCATCCGCGACGGCCAGGTCATCACGCCCACCGGGGAGACCGTGATCAAGCCCCGCGACCGCGTCATCCTGTTCGCCGAGACCGAGGCGGTGAAGAAGGTCGAGCGCATGTTCTCCGTCAGTCTCGAATTCTTCTGAGTCGTCTGCGCTCCATGCCCCGCACTGCCTATGTCAACGGCCGCTACGTGCCTCATCGCCGGGCCGCGGTCCATGTCGAGGATCGCGGCTACCAGTTCGCCGATGGCGTCTACGAGGTCATCGCCGTCCAGGGCGGGTGGCTGGTCGACCTCGAACCGCATCTCCGTCGCCTGGCCCGTTCACTGGGCGAGCTCGCCATCCCGCGGCCGATGTCCGATGCGGCGCTGCGCCACGTCCTGGCCGAGGTGCGGCGCCGCAACCGCGTGCAGGACGGCATGGTCTATCTCCAGGTCACCCGCGGCATCGCGGCCCGCGACCATGCCTGGCCGAAAGGATTGAAACCGGCGCTCGTGGTCACGGCGAAGTCCTCCAAGGGACCGCCGGCGGAGGCGCGCGAAAAGGGCGTCAGCGTCCTGAGCATGCCCGACCTGCGCTGGAAGCGCTGCGACATCAAGACCACGTCGCTGCTGCCCAACGTGCTCGCCAAGCAGGCGGCGCGCGACGGTGCCGCGTTCGAGGCGTTGTTCGTGGACGAGGCGGGCCGCGTTACCGAGGGCAGTTCGACCAACGTCTGGATCGTGACGAAGAAGGGCCGCCTCCTGACCCGCGCCCCCGATGCCGCGATCCTCAATGGCATCACGCGCCAGGCGGTGATCGCGCTGGCACGCGCGGCGGGGTTCGAGTTCGAGGAACGGGCGTTCACGCTGCGCGAGGTCCGGAATGCGGCGGAGGCGTTCCTGACCTCGACCACCGCCTTCATCGTGCCGGTGATTGCCATCGACGGGACGCGCATTGGCGACGGCACGCCGGGGCCGCTGACCCGGCGCCTCAACACCCGCTATCGCGATTACGTCGCCCGCGCCGTGCGGGCGGGCGACAGGCGGCACGCCTCGTGAGCCTTGCCGCCTTTCCGCGTCCGCGCGCCATCCTGTTCGACTGGGACAATACCCTGGTGGACGCCTGGCCGGCGGTCAACACCGCGCTCAATGCCGCCTTTGCGGCCATGGGCCATGCGCCGTGGACGCTGGCCGAGACGAAGGAGCGGGTACGCAAGTCGCTGCGCGATTCGTTTCCGGAGATGTTCGGCGCGCGCTGGACCGAGGCGCGGGACGTCTTCTACGCACGCTACGAAGCGGAGCATCTCAGGCATCTGGTGCCGATGGCAGGGGCCGGGGAGACGCTGGCGGGACTCAAGGCGCTCGGCCTCTACCTCGGGGTCGTCAGCAACAAGACCGGGCGTTTCCTGCGCGCCGAGTCGACGGCGCTGGGCTGGGACGGCTATTTCGGCCGGCTTGTCGGCGCCACCGATGCTGCCGCCGACAAGCCTGCGCCGGACCCGGTGCATATGGCGCTCGACGGCAGCGGCGTCCGAGCCGGGCCCGAGGTGTGGTTCGTCGGCGACGGTGCCATCGACGTGCAATGCGCCCTGGCCGCCGGGCTGACCCCGGTGGTGCTCGAAGGACCCGATATCCGAGCCGAGCTCATGCGCCACAATGTTGACCAATTTGTCCCCCATGATGCCTTCATAGAGGGGCTTTCGGCGCTGTTGTCCTTTTGGGGATCCGACGCCGATCACGATCCCGTGAAGTAGAAGGAGACGCGTGAGCATACGCCCTTAGGCAACATCGCCTAGCTCTTGGCAACCGCACGACAGAAAGAAAGACAAGATGGCTGCTGAAAAGAACCAGAATCTCCAAGACGTTTTCCTCAATACGATTCGCCGGCAGAAGACGCCCGTGACCATCTTCCTGGTCAACGGCGTGAAGCTTCAGGGCATCGTGACGTGGTTCGACAACTTTTCCGTCCTTCTGCGCCGCGACAACCATTCCCAGCTCGTCTACAAGCACGCGATCTCGACGGTGATGCCGTCGGCGCCCGTGTCCCTGTGGGAGGGCGACGACGAGGGGGCCGCCGCGGACGCGACCGCCGAAGCCTGATCGTCGCGGCCTGACGGGGCGCCTTGGCCTCTTTTTCCCAGAACGGATTTTCGGGCAATCACGGCCCCGCGCCTTCGGGTGCGGGGCCGGCGGGCCTGTCCGGGCGCGCGGCGGTCGTCCTGCCGGTCCTGCGCGGGGATGATTCGGCGCGCGCTCCGGCCGCACGCCTGGAGGAGGCGCGGGGCCTGGCCGAAGCCATCGACCTCGACGTCGTTTTCACCGAGATCCTCAATCTGCCGCGGCCACGTCCGGCGACTCTGATCGGCGAGGGCGCGGCGGAACGCCTGAAGTCCCGCATCGAGGACGACGGTATCGCCGTGGTCGTCGTCGACGGCCGTCTCAGCCCGGTGCAGCAGCGCAACCTGGAACTCGCCTGGAAATGCAAGGTCATCGACCGGACGGGACTCATTCTCGAAATCTTCGGCGAACGTGCCCGCACCCGTGAAGGCGCGATGCAGGTGGAGCTCGCCGCGCTGACCTACCAGCGCTCGCGGCTGGTGCGGTCGTGGACCCACCTCGAACGCCAGCGCGGCGGTTTCGGCTTCCTCGGCGGCCCCGGCGAAACCCAGATCGAGGCCGACCGCCGCCAGATCGACACTCGCATCATCCGCATCAAGGCGGAGCTCGGGGACGTCAAGCGCACCCGCGGGCTGCATCGCAAGGCACGCGGCCGGGTGCCGTTCCCGGTGGTGGCGTTGGTGGGTTATACCAACGCGGGCAAGTCGTCGCTGTTCAACCGTCTGACCCGTGCCGACGTGACGGCAAAGGACATGCTCTTCGCGACGCTGGATCCGACCATGCGGGCGGTGGAACTGCCGTCGAGCCGGGGCATCATCCTGTCCGACACGGTGGGATTCGTTTCCGACCTGCCGACCGATCTCGTCGTCGCCTTCCGCGCCACGCTGGAAGAGGTCCTCGCCGCCGACATCGTGATCCACGTGCGCGATATCTCCCACGGCGACAGCGAGGCCCAGAAGGCCGATGTCGAGGACGTGCTCGCCGACCTCGGCCTCGACGCCGTTTCGGACGGCACGATGATCGAGGCGCTCAACAAGATCGACCTGCTCGTCCCCGACGACCGCGCCGCGCTGACGGCGCGCACGGCGCGCGACGGGTCCGCCGTGGCGCTTTCGGCCAGGACCGGGGAGGGGGTGGACGACCTGCTGTCCCTGCTCGATACCCGCCTGTCGGCGCGCCGCCGGGTCTTCCATTACGCGCTCGGCCCCAACGAGGGCGCCGCCATCGCCTGGCTCTACGACCACGGCGAGGTCATGGACCGCACCGACGACGAGGCCGGCACCGCGCACCTGACCGTTGGCCTCGACCCCGAGGACGCCGCCCGCTTCGAGTCCCGCCGCCCGTAGGGCGGGGCAAATCTCATCAAATCCCCGACGTTGGAGCTTTCCCGTGGTTGACAGGCCTATAGGGTAGGCCTATATCACTGGCACTCGCCTGAAGGGAGTGCTAACGGCACCCGGCGAAACCAACTAGAGGCTTGATTTCCAAAGCCTTTCTTTTATGGGAGAAGGTCATGAACATTCGGCCATTGCATGATCGCGTGATTGTCGAGCCGCTCGGCGCGGAGGAAAAGACCGCCGGCGGCATCATCATTCCGGACACCGCCAAGGAAAAACCGTCCGAGGGCAAGATCGTCGCCGTCGGCTCGGGTTACCGTGGCGACGACGGCAAGGTGACCAAGCTCGACGTGAAGAAGGGTGACCGCGTCCTCTACGGCAAGTGGTCCGGCACCGAGATCAAGGTCGACGGCAAGGACATGCTGATCATGAAGGAAGGCGACATCTTCGCCATCCTCGACACCGGTGCCAGGGTCCATGCCAGCGCCAGGCCCGCCGCCAAGGCCGCGGCAGCGGGCGGCCATACCCACATTCCCGGCACCGACTGCTGCTGATACTGCGTAACCAACATCACCCAGGAGACACGAAATCATGAATATCAGGCCTCTGCACGACCGCGTCGTCGTCGAACCACTGGCCGCGGAACAGAAGACCAAGGGCGGCATCATCATCCCCGACACCGCCAAGGAAAAGCCGTCCGAGGGCAAGATCGTCGCCATCGGCTCGGGCTACCGCGGCGACGACGGCAAGGTGACCAAGCTCGACGTGAAGAAGGGCGACCGCGTCCTCTACGGCAAGTGGTCCGGCACCGAGATCAAGGTCGACGGCAAGGACCTGCTGATCATGAAGGAATCCGACATCCTCGGTGTCATCCAGTAGGGCGCACCGAACGGAAGTCAGAATAACCAAGGGAGTATCCAGAAATGGCAAAAGACGTAAGATTTTCCACCGACGCCCGCGACCGCATGCTGCGCGGCATCGACGTGCTGGCAGAGGCCGTGCGCGTGACACTGGGGCCCAAGGGCCGCAACGTCGTCATCGAGAAGTCGTTCGGCGCGCCGCGCATCACCAAGGACGGCGTCACCGTGGCGAAAGAGATCGAGCTCTCCGACAAGTTCGAGAACATGGGCGCCCAGATGATCCGCGAAGTGGCGTCGCGCACCAACGACGAAGCGGGCGACGGCACTACGACCGCGACTCTGCTGGCCCATGCCATCGTGCGCGAGGGCGTCAAGGCCGTCGCCGCGGGCATGAACCCTATGGACGTGAAGCGCGGCATCGACACCGCAGTCCACGCCGTGGTCGATGATCTCAAGAAGCGCTCCAAGCCGGTCAAGACCAGCCAGGAAATCGCCCAGGTCGGCACCATTTCGTCCAATGGCGAGACGGAGATCGGCAGGATGATCGCCGCCGCCATGGACAAGGTCGGCAAGGAGGGTGTCATCACGGTGGAAGAGGCGAAGGGCCTCGACACCGAGCTGAACGTCGTCGAGGGCATGCAGTTCGATCGCGGCTACCTGTCGCCCTATTTCATCACCAACGCCGAAAAGATGACCTGCGTCATGGATGACGTTCTGGTCCTGCTGCACGAATCGAAGCTTTCGAACCTGCAGTCGATGCTGCCGATCCTCGAATCGGTGGTGCAGTCGGGCAAGCCGCTGCTGATCGTCGCCGAGGACGTCGAAGGTGAGGCGCTTGCCACCCTCGTGGTCAACAAGCTGCGCGGCGGCCTCAAGGTCGCGGCGGTGAAGGCCCCGGGCTTCGGCGACCGCCGCAAGGCCATGCTGCAGGACATCGCGGTGCTGACCGGCGGCCAGGTCATTTCCGAAGACCTCGGCATCAAGCTCGAGAACGTCACCATGGACATGCTCGGCAAGGCCAAGAAGATCACTATCGATAAGGAAAACACCACCATCATCGACGGGGCCGGAAAGAACAAGGCGATCCAGGACCGCTGCAACCAGATTCGCGCCCAGGTCGAGGAGACAACCTCGGACTACGACAAGGAGAAGCTGCAGGAGCGCCTGGCCAAGCTGGCGGGCGGTGTTGCAGTGATCAAGGTCGGCGGGGCCACCGAGGTCGAGGTGAAGGAGCGCAAGGACCGCGTCGACGACGCGCTCAACGCCACCCGCGCCGCGGTGGAGGAGGGCATCGTCGCCGGCGGCGGCGCGGCGCTGCTCTATGCCACTAAAAAGCTCCTGGGCATCAAGCTCGACAATAGCGACCAGCAGGTCGGCGTCGACATCGTGCGCCGCGCCATCCAGGCGCCCGCCCGCCAGATCGCCGAGAACGCCGGTGCCGATGGTTCCGTCGTGGTCGGCAAGCTGCTCGAGGGCAAGGACAGCAACTACGGCTACAATGCCCAGACCGGCAAGTACGAAGACCTCGTGAGGTCCGGCATCATCGACCCGACCAAGGTCGTGCGCACGGCGCTGCAGGATGCGGCGTCGGTCGCGGGCCTGCTCGTCACCACCGAGGCGATGATCGCCGACAAGCCCGAGAAGAAGGACGGTGGCATGCCCGGCGGCGATATGGGCGGCATGGGCGGTATGGGTGGCATGGGCGGAATGGGCGGCTTCTAGGCCCCTCCGTCCGGCCCGTCCGGCCGGCAACACACCAGAGTACGACGAGTCCAGAGGGCCGCGTCTCCCGAACGGGGGCGCGGCCTTTCTGCGTGCGCGTTTCGGCGGATTCCCCGCGTGTCAACGACCTGTCCCGGAACCGCTCGTATCGTCCGGAGAGGGAACCACCGCGTCTCATCCACTGTTTCTAGGGAAAAGTGCCTGCCTTCGGGGCGGCACGGAGTGGTGAGCGCGGCCGCGTGTTGCCTGTCGCACATCGTTGGGGCACGATAGTCCTTGCCGCATGAATTTCAGGTTGTCTCCGGGGTCTTCCGTTTTGTAACGAAGGCGGTCCCCGTCCCGGTTTCCCGTCAAAAGGAAAGGTCCCGGCAATGAAGAAAGTCGTCATCGGTCTATTGGTCGCCATCGTGGTGGTGATCGCGGCGGCACTGATCGTGCCGGCCTTCATCCCGGTCGATGTCTACAAGCGCCAGATCGTCGCGGGCATCGAAGAGGCCACCGGCCGCCCCGCGCGCATCGACGGCGACTTCAGGCTGTCGGTCCTGCCGCGGGTGGAATTCGTGGCCGGAAAGGTTTCCCTCGGCAACGCCAAGGGCGGCCGAGCCGAAACCATGCTGAGCCTGGACCGCCTGACCGTCCGCGTTGGCGTGTTTCCGCTGCTGAGCGGCAACCTGGAGATCGACGCCCTGGTGGCGGAAAGACCGTTGATCAACCTGGAGGTGGACAAGTCAGGGCGACCAAACTGGGATTTTGGCAAAGGTGGCAAGGCCGCGCCGGGCGGGGGCGGCGAGACCGGTTCGGCGTCGCGCGGCGGTCCCGGCCTTTCCGGCCTCAAGCTCGGCGACGTGCGCCTCGTCGACGGGCGCGTCACCTACACCGACCTCGCGTCGGGCGCGCAGCACGAGGTGGGCAAGATCAACCTCCAGGTCGCATTGCCCTCCCTGGACAGCCCCATGCGGGCGGAAGGGTCCGTGGTCTGGAACAAGGAGCCGCTGAACCTGACCGCGGTCCTGTCCCGTCCCAATGCGCTGATGGCGGGGCAGGGCACCGACATCGACATCCGCCTTGCCTCCGGGCCGGTGAAGTTCTCGTTCAAGGGGAAGGCCGCGACCGGCAAGGTCAATACGCTTGCCGGGCACATCGACCTCGACGTGCCGTCGGTGCGCAAGCTCGCTGCCTGGGCGGGCTCGCCCCTGAATGCACCGGGCAGCGGCCTCGGCCCGCTCAGGATCACGGGCGACCTTGACGCCAAGGGGGGCCTCGTCGCCTTCCGCAAGGCGAAGCTCAGTCTCGATGCGATGTCGGGGACCGGCGATCTCTCGATTGATGCTCGTGGGCGCAAACCCGTGGTCGTCGCCTCGCTCAAAGTTGGACAACTCGACCTCAATCCGTACCTGCCGCCGGAATCGGCTCCGGCAAAGACGGCCGTGCCCGCGCCTGCCCCGGCGTCTTCGGCGGGGAAGGGCGGGGCGGGGGACTGGAGCGACGAGCCGATCGACCTGTCCGGTCTGAATGCCGCCGATGCGACCCTCGACCTTGGCGTCGAGGGGATCGCCGTGCGCAAGATCAAGGTCGGGCCCTCGAAACTGAAGGTGAACCTGAAAAACGGGACCCTGGTATCGGACCTCACCGAGATGGCGCTTTACGAGGGCACTGGCAAGGCCCGGATCACCACTGCGGCGGCAGGAAACAGTGCGACCGTTGCCATGACCGCCGAGCTTTCCAAGTTCAAGGCCAACCCGTTCCTGCGTGACGCCATGGACCTCGACCGGATCGAAGGCACCGCCAATGCGACGGTGAGCCTCAATACGCGGGGACGCACGCAGCGGGAGATGGTTTCGGCGCTGGACGGCAACGGCAAAATCGCCTTCGTCAACGGCGCCATCAAGGGGATCAACCTCGCGGCGATGGTCCGAAATATCGGTTCCGCGTTCCTGGATTCCGCCTCCGGCAAGGCACAGCAGACCGATTTTTCCGAAATGGGCGGCACGTTCCAGATTCGCAACGGGATACTCTCCAATAACGATCTCCAACTCCTATCCCCGCTCATGCGGGTCACCGGCAAGGGGACAGTTGACCTTCCCCAGCGCCGCATCGACTACCGGATCGAGCCCAAGGCGGTGGCTTCCCTGAAGGGGCAGGGCGGCAAAACCGACGCGAGCGGCGTTGCGGTGCCCGTTATCGTCAAGGGGCCCTGGCACGACATCACCTATGCGCCGGACCTGGCCGGCGCCCTGGGCAACATCGCGAAGGACCCGAAAAGCCTCGACGCCCTGAAGAAGCTGATCCCCGGCCTCGGCGGCAAGGACTCCGGCGGCACGGACTCGGAAAAGACTCCGGCGCCGTCGCCCCTCGATCCCCTCAAGCAACTCTTCGGGCGTTAGCGGATCGGGCAGGACCCAAGCCTTCCGAGATCACTCCAACCGGCTTGCCGCCGCGCCGCACGATGCGGTCTACTTCCGGTAACGAAAAACAGGCGAGGGAGCCGCGGCCACCTCGTCAAGTACCGTGGAAAATGAGGGGTATGCATGAGTGAAACGAATACTGCCCGCCGCGTTGCCTTCATCGGCCTCGGCGTCATGGGAGGGCCCATGGCCGGTCACCTCGCGGCCAAGGGGCACGATGTGGCGGTGTGGAACCGCACCCGCGCCAGGGCCGAGGCATGGACCACGGCGCATCCGGGCCGCCTCGCGGTGAGCCCGGCCGACGCGGCCGCGGGGGCGGATATCGTCTTCACCTGCGTCGGCAACGACGACGACGTGCGCGCCGTGGTTCTCGGCGCCGACGGTGTCTTCGCCGGGATGGCGCCGGGCGCGGTGCTGGTGGATCACACCACGGCGTCGACCGGGCTCGCGCGCAAGCTGGCGGAGGAAGCAGCGGGGCGGGGCCTCGGCTTCCTCGACGCGCCGGTGTCGGGCGGTCAGGCCGGGGCCGAAAACGGCCAGCTTACCGTCATGGTCGGTGGTGACCCGGCGGTCTTCGCCCGGGCGGAACCGGTGATGCGCGCCTATGGCCGCGCCGTCACCCTGATGGGCGGGCCTGGGGCGGGGCAGCTCACCAAGATGGTCAACTAGATCTGCATCGCCGGGCTCGTCCAGGGGCTCGCCGAGGGGCTCGACTTCGGCCTGCGTGCCGGCCTCGACATGGATCGGGTGCTCGACGTCATCTCCAAGGGGGCTGCCCAGTCCTGGCAGATGGACAACCGCGCCCGCACCATGATCCGGGGGGAATTCGACTTCGGCTTTGCCGTCGACTGGATGCGCAAGGACCTCGCGATCTGCGCCGAGGAAGCGGGCCACAACGGCGCCCGGCTCGAGGTCGCCCGGCTGGTCGACGGCTTCTACGCCGAGGTGCAGAGGATGGGCGGGGCGCGCTGGGATACCTCGAGCCTGATCGCGCGTCTGCGCCGGGACGGGGGCGGGCGCCGGGCATCGTGAACCGAGGCCTTTTTATGTTCCCGCGCCGTAGCCCCTTTTCGCGGTTCGGGCGACGCGCTAGGATCGCCTTTCAAGCGCGGTGGTCACCGGCGGGCCAGCGTCATCCCTTCCATAAGCCGTTTCCACCACCTGCCGGGAGACGGCGCATATGAATTCCGTACTGTTTGAGGCGTCCCGGCGCGGCATGCTCCTCGGGGCGCTGGTCGCTGCGGTGCTGCTGGCGTGCAGTGGTCCCGTCCAGGCCGGGGCGTGCAAGGTCGAGCTGATCACCGGCCAGTGGCAACACGTCAACGACCGGAGCCGCTGGGCTTTCTTCAGCAACAAGCGGGTCGATTGCCGCATGTGCAAAGAATGGGACGGCGGCTGCATCTATGTCCGCGACCTGAACGACGAGCAGGGGCGCAAGCAGTGCACCTGGGCCAACGGCCGCGAAACCAGCAAGGTCGCGCCCGACGGCAAGGTCACGGTAACCGGCTGGGAAGGCCGGAACGGTGTCCTCGACCAGATCATCTTCAGTGACGGCACGGTGCGGAACGTCGCCAAGGACTGCGACATCAACGGTACCGACGGCACCATGTCGATCCCGGGTATCGGCGACTTCCAGTGCCTCTACAACTACCAGTGCGACAAGCTGAGCCGGGAAGAAGAAAAGAAGTAGAGCCCGCCGCCGCGTCGCGCTGAAGGGCGCCCGGCGCCGCTAGAGCATTGTGTGAATAGATTGAATCGCTGGGGGATTCCCAAATCGTCGTGTTTGTGATTCAAGGTTCCGGCTGGGTAAAGGAGGCCAGCCGGGATGGCGAAGGCTTACTCGCAGGATTTACGGGATCGGGTGATC
>WHSO01000059.1 GCA_009380075.1 Alphaproteobacteria bacterium | reverse complement strand
TGGATGAATTGACCTGGACCGGGCGCCGTCCACGCAGGCGCGGTCGCGCGGGCGCGCAATCACCGGAACGACGATACCGATGCGAATCCTGACAGCCGCCATTGCCACCCTGCTGCTTGCCGCGTTCGTGGGCGGGCTCGGCGTGCTCGGCCTGTTCTACCACTTCGGCCGCGGCCTGCCGGACTACCAGCAGCTCGCCAATTACGAGCCGCCGGTGATGACGCGCGTACACGCGGGCGACGGCAGCCTGATCACCGAATACGCGACCGAAAAGCGCGTGTTCGTGCCGATCGGAGCCATGCCGAAGCTGGTGATCAAGGCATTCCTTGCGGCGGAGGACAAGAATTTCTACTCCCATCCCGGAATCGATTTCCTCGGCGTGCTGCGCGCCACCGTGACCAACGCGCTGAATATGGTCGCCGGCCGCCGGCCGGTCGGCGCCAGCACCATCACCCAGCAAGTCGCCAAGAATTTCCTGCTGACCAACGAAGTGTCCATCGAACGTAAGATCAAGGAAGCGATCCTCGCCGTCCGTATCGAGCACGCCTTCTCCAAAGACCGCATCCTCGAGCTCTATCTGAATGAAATCTATCTCGGCTTCGGGTCCTACGGCGTCGCGGCTGCTGCGCTCAATTATTTCAACAAGCCGCTCGACGATATGACCGTCGGCGAAGCGGCGTACCTAGCGGCGCTGCCCAAGGCGCCGAGCAACTACCACCCGGTGCGAAACTACGGGGCCGCCAAGGGTCGGCGCGACTGGGTGGTCGGGCGCATGCTGGAGGAAGGATTCATCTCGCGGGAGCAGGCTCTCGCAGCGAAGGACGAGGCGCTGGTCACGCACGAGCGCGAGAACACGCTGCTGACCCGTGCAGAATACTTCGCCGAGGACGTGCGCCGCGAACTGGCGCAGCGCTATGGCGAGAACCAGTTATACCGGGGCGGGCTGTCGGTGCGCACTACGCTCGATCCCCGTCTCCAGGCCATCGCCGACGATGTCCTGCAGAAGGGCCTGATTGCCTACGACCGGCGTCACGGCTGGCGCGGCGCCTTGGCGCGGCTCGAAGGCACCGGCGGCGAGGCGGCACCCGGTGCCGACTGGGCGCGCCGGCTGGCGGCAATCCCGATGCCTCCGGGGCTCGGCGCCTGGCGCCTGGCCGTGGTGGTGGCGGCCACGAATACCGAGGCGACCATCGGATTCACGGACGGGTCGACCGGCGGAATTCCGTTGTCCGACCTCGCCTGGGCGCGCGCCGCGCTTAAGAACGCAACGCGTGGCGGCCCGGTGAAGTCCGTCACCCAGGTTCTCAAGTCCGGCGACGTGATCGCCGTCGCGGCGGGCAAGGACGGCCACTGGAGCCTACGGCAGATTCCCGAGGTGGAGGGCGGCTTGGTCGCGCTCAATCCCCATACCGGGCGCGTGCTGGCCATGAGCGGCGGATACTCCTACCTGGAATCGCAATTTAATCGTGTCACCCAGGCGGACCGCCAGCCCGGTTCGGCGTTCAAGCCCTTCGTCTATCTCGCCGCGCTCGATTCGGGCTTCACGCCGTCGTCGCGCATTCTCGACGCGCCCTTCGTCATCGACCAGGGACCGGGCCTCGGCCTGTGGAAGCCGCAGAACTACGCACAGGAATTCTACGGACCGTCGACGATGCGGCTCGGCATCGAAAAGTCGCGCAACCTGATGACCGTACGCCTGGCACAGACCATCGGCATGGAGAAGGTCATCATCTACGCCCGGAAATTCGGTATCGCCGACAAGATGCAGCCGACACTGGCCATGGCGCTGGGCGCCGGCGAGACGACATTGCTCAAGCTTACGGCCGCCTACGCGATGCTTGTGAACGGCGGCAAACAGATTGAGCCCAGCCTGATCGACCGCATCCAGGACCGCAACGGCCGGACGATCCTTCGCCATGACGAGCGCGCGTGCCCCGGCTGCCGGGTCAGCGATCTTGCCGAGGCCGACGTTCCCGTCATCCCCGACAATCGCGCCCAACTCGCCGACCCGCGTTCCGTGTACCAGGTCGTGTCCATGCTCCAGGGCGTCGTGCAGCGCGGCACGGGCCGGCGTATTGCGGCCCTGGGCAAGCCGCTCGCGGGAAAGACCGGCACCACCAACGACAGCTTCGACACGTGGTTCCTCGGTTTCTCCCCCGACTTGGCGGTCGGCGTGTTCATCGGGTACGACAAGCCGGCAACCCTGGGCAAGGGCGAAACCGGTTCGTCGGTCGCCGCGCCGGTATTCAAGGACTTCATGGAGAAGGCGCTCAAGGACGAGCCCAATATTCCATTCCGCATTCCGCCGGGCATACGCCTGGTGCGGGTCAACCCCAACACCGGCTTGCTGGCCAGATCGGGGGAGCGGCGGACCATCCTCGAGGCGTTCAAGCCGGGCACCGAGCCGACGGGCGACGAAGGCGTGATCGACGGCACCGGCGCGATCACCTCCGACGGCCGGAGCCCGGGCATTACCCGCGGCCTCTACTGATCCGGACCTACACTCATCCGAGCTTGTCTTGAACCGAAGCTTCGTGATTTGATGCGCGCGATTTTCATGGTCCGTCGCCGCGCGCCCGCGCGGTCCAGGTCGTGAGACGCGGGGAGAAAGCACATGCGCGCCGAGATCGCCAATACTCTCGAAGAAGCCAGGCAGTCGATCGCGCTGCTGAGGAGGTATCTTTGACTACGACAACGCGGTCAAGGAACTGGCGTCGCTTAACGCCCGGGCGGAGGACCCCAACCTGTGGTCCAAACCGGCGGAGGCTCAGCGCGTCATGCGCGAACGCATGCGCCTGGAGCAGGGCATCGGCGCCCATGACGGCCTCACGCGCGAACTCGACGACGCCGAGGAACTGCTGAAACTGGCCGAGGAGGAAGGCGATGCCGGCTTCGTCGAGGAAGCGGAGAAGACCATCGTCTCGGTGCGTGAGCGCGCCGGACGGCTGGAAATCGAGAGTCTCCTCTCGGGCGAGGCCGATGCCAACAACTGCTTCCTTGAGGTGCATGCGGGGGCGGGGGGCACCGAGTCCCAGGACTGGGCGGAAATCCTCCTGCGCATGTACACGCGCTGGGCCGAGGCGCACGGCTACAGGGTGGACTATATCGAGGAAAGTCCCGGCGAAGAGGCTGGGATCAAGTCCGGCACCCTCAAGGTCACCGGCCTGAACGCCTACGGCTGGCTCAAGACAGAAAGCGGCGTGCACCGCCTGGTGCGCATCTCGCCCTTCGATTCGGCGGCACGCCGGCACACCAGCTTCGCCAGCGTCTGGGTCTATCCCGAGGTGGACGACTCGATCGACATCGAGATCCTCGACAAGGACCTGCGCATCGATACCTACCGTGCTTCGGGCGCCGGCGGCCAGCACGTCAACAAGACCGATTCCGCCATCCGCATCACCCACCTGCCGACCAACATCGTCGTGCAGTGCCAGACCGACCGCTCCCAGCACCGCAACCGCGCCGCCGCCATGGCCATGCTGCGCGCCCGCCTCTACGAACGCGAACTCCAACTGCGCGAGGAAGCCGCCGAGGCCGCCCGCGGCCAGAAGTCCGAAATCGGTTGGGGCAGCCAGATCCGCTCCTACGTGCTGCAGCCCTACCAGATGGTCAAGGACTTGCGCACCGGGGTGGAAAAGGGCAACGCCCAGGGTGTACTCGACGGCGACATCGACGATTTCATGGCCGCCGCGCTCGCCACCCGGGTCACCGGCGGCGCCAAAGACGCCAGGAAGGTCGCGGACCTCGACTAATCCCCGGTCGGCACTTGGCCGCCCGCATACCAGTCTTCCGGCAGGCCGGCCGCGTCGCGTGCCGCGCGGTTGAACGGCGGCTTCAACGCGCCTCTGAACCTTTCTCTCACCAAGCGGCGCCATTCGTTGCGCGCATCGAGGTTGCGCAGCCGGGCGATCCTGTCGAACCACTTGCGGCCCACCGCCACGTGGCCGATCTCGTCGTTGTAGATGGTTTCCAGCAGCGCCGCGGTCGCGGCATCGCCGAAGCGTGCCATGCGTTCGATCATGGCGGGGGTGACGTCTAGCCCGCGCGCTTCCAGCACCAGCGGCACGATGGCGAGGCGGGCCAGCACGTCGTCCGCCGTCACCTCGGCCGTTTCCCACAGCCCGTCATGGGCGGGCAGGTCGCCGTAGGCGGCACCCAGATCGCCGAGGCGCGCGTCCAGCAGGGTGAAATGCCGCGCTTCCTCGGCGCCGACACCGACCCAGTCGGCGCAAAACTCCGTATCCGCGACCGCGCCGGCGAAGCGCGCCACCATGTCGAAGGCGAGGTCGATGGCGTTGAGCTCGATATGGGCGAGCGCATGCAGGAGTGCGATCCGCGCCGCCGGAGATTTTCCGGCGCCGCGCCGCGCCATGTCGCGGGGTGGGAGGAGGATCGGGCACGGCGGGCGCTGCGGCCGGTCCGGCGCCCCCGGCGCGCCGATCCCGCGAACACGGCCGTGAGCGAGGTCTTCGCCGAGGGCGATACCCAACCTTGCTTTTTCCGATGCGTCCGGGTTCTCGAGTACGGCGCGGGCGCGTGCCGTAACGGTTTCTGGGTGACCCGGGGCGTGCCTTGGCGCGGTCATAGGGCGCATCGTGGCCATCGGTCGTGCGATTCTATACGATATCGGGGCTCACTGCCGACGGGAGGCCCCCATGCACAGGAAGATCAGGCCCGCGGAACTCCGCACCAATCCCAATTACAGCCACGGCATCGAGGTCGCGCCCGGAAACCGTTTCCTCGCCGTCGCCGGCCAGACCGGCCAGCGCCCCGACGGCAGCGTCCCGGACGGCATCGCCGCCCAGGCCGACCTCGCCTGGGCCAACGTGCTGACAGTGCTGCGCGAGACCGGGATGGGGCCGGAACACATCGTGCATTACACATCCTACATCGTCTCGGGCGTGGACACCGGGCCCTATGACGAAGCGCGCCTGCGCCACCTCGGCGCGGCGCGGCCGGCATCGACCAAGATCATCGTTGCCGGCCTGGCGCGGCCCGAACTCCTGTGCGAGGTCCAGGCCTTCGCCGCCGCCCCGGTCGGGACCGAGGAGCCGGTGGTATAAGGCCGGACGCCGATCAGATCGCCTTCGCGGCCTGGAACACCTCGTCGGCGTGGCCGTCGACGCTGACCTTGCGCCAAGCCTTGGCGACATTACCCTTCTCGTCGATCAGGAAGGTCGAGCGTTCGACCCCCATGGTCTTGTTGCCGTACATGTTTTTTTCCTTCCACACGTCATAGGCCTTGATCGCCTTGAGGTCGGGGTCGGAGGCAAGGGTGAAGTTGAGGTCGTACTTGGCCTTGAACTTGTCATGGCTGTCGGCCGAGTCCTTGGAAATCCCGATGATCTCGACGCCTTCCTTCCGGAACTTCGGATGGCCGTCGCGAAAATCGCAGCTTTCCTTGGTGCAGCCCGGCGTGTCGTCCTTGGGATAGAAATAGACGACGACCTTCTTGCCCTTGAGCTTCGACAACTGGACCTTGCCGCCGCCGTCGGTCTCGAGGGTGAAATCCGGTGCTTTGTCGCCTTCATTGAGTGCCATTGGGGGGTCTCCTTCTGCTGTGTTGTGGCGCCGGTCGGCGCCGTTTCCTGGGCGGCGTCAACCCACCGCCGTGGTGCCCGGGTCGCCGATCAGCCGCGTGAAGATGACGCGCACGCGGCGCGCCGTATCCGACATTGCGGCCTTCAGCGCCTCGAAATCCTCCGTCTCCGCCGCGCGGGCAAGCGCCAGCCGCAAGCCGGCCGGCGCGGCCTCTTCGTTGAAGGTGCCTTCATACGTGAAGCGGAGCATGCCTTGTATTGTACGCCAAAGCCGTCCGGCACGGATCAGGCATTTCGCATCTTCGGGGGTGATCGCGCCCGCCTCCTCCAGCTGCGCCAGTGCCGTCCCGGTATTGGTGTCCAGCACCTGGGGCCTGGTGTGGGCATGGAGGAGTTGCAGGTACTGGGCGATGAATTCCACGTCGATGAGGCCGCCTTCGGCGTATTTGACGTCCCAGAGGGACGCCGGGGAATGGCCGCGGGCGAGACGCGCGCGCATGTCGAGCACGTCGGCCCGCAGCTTGTCCGCGGTACGCGGCGCTGTCAGGGCGGTCCGGATCGCCGCCGCCGCACCGGCACCGAGGTCGTCCGGCCCCGCCACGATGCGGGCGCGGGTCAGGGCCATCTGCTCCCAGGTCCAGGCGGAAGCCGCCTGGTAGCGTTCGAAGGCAGCGAGGCTGGTGGCGATCGGCCCGGCGTTGCCCGACGGCCTGAGGCGCATGTCCACGTCATAGAGCTTGCCCTCGGCGGTCGGGGCCGAGATGGCGGTGATCAGTTGCTGCGACAGGCGGGCGAAATACTGGCTGGTGGCGAGGGGCCGCGGGCCGTCGGACCGCGCGCCGGCGTCGGCCCCGGCCACGGGATCGTCGTACAGGAACAGGAGGTCGAGGTCGGAGTTCTCCGTGATCTCCCGCCCGCCGAGCTTGCCGAGCGCGACGACGCACATGGCCCGGCGCCGGTCCGTGCCGGGCCCGGCACCGATGCGGCCGTGCCTGGACTCCATTTCGGCGCGCACGCGGTCGAACAGGGCGGCGAGAACTACATCGGCAAGATCGGTCAATGCCGCGCCGGCGGCGTCGCAGTCCAGCGTCCCCTTCAGGATCTGCATGCCGACCTTGAATTTGTGGTCGTTGGCGAAGCGGCGCGAGCGGTCGAGGGTGTCCTCGAAATCGCGCGCACGCGCCAACGTTGCCGCCAGTCCGGTGCGAAGCTCGTCATTCGTTTCGATGGGCCCGTAGAAATCGCCGGTGAGCACGCCGTCGAGCAGCGACGGATTGGCTGCTAGATGCACCGCCAGCCGGGGCGCGGAACCCATGATCTCCGCCACCAGGGTCATCAGGACGGGGTTGGCGAGGAACAGGGAAAAAATCTGTACCCCAGCGGGCAGGCCGGCGAGGAACTGGTCGAAGTTGCGGAAGGCGGCGTCGGGATTGGCCGTCTTCGCCAGCGCGTCGAGCAGGCCCGGCACCAGCTCGGTCAGGAGTTCCCGTGCCCGCGCGCTCCGGGTGGCGCGGAAACGGCCGCGGTGCCAGTTGCGCACCCGGTCGGCGATCATGGAAACGTCCGTGAACCCCATGCCGGTCAGAGTTTTCAGCGTCTCCGGATCGTCCTCGCCGCCGGTGAAGACGAGGTTGCCCGGCGCGGCCAGCGTCGGCGCTTCCTCGAACAGGTGTGCGTAATGATGTTCCACGCGGCCGAGATGTGACGTGATCTCGGCGGCAAACGCGTCCGCGTCCGCGCAGCCCATGAACGCGGCGAAGCGGGCGATGCCGTCCCAGTCCTTGGGCAGGCTGTGGGTCTGCCGGTCGTCCACCATCTGCAGGCGGTGCTCTGCCCGGCGCAGGTAGAGATAGGCCTCCGTCAGCTCGCGCGCCGTCTGCGTGGTGATTCGTCCTTCGGCGGCGAGCGCGGCGAGTGTGTCGCAGGTCGCCGCTGTGCGCAGCTCGGGCACGCGCCCGCCCCAGATCAGCTGTTGCGTCTGTCCAAAGAACTCGATCTCGCGGATGCCGCCGCGCCCGAGCTTGATGTTGTGCCCGGCCACCCGAATCCGGTCTCCCCCGCGCCGGGCGTTGATCTGGCGCTTGATCGAATGGATGTCCTCGATGGCGGCGAAATCGAGATTCTTGCGCCACAGGAAGGGCTCGAGCATGCGCAGGAAATCCGCACCGGCTGCGGCGTCGCCGGCGACGACGCGCGCCTTGATCAGGGCAGCGCGCTCCCAGTTCTGGCCGGTGCTTTCGTAGTACGCCTCGGCGCCGCGCACGGAAACGGCGACGGGCGTCGAGCCGGGGTCGGGCCGAAGCCGCAGGTCGGTACGGAAGACATAGCCGTCGCGGGTGCGCCTTTCGAGCATGTTGACGAGGCTTTGCACGATGCCGATGTAGAATTGCGCCGGCGCCTGGCGGCCGGTGTAGTCGAGGCGGTCGGCGTCGTAGAGCGCGATCAGGTCGATATCGCTGGAATAGTTGAGCTCGTGGGCGCCGAGCTTGCCGAGGCCCAGGATGAACAGGCCGGCATGGGCGGCGGGTGTCTCTTCGTTGGCGAGCGCAATCTCGTTCCGGGACGCGGCGCGCCACAGCAGGGATGTGAGCGCGGTGTCCAGCACCCGGTCGGCGAACCGCGACAGCGCCCGCGTCACTTTCGGCACGTCCCAGTCGCCGGCGATATCGGCCAGCGCCACGGCGAGCGCGACCGTGCGCCGCGCCCGGCGCAGTGCCGCGAGGGTTTCGGCTTCCGCCCGGTCACGCACCGGAACGGCATCCGCCAGCGCTTCCTCGAACACCGCGTCGGGCCCGGTCTCCACGATCGCGCGGAGGGTTTCCGGGGACTGGAGGGTGATCTCGGTCAGGAAAGGGCTGTTACCGAATACGGCAGCGAGCAGGGCGCGTCCGGAAGCATCGGCCGCCAGGTCCCGGGCGAAGGCCGACAACGGCCCGGCACCCCCGTGCCCCGCAAGGTCCGACCAGCGCGCGAACCCGTTTGCCGCAGCGTCACCGTTTCCGGCCGATGGCAGGCGCTGGGGATCGGGCAGAAACGGCACCTGTCGCCTTTCCAGTGACACAGTTTTGCCGCACACTGCTTGAACTCGGGACAGGGGTCAAGAGCCGGAGACAAGTGATCCGCGTGGTCAAGCGCAGTCTGAAACTAGCCCTGGAATTCGTCGGCGTCGCCGCCGCCGGGTTGTCGGTCCTGATCCTGCTCGCGGTGCTGCGGCTCAGCTACGGACCCGTCTCGATCGGCTTTCTCGCGCCCTATATCGAAAGTGGCCTGTCGTCCGACGACGGCGCGACCCGGGTTTCGGTCGGCGACGCCGTATTGACTTGGGCGGAGGGGCGTCGGACCCTCGACATCCAGTTGTACGAGCTCCACGTCCGCGACCGGGACGGCAACGAACAGGCCTTCGTGCCCGACCTCTCGGTCAGCTTCTCCCTGCGCGCTCTGATGGGCGGACGACTGGCGCCGACGCGCCTCGATCTCTTCGAGCCGAGCCTCACGGTGATCCGCCGTCCCGACGGCAGCCTGGCATTCGGCGATTCCAGTGCGGCGCCCGCAACGCCATCGGCATCGGAGGCGACGGGATATGAGCCGCGGCTCGGCGGCGACCTGGCTGGACGGGTGCTTGCGCATCTCGTCGGTCCGCCTGATCGGGAGGGGCCGCTCGGCTACCTGACGACCATAAGGCTGCTCGGTGCCGATTTCACGTTCGACGACCAGTACGACGGCATCGTCGTGCGCGCGCCGGGGAGCGACATCGCGCTGTCTCGCGGCCGCGACGGCATCTCCGGCAGCGCCCGCCTCAACATCGTCGCGGGCGATCGGCGGTCGGTCGTCGTCCTGACCGGCGGATTCAATGCCGCGGAAAAGTCGCTGGACCTCGCGGCACGGTTCCGCGGGTTCATGCCGTCGGAATTTGCCGGCCTTGCCCCGGTGCTGGCGCCGTTCGGGATGGCTGCGGTACCCCTTGATGGCGAGGTTCAGGCACGCACAACCCTCGACGGACGGCTGACCGATGTCGCGGTGGACCTGACGGCACAGGCGGGTCAGTTGAAGGCGCCCGAGTATTTCGACACGCCGGTGGACCTTCGCGCGGCCTCCCTGAAAGTTCGGGCGACCGAAGATCTCAGCCGCATCGTGATCGAATCCTTCACTGCGGATTTCGGTGGTCCGCGCATTGCACTGTCGGGAAGCGCGACGCGCCGCGACGGACGGATCGACGTCCAGCTCGAGGCCGGCGCGCGCGAGGTCGCGACCGCCGACCTGCGCCGTCTCTGGCCCAAGGGAACGGCGCCGGGGGCCCGGGACTGGGTCCTGGCCAACATCGAAAAGGGCGGCGTGCGGGAAATGCGGCTGACGACGGAAATCACCGCCCGCGAAGACGAGACGGGAAACATCGTCGATGTCGCGCTCGCCAAACTCGACGGCGGTTTCGATTTTTCGGGACTCGATCTCCATTACCTGCGTCCGTTGCCTCCCGTGACCGGTGTCGCGGGGCGCGCAAAGCTGAGCCCGACCGCCATCGACTTCGTGACCACCGCCGGACGTCTTGGGCCGCTGCGGGTTACCGAGGGCAAGTTCCGGACGTACGATCTCCACACCGGGATCGAGCTACTCGACCTCGATCTGGTGGCGGCGGGACCCATCGCCGAGGTGATCAAGGTGCTGGAGCATCCACGCCTCGACCTGGTCAAGGGGCTCGGGATCAAGTCGTCGGCGGTCAAGGGCACTGCGTCCACGCGCCTCGCCCTCAAGTTCCCGCTGCGCAAGGACCTCAAGTTCGAGCACATGCACATCGCTGCCGCCTCGAACCTGCGCGACGTGATCCTGCCGGGCGTCGCGCTCGGCAACGACCTGACGGACGGCAACATGGTGCTGAACCTCGACAAGCGGGGCATGGATGTCGCGGGTACCGCCAAGCTCGGCGGTGTGCCGGCGACGCTCAAATGGACCGAGAATTTCTACGCCGGGGCCGCGGTCCTGTCCCGTTACGCGATCAAAGGGGTGGCGGACGACGCGGCGCGTGCCCGCTTCGGGCTCGACTTTCTTGCCCCTTACGTCATGGGCCCGGTCGCGGCCGATCTCGTCATTACCAAGATCGACAAGCGCCGGATGTCGCTGACCGGTGCGCTCGACGTGACGGATTCGGAGCTCGCCTTTGCCGAACTCGGCTGGTCGAAGGCGGCGGGCGTTCCCGGCGTCACGCATCTCACCCTCGGCATCGAGGACGACACGGTAAAAGCGATCGAGAGCCTGTCGATACGAGCCGGAGATCTCAAGGCGACGGGTTCGATCACGCTTGGTCCGGACGGCAAGTCGATCGCCGGCTTCCGGTTCAGCGAACTGGTTTATGGCGACAGCGACTTGCGCGCGCGCGGCACCTACCGCGACGACGGTGGCCTGGTCCTGGACGTCACGGGCAGGAGGGCCGACATCCGCCACTTCATGAGGCAGAAGGAGGACGGCAAGCCCAGGCAGCCGCTCGACATCACGGTGAATCTCGATTCGGTCCGCGCCGCGCCGAACTCCGTCATCGAACAGGTCTCGGGCAATCTCGTGCGCGATACCGTCGACTGGCAGAGCATGCAGATCACCGGCACGGTCGGCAAGGGCACGCCGCTCAACATGAGGATCGGGCCCATCGATGGCGTGCGGCAGTTGCGCATTACCTGCGCCGATGCCGGGGCGGCGCTCAAGGCGTTCGACATCACCGAAAACGTGGTGGGCGGCACGCTCAACATCGAAGGCCGCTACGACGACGGCAAGCCTCGGCACCCGCTCACCGGGCATTTCGCCTTGCGCAAGTTCCACATGGTCAGGGCGCCGTTCATGGCCAAGCTGCTCTCGTTTGTGTCGCTCACCGGTATTCTCGATATGCTGTCGGGCAATGGAATTGCCTTTGAGCGCGCTGACGTGCCCTTCGTCAAGACCGGTGACGACCTCGTGCTCAAGGATGCGCGTGTGCATGGTTCAGCCATCGGGTTCACCGCCGAAGGCCGCCTCGACCTCGACAAGGACACCATGGACCTGAGAGGCACGGTGGTCCCGGCGTATTCGCTGAATTCGGTCTTCGCCAGTGTGCCGCTACTCGGCCCGTTACTGGTCCCGGAGAAGGGTTCCGGCCTGTTCGCCGCCACATATTTCATGCGCGGGCCAATCGACAACCCCAATGTCGGCGGCAATCCGCTTGCAACACTGACGCCGGGCTTCCTGCGCGGCCTCTTCAATATTTTCGACGCGCCGGAAAAACCCAAGGCTCCGGCGCAGCCGGCACCCGGATCGACACCCGTGCCGTCAAATACGACCGAGACCCCGTCGAAGCCTGCGCCGGCACCCCCGCAGACGGCGCCGGCGCCGCAACCGTGATCGTCAGCTTGGTTTGACCAGCGCGTGGCGCTTGCGCCCGGCCGACAGCTTGATGACACCGCCGGCGCCCACCGCGTCGGAGCCGATGGCGGTCGTCTCGTCGTCCAGCTTCGCGTCGTTGACGCGCGCCCCGCCGCCCTTGATCAGGCGGCGCGCCTCGGAATTGCTGGCGGCAAGGCCGGCACGGCGGAACAGCTCGAACGCGGGGATTCCGGCGGCCAGCTCCGCCGCGGGCACGGCAACGCTGGGCAGGTCATCGCCCAATGTGCCTTCCTCGAACGTCTTGCGCGCCGTTTCGGCGGCGTCGGCGGCGGCGTCCTTGCCGTGGACGAGCATGGTCGCGTGGAAGGCGAGGATCTTCTTGGCCTCGTTGATCTCGGAGCCGGAGAGGCGCTCGAGCCGTTCCACCTCGTCGAGCGGCAGTTCCGTGAACAGCCGCAGGAAGCGCCCCACGTCGGCGTCTTCGGTGTTGCGCCAGAACTGCCAGTACTGGTAGGGACTGAGCCGCTCCGCGTTGAGCCAGACCGCGCCCGCCGCGGTCTTGCCCATCTTGGCGCCGGACGCCGTGGTGATGAGCGGGCAGGTGAGGCCGAAGAGTTCGACATTGGCGATCCTGCGGCCGAGGTCGATGCCGCTGACGATATTGCCCCACTGGTCCGATCCGCCGGTCTGCAGGCGGCAGCCGTAGCGGCGCGCCAGCTCGACGAAGTCGTAGGCCTGGAGGATCATGTAGTTGAATTCGAGGAACGTCAGCGGCTGTTCACGATCGAGGCGCAGCTTGACGCTGTCGAAGGTGAGCATGCGGTTGATGGTGAAATGCCGCCCGATGTCGCGCAGGAAGGCGATGTAGCGCAGTTCGTCGAGCCAATCGGCGTTGTTGGTCAGGATGGCGTCCGTCGGTCCGTCGCCGAAGGTCAGGAACCGTTCGAAGGTGCGCTGGATGGCGGCGATGTTGCGCGCGATCTCAGCCTCGTCGAGCAGCTGGCGGCTTTCGTCCTTGCCCGACGGATCGCCGACCTTGGTCGTCCCACCGCCCATCAGGGCGATCGGCCGATGGCCGGTACGCTGCAGCCAGCGCAGGACCATGATCGGCACCAGATGCCCGACATGGAGCGAGTCCGCGGTCGCGTCGAAGCCGTTGTAGGCCGTAACGGTTTCCCTGACCATGAGGGCATCGAGCGCGCCGATGTCCGTGCATTGCTGCAGGAATCCGCGTGAGGTCATGACGTTGAGGAATTCGCTCTTGACCGTGGCCATGCCGTGGAGTCTGCTTCGGACGGGCGGTGGAACCGCAAGTTCGGGGTCATGTAGCACGATCGGAAGGGCGGTACAATTTGAACGGCGAAGGCGGCAGTCCTGGCGCTGAAATCGTCCTGTCCGGCATCACTACGGGCACCCCGGTCTGGGCGGTAGGGACCATGAGCGGCACCTCGATGGACGGCGTCGATGTGGCCCTCGTGCGCACCGATGGCGAAACCATTGCCGAGGTCGGCCCGGCGCTGACGCTTGCCTACGACGACAGTTTCCGCGCCCGACTGTTTGCGGTGGTCAAGGGCGAAGCCGATGCGGAGGTGATCGCCGCGGTCGAACGCCAGTTGACGGAGCGTCACTGGACCGCCATAGGTTCACTGGTGCGGCGCTGGCCGGGCGACCCCCGCGCGATCAGGGTTATCGGCTTTCACGGCCACACCCTGTGGCATCGTCCGGCGGAACACCGTACGCGCCAGATCGGTGACGGCCGGCTTCTCGCGCGGCTCGCGGCCGCACCGGTGGTCAGTGATTTCCGGTCATCCGACATGGCGGCGGGCGGGGAGGGGGCGCCGCTTGCGTCGCTCTATCACCTTGCCCGCGCCGCGGCGTCGGGGCTCGAACGGCCGCTTGCCGTCCTCAACATCGGCGGCGTCGCCAATGTCACCTGGATCGGGACCACGGCCAGCGACGGGCCGCCGCGCATCCTTGCGTTTGATACGGGGCCGGGTGGCGCCCTGCTTGACGATTGGGCGCTCGCCCATACCGGGCGGCCGTGCGACGTCGACGGTGGCCTCGCCGCATCGGGCAAGGTCGATTCCGTGGTGCTGGCGCGGCTCATGGCGCGTCCGTATTTCGAACGCGTGCCGCCCAAGTCGCTCGACCGGCTCGCGTTCGACGTGTCGCTGTCGGGGCTCTCGGCGCAGGATGGCGCGGCGACCCTGACCGCGTTTACCGCGGCCGCGGTGGCCCGCGGAACCGCCTTCTTCCCGGTGCCGGCGCGCCGTTGGCTCGCGACCGGCGGCGGCCGCCACAATCCGGTGCTGCTGGCGCGCATCGGGGAGGCGGTGGGCGCTGTGATCGAGCCGGTCGAGGCGGTCGGCTGGAACGGCGATGCCATCGAGGCGGAGGCGTTCGCCTACCTCGCCGTAAGGAGCCTGCGCGCCCTGCCACTCAGCCTGCCCGAAACGACAGGCGCCCGCACGGCGGTGACCGGCGGGCGCCTGCATATGCCGACGGGTGTCGGACGGCGAATCTAGCTGGCCTCGCGCACCTCGGCGCTGGCCTTGCGCGCCTCGTCCACATAGGCGCCGACGATACGGCTGAGGTCGGCCAGCTTTTCCTGGAAGAAATGATTGGCACCGGGCACCAGTGCGTGGCGGACGGTAATGTCGCGCTGGGCGGAAAGCTTGGTTGCCAAGGCCTTTACCGCGTCGATCGGCACCAGATCGTCGGCATCCCCATGCACGATCAGCCCGTCGGCCGGGCAGGGCGCGAGGAAAGAGAAGTCGTAGAGATTGGCGGGCGGCGCCACGGAAATGAAGCCCTCGATCTCGGGCCGGCGCATCAGCAGTTGCATGCCGATCCAGGCGCCGAAGGAAAACCCCGCGATCCAGCAACCGGCGGCGTCGGCGTTATGGGACTGGACCCAGTCGATCGCGGCGGCCGCGTCGGCGAGTTCGCCCTGGCCGTTGTCGAAGCAGCCCTGCGACCGGCCGACCCCGCGAAAATTGAACCTTAATGCCGAAAAACCACGCTGGGTGAAGGTGTTGTACAGGCTGTACACCACCTTGTTGTTCATCGTGCCACCGCCCTGGGGATGGGGATGGAGCAGGAGGACAACCGGCGCGTTTTCGACCTTGTTGTGGAAGTAACGGCCTTCGAGGCGGCCCTCGGGGCCGTTGAATATGATTTCCGGCATTGACTCATCCTGCGATTCTGCTTGTTTCGTGGGGTTTTCGCCCCGCGGCCCCGGCTCGAGGGGGAACAACTAAAAAAATGGGGGATTAATATATGGGTAGCCTGTAATTTTCCCGCAATACCTGATAGAACCTATGGGTTTTAATGATCTCACCGACGGACGCCGGGGCCGGCGGCAACATAGCACAAAGACAGCCATGGTTTTCAAGCACCTGATTGAAGATATCGACTCGATCATGGCCCGCGACCCCGCGGCCAAGACCCGGCTTGATGTCGTTTTCAGCTATCCGGGATTCCACGCCCTGGTCTTCTATCGCCTGTCGCACCGGCTGTGGCGCTGGCGCTGGCGCGGGTTGGCCCGGTGGGTTTCCCACCTGGCCCGCTGGCTGACCGGGATCGAGATTCATCCGGGTGCGCAGATCGGCCGCCGCTTGTTCATCGACCACGGCATGGGCGTCGTCATCGGTGAGACCGCGGAGATCGCGGACGACGTCACCCTGTATCAGGGGGTAACCCTCGGCGGCACGTCGCTGCATGACGGCAAGCGTCACCCCACCCTCGGTACCGGCGTCGTCGTCGGCGCGGGGGCGCAGGTCCTGGGTCCGCTGACCGTCGGCCCCGGCGCGCGCATCGGCGCGAATGCGGTGGTGCTCAAGGACGTGCCCGACGGCGTCACCATGGTCGGCATTCCGGCGCGCCCGGTGCAGCCGCGGCCGACGGTGGTGACCAAGGACGTCCCGCTCGAATTCTGCGCCTACGGCACCCAGAACGGCGACATGCCCGATCCCGTTGCCAAGGCCATCGACGGACTGTGCGACCAGGTTACGGCGATGAAGCGCCACATCGAAGAACTGGAGCGCCGGCTCGATCAGGCCGAACACGTCGATCCCGATGTGCCGGCGGCGGGCGCCCGGGCGGGAAAGACCTGATTCCAGTTCTATCAGTGCCGCGGCGGCCCGGACCGGCCGTGGCACGGGATCATTGACTGGCGGATGATTGGCGGAGGCCTGCAATGAAGCTGACGACAAAGGGACGATACGCCGTGATGGCGATGGCGGACCTCGCCCGCAACGGGGGTGACAAGCCCCTGTCGCTGGCGGAAATCGCCGAACGGCAGGAAATTTCGCTGTCCTATCTCGAACAGTTGTTCGCCAAGCTTCGGAAAGGCGGGCTGGTACGGTCCGTGCGCGGCCCGGGCGGCGGCTACCTGCTGTCGCGCGGAGCCGACTCGGTGCGTATCTCCGACATCATCCTGGCGGTCGACGAACCGATCCGTGCCACCCGGTGCACGCCCGGTTCGCCGCTGAGTTGCCAGGGCAACAAGGGCCGTTGCATGACGCACGACCTGTGGGAAGAGTTGTCCAACCACATCCACCTGTTCCTGAGCGCGGTGACGCTCGCCGACGTCGCGACCCACCAGGTGCTCGGCATGTCGGGCGTCATCTACCGCAGCGCCACCGTCGCCCAGTGACGCCGTTTCCGGCGTCCCGGAGCGACGCACCGGCCGGGCGCTTCGCTCCCCGACCGGTGCGCGCCGTGAGGAACCCATCGATCCCCTGGCGGAGTCGCTAATGGAAGCAACCACGCGACATTACCTCGATTACAACGCGACCGCGCCGGCGCGCCCGCAGGCACGCGCCGCCGTGGCGGAAGCGCTGACCCTGCCGGGAAACCCGTCGTCGGTGCATGCGGAGGGCCGCGCCGCGCGCGCCATCGTCGAAGCCGCGCGCGCCGAGGTCGCCGCGCTGGTCGGCGCCCACCCCGCGCAGGTGACCTTCACCGGTTCAGGGTCCGAGGCCAACAACCTGGCACTCTCGGGGCCGCGCCCGGCGCGTCTTGTGGTGTCGGCGATCGAGCATGCCTCCGTCCTCCGGCCGGCGGCGGAGCGGCCCGGCGCCTTCGCCCTGATCCCGGTGACCCGCGACGGCATCATCGACCTCGCCGCGCTCGAGGCCATCCTCGCCGAACCCGCGCCCAGCGGCCCGACGCTGGTGTCGGTCATGCTGGCCAACAACGAAACCGGCGTGGTCCAGCCTGTGGCGGAGGTCATCGCGCTCGCGCGCCGCGCAGGGGCCCTGGTTCACGTCGACGCGGTCCAGGCGCTCGGCCGCCTACCCGTCGCTTTCAACGCACTCGGCTGCGATATGATGAGCCTGTCGGCGCACAAGATCGGCGGCCCGAAGGGCATCGGCGCGCTGGTGCGCCGCGACGGCCTCTCCCTCGCCCCGCTTGTTGCCGGCGGCGGGCAAGAGCGGAGCCTGCGCGCAGGTACCGAAAACGTGCCGGGTATCGCCGGCTTCGGCGCGGCGGCGCGCGCCGCCGGCGCGGAACTTGCCGAAGGACGGGAAATGGCCCGTCTCGGCCGGCTGCGCGACCGCATCGAGGCGGCGGTGCGCAAGGCCGGCCAGGACGCGGTGATCGTCGGCGCCGGCGCCCCGCGCCTGCCGAACACGACCTGTATCGCACTTCCCGGCCTGAAGGCCGAGACCCAGGTGATGGCCTTTGATCTTGCCGGAATCGCGGTCAGTGCCGGCTCGGCCTGCTCGTCGGGCAAGGTCGAGCCGTCCCACGTGCTTGCGGCGATGGATCTCGGCCCCGAGGTGACCGCGGGCGCTGTGCGCGTCAGCCTCGGATTCGGTTCGACCGATGCCGATGCCGACGCGTTCATCGAGGCGTGGATGGCGCTTCGCGGCCGCATGCTGGGGACCGCCGATGCCGACGCGTCGCGCCGGACCGCCGCTTCCACGTAACGTAACCAAGTCGTGACATGAAAGGTGATTACGCAAGATGCCGAAGATGACATTCATCGATAAGGACGGAACCCGCAAGGATGTGGACGCGCCGGTCGGCCTGTCCGTGCTGGAAATCGCCCATGCCAACGGCATCGACATCGAAGGGGCGTGCGAAGGCTCGCTTGCGTGCTCGACCTGCCACGTTGTCGTCGCGCCGGAGGATTACGAGCGCCTGCCCGAAGCGACCGAGGACGAGGAGGACATGCTCGATCTCGCTTTCGGACTCACCGCGACCTCGCGGCTGGGCTGCCAGATCATCATGAGTCCCGAACTCGATGGCCTGACGGTGACCCTGCCGCTGGAAACCCGCAACATGCTCGACACCTGATCGCCCTCCGCCGGTTTATCCATGTCCCTCGCCGCCGAAATTTTCGACACCCTGGACGCCGCGCCGCCCCTGGTGGCGGGCAAGCGTCCGTCCGAAACGCGCGTGGTCGTCGCGATGTCGGGCGGCGTCGATTCGTCGGCGACGGCGGCGCTGCTGGCGGGGCAGGGGTACGATGTCGTCGGCATCACGCTCCAGCTCTACGACCACGGTGCGGCGGTCGCGCGCAGGGGCGCCTGCTGCGCGGGGCAGGACATTCACGACGCGCGCAACGTTGCGACGCGCCTCGGCATTCCCCACTACGTCCTCGACTACGAAAGTCGCTTCCGCGCCGACGTGATCGAGGATTTCGCCGACGCCTACCTGCGCGGCGAGACTCCGATCCCCTGTGTGCGCTGCAACCAGACCGTGAAATTCCGCGACCTTCTGGCGACGGCGCGCGAGCTCGGCGCCGACGCGCTGGCGACCGGTCATTACGCCCGTCGCATCGACGGTGCCGCCGGGCCCGAACTGCACCGCGCCGCCGATCCCGCGCGCGACCAGAGCTATTTCCTGTTCGGGACCACGCGCGCGCAGCTCGACCTCCTGCGCTTTCCCCTCGGCGGCCTGCCGGACAAGCAGGCGACCCGGGCGCTGGCCCAGCGTTTCGGCCTCGAGGTTGCGGACAAGCCCGACAGCCAGGACATCTGCTTCGTGCCCCAGGGCCGCTACGCCACGGTGATCGAGAAGCTGCGCCCCGGCGCGGCCGAGCCGGGGGACATTGTCCATGTCGACGGCACGGTTCTCGGCCAGCACCGCGGTATCATCCATTACACCATCGGCCAGCGCCGGGGCATCGGCGTCGGCGGGCGCGCGGGGGCGGGGGACGATGCCGGCGCGCTCTACGTCGTCGCCCTTGACGCCGATCGGCGCCGCGTCGTCGTCGGCCCTCGCACGGCCCTTGCCGTCGCCGCGATCGAACTTGGCGAGGTCAACTGGCTCGATGCGGAGCCGTTGGGCGATGCGCCGCGGCCGGTGACGGTGCGCGTCCGCTCGACCCACGGGCCGGTGCCGGCGGCGGTCCGCGCCGGCGGGGCCGGCGCGGTGGTGACGTTCGCGACGCCGGAATACGGCGTTGCCCCAGGCCAGGCCTGCGTCCTCTACGACGGCTCCCGGGTACTCGGTGGTGGCTGGATCCGGGGCCGGGCGGCGGCCTGAGCAGCGCGGCGATCCGGCGTCCGGGCCGCCGCTGCGCGCGGCTTGACACGAAACGGACCCCGGCCTATACGCCTGTTTCCTCTCGCGTCGGCCCCGGCCGGCGCTTCCTCTTGGCGGAGTAGCTCAGTTGGTTAGAGCAGAGGAATCATAATCCTTGTGTCGGGGGTTCGAGTCCCTCCTCCGCTACCACCGTTACCCTAACTTCTCGGCTGGTGTCCCGGCCCTCGACCAGGGCCAGGACGCCGGCCAGCGATCCCTCGAGCTCGATTTCGTACTGCCCCCGGCCCGGCCGGGCGTGGATCGTCAGGGCCGTGATCAGCGACCGGAGGATCTGCGACGCCTCGCTGCGCATGATGCTGTCGCCCGCGGCGAGGCTTTCGAGGCCCTTGATTTTCCGGCGGTAGATCTCCGGGAACGAAGGGTGGAGTTCGACGACATCGGCAGCGCCCTTGTCCTGTAGGGAAGGCAGCGCTGCCAGAGCCGCCTCGAACTCGAGCAGCTTGATCCGCATGTTCGGCGTGTCGTTGCCATCGGCGATCGCGTCGATGATTCGGTCGATCCTGGTCTTGAGGCTGGTGCGCTGGCGCTGATGGCGAACGGCGTTCGCCCGGGCGTCCCGACGTCCCCTGTCCCGCTCGGCGCGGTACTCGGCCAGGGCGGCGGCCAGGGCGTCGGGCGCGACCAGGCGCTCCTTGAGGCCCGCAAGAACACGGCGTTCGACCTCGATCATGGTCATGGTGCGGGTGTTTCCGCAGGTGCCGGTTTCCTTGCGGCGGGCGCAGCCGATCCGCCCTGCACCGATGGAGACAATCGAGCTGCCGCATTCGCCGCAGCGCAGGAGCCCGGAGAGGAGCTGCTTGGGCCGCCGGTTGATATGGGCGGGGTGTTCCGCCCGGCGCGCCTTGAGCGCCTGTACGGCCGCCCAGGTGGCATCGTCGACGATACGGAGGCTTTCGTCGACCGTGACAATCCGATCGACGTCCGGGTTGATGCGGCTGATCCGCTTGCCGCTGCCCGGATCCCTGACCATGCGGACGCGGTTCCAGGTCAGGCGGCCGGCATAGACCGGATTTTGTAGAATCCCGTTGGCCCGCCCGCGGGCGCCGTTGATGGTGCTGGCGTTCCAGGCGCCGCCTTTAGGGCCGGGGATGCCCTCGGCGTTGAGGCGCTTGGCTATAGCGCGCCCGGAGGCGTCGGCGCGGTACTCGGC
>WHSO01000096.1 GCA_009380075.1 Alphaproteobacteria bacterium | reverse complement strand
GCCGGGCGACGCCTGCATTGTCGAGAACGGCTGCGTCCACCAGCACCTCAACGACGGCGACGACGAGATGGTGGTGCTGGTGATGAAGGCGAAACCGCTGTTCCTGTTCATGCACATGCTGTTCCAGAAGATGGTGGACTACCCGCCCAAGGTCCCCTCCCCCGGCGGTGAAAACTACGCCCCGCCGACAAATCTGTGAGGGGACTTTCGGACCCGACCAGGTAAAACGATTCGACGGCGCCACCGGAGCGCGCCGAAGCTGAAGGAGATCTGTTGACATGGCGTTCGATGACGAAAAGGCGAAAGCGCGGAGCGACAAGGACTGCTCGTTCTACCTTGAGGGGCTGAAGGAATCCGCTGCGTTTCGGGATGCCTACAAGACCTCGGCCAAGAAAACCGTAAGGTCCCACGAGATGCCGATGGAACGGTCGCCGGACGGGCTCATCAAGCACATCATCCATGAAAAGATGGGCACGGCGGAGATGTGCATCGATGCCTACATGCAGTTCATCGACCCCGGCAAGGCCACCGGCAAGACCCGCCACCTGACCGAGGAAATCGCCTACGTGGTCGAAGGCCACGGCTACGATCTGCACTGGGATGTCGAATTCGACTGCAAGGACGAATTCATCTGGGACTGGGCCAACGAACCGAAGAAGTTCGAATGGAAGGAAGGCGACTTCATCTACGTCCCGCCGTATGTCACGCACCAGCGCTGCAACAACGATGCTCAGAAGGAAGCGCGCGTGATCGTGATCAATTCCCGCATCATCAAGAAGATGGGTTTCGACTGGTTCGAACAACTGGAAAACGCACAAGGATTTGAAGACGTAAAGGTCTGATCCCGGTCCAAAATGAACCGGCAGTAATGCCGCGCAAGCACACAGAACCGAAACAGCCGCGAAGGCGTACCACCCCCGCGGCGGAGCAATTCGGACGACAACAGAACAGGGGCGCGACATATGAATGTTGACGTGATCTTCGGCACGCTTACGCAGTTGCTGACGTCGCCGTACACGATGTGGATGTTGCTTCTCGGCACCTGCATCGGCATTTTCTTCGGCGCCGTGCCTGGGCTTGGGGGACGGCTCGCCATCGCCGTCATGATTCCCTTCGTGTTCGGCAAGGAAATGATACCGGGGGCGGTGTTCCTGCTGTCCATGCATGCGGTCACCGGCACCGCGGGGCAGATCTCTTCGATCATGTTCGGCGTTCCGGGAACCGGCGACGACGCGGCCACCATCGTCGACGGCTTTCCCATGGCCCAGAAGGGCCAGGCGGGAGTCGCACTCGGTGCCTCGCTGATGGCGTCGGGCATCGGCGGTATTCTCGGCGCCGCGGTGCTGGCGGTGCTCATTCCGGTGATCGAGCCGATCGTGCTCAAGTTTTCGCCGGCGGAGTTCTTCTTCCTCGCCCTCCTCGGCATCACCTTCGTCGCCTTCGTCTCGGGCGCCGCGATCTTCAAGGGCATCACCGTCGGCTTCTACGGCATGATGCTCGCCTTCGTCGGCATGGACCCGCAGACGGGCATCGCCCGCTATTCCGAGGACTTCCTGTTCCTGTGGGACGGCATGGACCTGATCACCGCCGTGCTGGCCCTGTTCGCGGTACCGGAAATGATCCACCTCGGCGTCAAGGGTGGCGCGATCTCGGCGATCTCGAGGGATATGGCCGATACCGGCGTGCGCGCGCAGCTCAAAGGGATGGCCGCAACCTTCCGCCATAACTGGCTGGTCTTCCGCTGTTCGATGATCGGCGCCTTCATCGGCATCTTGCCGGGTCTCGGCGGTTCCGCCGCGGCCTGGATCTGTTACGGCCACGCGGTGCAGAGCTGCAAGAACCCCGAAACCTTCGGCAAGGGCGACGTGCGCGGGGTGATCGCGCCGGAATCCGCCACCAATTCCAAGGAAGGCGGCTCGCTCCTGCCGACGCTGTTCTTCGGCGTTCCCGGCTCCTCGGGCATGGCGATCCTGCTCGGCGCCTTCCTGATCCTCGGCATCCAGCCCGGTCCGCTGATGCTGACCCAGAACCTCGACCTCGTGTGGATACTGATCTGGGCGCTCGTCGTCTCCAATATTGCGGCGGTGGTGATCCTGCTGTTCATCACCCGCTGGGTGGCGTTCCTCACCTTCCTGCGCGGTGGCATCATGATCCCCTTCGTGCTGGTCGTCGTGGTGTTCGGCGTCCTGCTGGCGAAGGGACAATGGGAAAACCTGATCCTCCTCGCCGTCCTCAGCGTCATCGGCTACGGCCTGCTGAAGTACGACTGGCCGCGCCCGCCGTTCGCCATCGGCATCGTGCTGGGCACCATCGCCGAGGAATCCCTGCACAAGGCCTGGGCCCTGTGGCGCTGGGACTTCTTCCTGCGGCCGCTGTCGCTCGTCCTGATGGGAATGATTCTCGCCACCATCGCCTATGCCATCTACCGCGGTTACAAGGACAGCCAGAAAGAGGTGGAAAGCCATGTCTTCTAGCCCCGCATCCGGCAGTCCCCACGCCACGACGACGTGGCAGGCCTTGCGGCACGGCCGCACCCGCTTCACGCTGCTGATGTTTTCGATCTTCGCGATCATGGTCTACGTCGCGTGGGGCTATAGCTGGCCGGCGAACTTCCTTCCCTTCGTTATCGGCATTCCCGGCATGGCCCTGACGGCCCTTCAGGTCGTCCTCGACATCCGCGATTTCAAAAAAGCCGAAGGCAAGATCGACCCGCGCACGGATTTCGAAAAATACATGGCCGACATCCTCAAGCACACCGGCGGCAAGGTTCAGATGGAACTGAAGCCTGGAACTACGGGCTTCCAGACCCTGGTCGAGGATCATACAGTGATGGTGCAGGACCGGAAGCGGCGGGAGATCATCCTCTTCGCCTATTTCTTCGGCCTGCTCGCGGTCGTGCTGCTGTTCGGATTCTGGATCGGCTATCCGATCTTCATGGCCGCTTTCCTCCGTTACTATTCCCGGGAAACGTGGAAGCTGACCCTCATCCTGACGGCGGGGTCGTGGATCGTCATGCATGGAATCCTGGTGACGCTGCTGGAACAGGTGCTGTTCGAAGGCTTCGTGACCGAATACGTCCTGAACAACTGGTTCCCGGAATAACGCGGGCGCCCCGCGGATTGCCGGGAGGCTCCGTGGGCCGCAGCCCCGGGGCGGTAGCCGTGGTTACGTGCGTGGACCAACATTTCCAGTCATTTTGCCCGCCCCCGAGGGCAGGGAAGCGGCAGCATTCCTGCCCCAGCATCCCTCGCACGGCATGGGGAATCCGTGTAGTATCCGCCGCGCGATTCTAGGCTAAGCCCTCAGGGGGCGCTTTCCGACCTGGACCTACAGGCGGGCCCGAGACGGGCGACGGCGCTCCACCACCCCTGAACCAAGATACCTACCGTGCGTGTTTCATGCCGGCGGTGCCCGCTCATCCTGCGGACAGGCGCCGTGCGTGAAGTGCGAACGAATCCGAGGACGCGGACACTGCGCACTCGAAACGCGGGAAACCGGAATCATGTCGATCGAACTGATGTTCACCACCCTGCTGAGCCTGCTCACCTCGCCCTACAACATGTGGATGATGCTGCTCGGCACCGCCATCGGCCTGGTGGTGGGCGCTCTTCCGGGCCTCGGCGGCCGCCTCGCCATCGCGCTGATGATCCCTTTCATCTTCGGCAAGGACATGGTGGGCGGGGCGGTCTTCCTGCTGTCCATGCACGCGGTAACCGGGACCGCCGGGCAGCTCACATCGATTATGTTCGGCGTTCCCGGCGAGGGTGACGCGGCGGCGACCATCGTCGACGGCTATCCCATGGCGCAGAAGGGCGAAGCCGGCATGGCGCTCGGCGCTTCGCTCATGGCGTCCGGCCTTGGCGGGATCATCGGCGCCATGGTGCTCGCGATATTGATCCCGGTAATCGAGCCAGTTGTGCTGGTGTTCTCCCCCGCCGAGTTCTTTTTTCTCGCCCTGCTCGGCATCACCTTCGTCGCTTTCGTTTCAGGCACAGCGATCTCCAAGGGCATCCTGGTCGGCTTTTTCGGGATGATGCTGGCCTTCATCGGCCAGGACCCCCAGACCGGCATCGCACGCTACTCCGAGGACTTCCTGTTCCTGTGGGAAGGCATGGACCTGATTACCGCCGTGCTGGCGATCTTTGCGGTACCGGAAATGATCCATCTCGGCGTCAAGGGCGGCGCCATCTCCGCTGTCACCAAGGAAGAGGCTCAAACCTCCGTCCGCGCGCAGATTCGCGGCATGATGGCGACTTTCGACCATATGTGGCTGGTCGTGCGCACGTCGATGATCGGCGCCTTCATCGGCATCCTTCCCGGCCTCGGGGGCTCCGCCGCGTCGTGGATCTGCTACGGCCACGCTGTCCAGACCTGCAAGAAACCCTCAAATTTCGGCCGTGGCGACATCCGTGGCGTAATCGCGCCCGAGACCGCCAACAACTCGAAGGAGGGCGGCTCGCTCCTGCCCACCCTGTTCTTCGGCGTGCCGGGTTCGTCGGGAATGGCGATCATGCTCGGCGCGTTCCTCATCCTCGGCATTCAACCGGGCCCGCAGATGATCACGGAGCACCTCGATCTCGTGTGGATCCTGATCTGGGCGCTCGTGGTCTCCAACGTGGCGGCGGTGGTGATCCTGCTGTTCGCGACCAAGCCGCTGGTGCGGCTGACCTTCGTCCGCGGCGGCATCCTCATTCCGTTCATTCTGATTGTCGTCGTGTTCGGCACGCTGATGGCCAAGGGCCAGTGGGAAAACCTGGTCCTCCTGATGATCCTGAGTCCCGTCGGCTACGCGCTTCTCAGGTACGACTGGCCCCGGCCACCCTTCGTCATCGGCATCGTGCTGGGACAGATCGCCGAGGAATCACTGCACAAGGCCTGGGCGCTGTGGCGCTGGGACTTCTTCGTCCGGCCATTGTCGCTGGTGCTCATGGGGCTGATCCTCGCCACCATCGCCTACGCGGTCTACCGCGGCTACAAGGACAAACAGGAGGGAGCCGTCCATGTCGTCGGATAATGCCCCCGCGGCCAAGGGCCCGCGTAAGACATCCCACCTTCAGGCGCTCCTGCACGGGCGGACGTTGCTGGGGGTGGTGATGCTCGGCATTTTCTCGGTCATGGTCGCCATCGCCGCCGATTACCCGTGGCAGGCGGCGATGCTTCCCATGATCATCGGCATACCGGGAATCCTGCTGTCGCTGCTTCAGATCGGGCTCGACATGCACAATTTCCACAAAGCCGAGGGCCGTATCGACCCGCGCACCGCGTTCGAAATCTACATGGAGGAAATTACCCAGGCCACCAAGGGCCAGGTGAGGATGGATATCCCCGCCAATACACAGATGACGACCCTTGTAGAAGACCCGTCTGTCGTTGGCCGCAGCCGCAAGCAGCGGGAATGGTTGCTATGGGCCTATTTCTACGGCCTGGTCGTCGCCGTCCTTTTGTTCGGGTTCTGGATCGGCGTTCCCGCCTTTCTTGCCGCCTTCCTGCGTTTCTACGCCCTCGAAAGCTGGCGCCTCGTTGCGATGCTGACCCTGGCCTGCTGGGTGGTGATGTATGTGCTGCTGATTGTCCTTCTCGAGCAAATACTGTTCGAGGGCTTTGTGACCGGATACGTCCTCAACCTCCTGGGCCCAGATTAAGGCGACGGCAGGGGGTCTCTTCGGCACAAGACGTGGACACGGTCCGTCCCACCAGCGCCCCCGTCCGCCCCACCCGAGACAGGCGGGAACGAACCCCTACCTCACTCGCACAGGGCCGGAAAAATACTTGTTACCATATTGATACAAAAAGTAAATTTTACATACCGGCAAGATCTATCCTGCTTGCGCGGACCCGTAATCTAGATCAAAATATTCAGCCCTTCATGGATGACTTTGGTCGCCTAGGGGGTCAGGGATGTGTGTCGGGGAACAAAGACCCGTTCATGCACTGCAACAAAAACCTGCCTTAAGGCATTATTATAACAGGGTTATACGGCCTTAAGGCGCTTCATAAGAGGATCCTGAAATGAAGATCTCTACCGCAATTATCAGCTCCGTGTTTGCGCTTTCCCTGGTCGCCGCCGGCGGCACCGACGCCCTTGCCAAGGAAGGCAAGGTCGACGCGGTTGAAAATGGCGGCCGTACCGTCGTCATCGGCGGGACCAAGTACAAGGTTTCCGGATCGAGGACAAAGATCACGGTCAAGGGCAAGTCGGCCAAGCGTGACGACATCAAGGCCGGCATGATGTGCGATGCTAAGGGCAAGGGTGAGGCCACGTCGATCACCTGCAAGTAATACGGACCTCCTTTTGGCGGAATGGAGGGCGGACCCATCGGTCCGCCCTTTCTTATGGCTCCAAGATTATCGTCGGTGATATTTTTGCAACTATTCTCGCCTTGTTTTAGACACGATTTGAACACTTAAACGACTGAAATTTTATCGCAAATTTTCACGCCCCGATCATCCCCTTGCACCTCTGCAAAACCTGTCGCAATATGGCAACGGCCGGACCCGAAACAAGACAGAACAAGCGGTTCCGGAGGGAGGCATGGTCCGAATTGGGCCTTGGCCTTTTATGCTCAATAAGACCCGCCACCCCATTTTCCGGAGAAGCGCTCCGCGTGGGATGCCGGAATGAAAGGACCACTTCAATGAAGATCACTGGTGTTCTGTTTGCCGCCGCTTTTGCCCTCTCGATGATCGTCGCTGGCAGCGCCTTCGCCGGCGCCTCGGGCAAGGTTGACGGCGTCGAAGGCGAAGGCCGCAAGGTCACCATCGCCGGCAAGACCGTCGATATTTCCAATTCGAAAACCAAGGTCACCATCAAAGGCAAGGCGGCCAAGCGTGGCGACATCAAGGCCGGCATGACCTGCACCGCGGACGTGGATTCGGGTGCGGCCGCGATGGTCGCCTGCAAGTAAGACACCGCATTGACGTTACGAAGGGGCGGACACATGTGTCCGCCCCTTTTTCGTCGGCGCTGCGGTGCGGTAGCGCCTCATTTTAGCCGTATCGCGCCGGCCTGGATGGCGTAGGATGAGCACGCCATGGCACGCGGCGATGCCGCGTCCGCGACAAATCGGAGAGAGACCCATGACACGACCCCATCGTCGTCGCTTTGGTGCGGCCGTTCCCCTCCTCGCTCTCGCAACCGCCCTCGTCATGCATCCCGGCGACGGCGCCCGCGCCGACAGCCTGACGGGAAAGCTCGAAAAGGTCGAAAATGGCGGGAGCCGCGTCGTGATCGGTGGCAAGGCCATCGCCGTTTCCGGTGCACGGACCAATGTCTGCATCGGAGGAATCTGCGACCAAGGCCGGGACAAGCTCAAAGCCGGCATGACCTGCGCCGCCGAAATCGTGGACCGCGCCGGCACGCTGGAGGCCCGCCGGCTGTCCTGCAAATGAGCCCGGCGGCCCCGGCCTCGACGACCGGGTAAGTTTGCCACCGACCATCCTTCCCGCTATGCTTTCAATATCAACGACCTGAACAAAAAAACACCCTGTTTCCGCTTTCATCCGGGTCCCTTCCCCGGTTCCGGCCACGACACGTCGGACGCCGGCGACGTAGGGCCCCGACCGCAACACGAAAGGAAAACCAATGTTGCATCAGCCGAATCTTGCGCTGCGCACGGGCGCGCTGGCAGCGGCCGCGGGGATTGCCTTGGCCGGCGTGACGGCGCGGGACGCCTCCGCCGCCGACGGAGCCGCCTTCTACAAGGGCAAGACCGTCACCTACGTCGTCGCCACGGGCGCCGGCGGCGGCTATGACTTCTATGGCCGCCTCGTTTCCAAGTACATGCAAAAATACCTTCCGGGCTCGACCTTCGTGGTCAAGAACGTCCCCGGCGCCGGCCATATCATCGGTGCCAACCAGATCGCCAATGCGAAGGCGACCGGCCAGACCCTCGGCATCTTCAATACCGGCCTGATCTTCGCCCAGCTCCTGGGCCGCAAGGGGGTCAAGTTCGACCTCACCAAGATGACCTGGATCGGCAAGGCGGCCACCGACCCGCGCGTGATCATGGTAGCGTCGCAAACCAGCATCAAGACACTGGACGACCTCAAGACCGCCAAGACGCCGGTGCGTTTCGCAACCGCGGGCGTCGGGTCGTCGGCCTACAACGACACGATGATGCTGTCGAAGGCGCTCGGCTGGAACATGAAGATGATCTTCGGTTACGACGGCACGGATGCGGAACTCGCGATGCGGCGCGGGGAAATCGATGCCTCCCTGGGCTCCCTGTCGTCGGCGACGCTGTTCGTCAACAACGGTTACGGCCGGTTCATCGCCCAGATTGGCGGCACGCCGAACCCCGGGGTGCCCATGCTCGCCAACATCGTGAAAGAAAAGAATGCCAAGTCGATCACGGCACTAATCGCGTCGCAGGCCGAGCTCGCGCGCTTTACCGCCGGCCCCGGCGGCATCCCGGCCGACCGCACCGCGGCACTGATCGCGGCGTACAAGAAGTCCATGGAGGACAAGGAACTCGTCGCCCAGGCCGAGAAGGCCGGCCGGCCGGTCGAGCCTCTCTACGGCGAGGACGTTGCGAAGGCGGTGCGCGCAGCCCTCGACCAACCGCCGGAAACGGTCGCCATGGTGAGCGAGATCCTCAACATCAAGCCACCGTCGAACAAGGTCTCGATCAAACTTGGTACGGTCTCCCCCGACGGACGCGTGATCACCTTCAAGGACTCGGGCAAGGACATCAAGTCGAAGATTTCCGGATCGCGCACCAAGATCACGATCAACGGTAAGCCCGGCAAACGCAGCGCGCTCAAGGCCGGCATGTCCTGCACCATCGACTACAAGCCCGGCGGCGAGAACGAGCCGATAACCGTCGACTGCAAGTAAGCCGTCACCAGTGTTGCCTGCTATAAGGGGCGGGAGCGGTGAAGGCCGCCCCGCCCTTTCTATGCCGGCGGCAAAACGAAAAGATCG
>WHSO01000140.1 GCA_009380075.1 Alphaproteobacteria bacterium | reverse complement strand
CGCACCCTTCTCGGGCACCACCGCCGCCGCCACCTCCTGGCCCAGCGTCGTGTGCGGCACCGGGAAGGTCACGGCTGTGGCCACATCGGGATGCGCCATCAGGGCGGCGTCGACCTCCGACGGCGTGATCTTCTCGCCGCCCCGGTTGATGATGTCCTTGATGCGTCCGGTAAGGGTCAGGTAGCCGTCGTCGTCGAAAACGCCTTCGTCGCCGGTGCGGAACCAGCCGTCGACGAAGCTCTCGGCATTGGCGGCCGGATCGTTCTCGTAACCGCTGAAGACTTCCGCGCAGCGGACGACCACTTCACCGCGTTCCCCTGGCGGCAACGGCCGGTTGTCCGGGTCCACGATCGCAACCTCGGTGCCGGCGGGCAGGCCCACGGTACCGCGTTTGCGTTTGCGGGGTGGCAAGGGGTTGGCGCAAATGCAACTCGTTTCCGTGGTGGAGTAGCCGGCGATCACCGGGGTGTGCATAAACCCTTCGAGCTGCTCCGCGATCCGGTCGTCGAGGTGCCCAGAACCTGTCCGGATGAAACGCAGCCGCGAATTTGCGATCTCTGCGGTGTGCTGCGCCGCCGCCGCGTGGATTGCATGCTGGAAGGTATAGCTCCCCGTGTACCAGGTCGGCCCCAGCGTCGCGAGCAGGCGGAAGAACGACTCCATGGAAAATTCGGGCAGTGTGACTATGCTGCCGCCCACAAATAGTGTGGGATAAAGCGCACCCTGGAGACTATGGCCGTGGAACAGCGGCATCAGGTTCAGGCATCGGTCCGCTGCCGTCAGCTCCAGGGCTTCCGCGTAACGGTGGGCCTTGGTCGATAATTGCCGGAGTGTGATCGGGACCACCTTGCTGTGGGAGGTCGTTCCTGAGGTGAGGAGTACGTGCGCGAGATCGTCGCCTCTCGCGGCGCCCGGACGCGCCACCTTTGCGCCACCGGGGAGCGGGCGAATATCGATCATGCCGGCAACATCACGACCAACGCGTTCGACCGACAGGACCGGCAGACCAATGTCCTTCGCCACCATGCCGGCCACCGTGTCCACGCCGCCGATGATGGCAACGGCCTGCACCTGCAGGTCGCGGAAGTAGATCGCGAACTCACCGGTGGAGAGCGCCGGGTTCATCGGCACCGCGGCGGCGCATCCCCAGATGCCGGTCACGAGGGCGGCCGTCGAGGCATCGTTGGGGCCGATCGTGGCGATGCGGTCGCCGCGGCCGAATCCGGCGGCGTTGAGTTGTTGCCGAATACGGTCCATCAATCCGGCGAGAGCGGCGTAGGTCAGGGGCGCCTGTCCCTCGGCGACCAGGGCTGGGGCGTCCGGCTGAACTTGCGCGTGCCGACTCACGATATCCGTAATGGTTTTCTCGACCTCAATGTCCATTGACGCCCCCTCCTTTTACCGCGCCGGCATTCACCGCGCGCCCGTGTCAACGCGCGATTCGCGACGGGCCGACGTGCCGCGCCATGACGCTCGGGCCGGACCCCGGATGCGCCCGGTGTGCGCTGCCCGCGCCTTGTCGAGGGCAGCGGCCAGTTCCTTCGCGATTGTCCGGACGTGGGGCTGGGTCATGATCTCGTAGTGGCCCCCGGGGATCGGCCGGATATCCAGGTTCCCCCTGATCAGCTCCTTCCAGCCGTTATGCTGGTCGGCGTGGGCCCAGGCATAGAGCTCGCATTTGAACAGCGTCGCGTCGCCGTCGTAGGGCTGCGCCCGGTAGGCGCGCCGGATCATGTCGTTTGCGGGTATTGGGCGGCGCAGGACGCGCGGCAGCGGCTTGCCGCGCGACTTGTAGAAATGCCAGGCGGCGGAGTAGCTCTTGAGGCGAGCCCGCATGAAAGCCATCTTCGCGAAGTTCCTTGCACGCTGCTTCAGATAGGCGGGAGCCCGGACCATCGGCAGGGCCTTCATCCGCTCCAGGTGGTACGCGAGCCAGTCGTGCGTCCGGACCTTGCGCTGGCCATAGGCGCTGTAGGTGTCGAACAGGGCCAGCAGGGCGACCTCTTCACCCGCGGCGCACAGGGTCTGGGCCATGACGTAGGCGACGCGCCCGCCGAAGGAATAGCCGCCCAGGTAGTATGGCCCCTCGGGCTGAACTTTCCGGATCTCCTGTACGTAATATGCGGCCATGTCCTCGATGCGGGTGAAGGGCTCTTCCTCGCCGTCGAGGCCGCGGCACTGGATGCCGTAGAACGGCTGCTTGTCACCCACGAATCGTGAAAGCTCGCGGTAATTGAGGACCTGGCCGTTGCCGTCGTGCACGCAGAAAAACGGCGGACGATCGCCCTTGGTCTGGATCGGTACCACGCAGGAGGAGGGCACGAAGTCCTCGATGCGCTCCGCCATCTTCGCCACCGTGCCCGCCTCGAACAGCACCGAACGCGGCAAACGCCGTCCGATCTCCTTTTCGATACGCAGGAACAGGTCGACCGCCTGCAGGGAATCGCCGCCGAGAATGAAGAAGTCCTCGTTGAGGCCGACGCGGTCGAGGCCGAGT
>WHSO01000155.1 GCA_009380075.1 Alphaproteobacteria bacterium | reverse complement strand
CTGGCCTGACGCACAGCTGCAGTGGCGCCATACCCGTGAGGCTGAATACGCCTCGGTCGGAGAAGGAACGCTGCAGCTGATCGAGACGCCGGTCGGGTTGTTCTTTACGGCGCCATACCGGCGCAGCTCAGCATGGGAAACTTTGGCTGATCGCATGGCGCGAGCGCCCATCTTCGTCTCCGTGTCGGCCTTGGTTGATGACTGGGTTGACGGACCGAGCGGTCGAACGATTACCCAGGCGCGGCTGGAACACGTCGCCTTAGCTCCGTATTCGCGATTCCGTACCGCGACGTGGTGGAGCACCCATCCGCCGCCCCCGCCCAATACGCATGCTGGCCTCCTCTGCCGTCATCTCGCCCAGTGGCGGGACGGTAGGACCGCCCGGCGGGCCTCCTCCGCGTGAGCATCTGAGCCGATGCCGTACGCCAAGCTCCGCATGCCGTACTGGCCGCGCCGAATGCAGGCGCCGCTCGCGGCTGCGTATCTCGGCGTCTCGTTGCCGACTTTCCTCCGCAAGGTGAAGGCGGGCGCCTATCCTCAGGGCATCAAGGACGGGGAAAACCGGCTCTGGTACATCGAGGATCTGGACGACGCGGCCGATCGGATCAAAACTGGCTCAGAGGCAGCGGCGCCGCCGCCGAAGACGGCCGCCGAGATCATTCGGGAGCGCCTGGGCAGTGCTGGTAAAGATGCCGAACGTCAATAAGATCCGCGGCCGGCGCCAGGCGGACGGCTCCCGCCGGGTTTACTATTATCACCGCCCGACCGGCCTGCGCCTGCCCGACGACCCGACCTCGCCTGAATTCGCGGCCAGGCTGCGCGAGCTCAACGGCGACCTGGACCGGCGCCGGAACGAGCCGGGCATGGGCACCCTCGCCCACGCGATCACCGCCTACCGGGCCTCGCCCGACTTTACCGGCCGCGCGGCGAAGACGAAGAAGGATTACATCCGCTACCTGGACTTCCTGAAGGAGAAGCTGGGGGACCTGCAGCTGGCGTCGATCGACCGCGAGGCGGTGCTCGCGCTGCGCGACGAGCTTGCCGGCAAGGCGCGGACGGCCGACTACACCGTCGCCATCCTGCGCAAGGTCCTTTCCTACGCCGGGGATCGGCCGCGCGCCTTCCTGCTGCCGCAGAGCTGGTCGAATCCTGCCGCGAAGCCGGGCCGCCTGGCGCGGCCAAAGGGGCATCGCCCCTGGGAGGAATACGAGATCGCCGCGTTCGAAAAGGCGTGGAGGCACGGCACGATTGAACGAACGACATTCGCGCTCTACCTCAACACCGGCCAGCGCGGCGGCGACATCCCGAAGACCAATCGCCACCATATCGCCGCGAAGCAGATCAACGTCTGCCAGGAAAAGACCGGGGAGCGTGTCTGGATCCCGCTCAGCGACGATCTGAGCCGCGCGCTGCGCGCCTGGATGAAGGGCAAGGGGAAAGACCGCGTCTACGTGCTGGCGGGCAAGAAGGGCGAGCCGATGGGCGTCGACTATCTCCGGCACATGATGCGCGACGCGATCCGCGGGGCGGGCCTCCCCGACGACTGCACGCTGCATGGGCTGCGGGTGAGCTTCGCCGTGCGCGCGCACGAATGGGGGCTGAGCTGGGAGGCGATCGCCGACGTCTGCGGCTGGGAAACGATGGAGATGGCCCGCAAATATATCCGCCGGCATCGCCGCTCGAGGGCCGTGATCACTGGCCTGGACGAGGCCAACCGCGCCCGCCGCGAAGACCGGAACGGGAACGTTTTGCAAAACACGGCTGACAGGGCTGCAAAACGCTAGGCGGCGGGAAAGCCTGCCGCGCCTTACGCCCTTGATTTCCAACTGGAAAATTGGTGGGCGCACAAGGACTCGAACCTTGGACCCGCTGATTAAGAGTCAGCTGCTCTACCACCTG